>CAKORZ010000025.1 GCA_934101685.1 uncultured Bacilli bacterium
CTATTATCGTCTAATCCTTTTCTGCATGAACTTGCTAATCTATCTGGATATATTCGTACTGCTTTTAAGTAATTTTTATCTTCACTTCTTGTTTCATCACTTTCAAAATAATTAACGGCATGCATTTCTATTTCATAAAGGTCTTTGGCTTTTAAAGTTTGATTATGTGTTTCTATTTCTGTATATGCTATATATATTGTGTCATAATATTCTGAATAATAGGCAGAATATACTTCATATTCGCCTGTCTTAGAGCTATCTATATATGAATAATTTTTTATTATCTCACTTTCTAAGCTAAGCGATGATGGGTAAAATAATGCATTTTCACTTATATTTAAAGGTTCTCTTTCACCTTGTGAAGAAGGCTCATCTGGAGTAGAGGGATTTTCACTAGGATCAGAAGGATTGGTTTCTTCTTCATCGGGGTTAGTGTTATCATAATATATGGTACATCCACTAGTTAAAAGTGAAAACATTAACATGAATAATAAAGATATTTTTTTCATAATAATCACCTAATTAAATTATATCATATGTTTATGCAATTAATTTATTGTTTGTTCAAAATTTGTTTAATAAAAAAGTTCCTTTTTTTGAAGAAACTTTTTGATAAATACAATTTTAATCTACATATTTTTTCTTAAAATCTTTGAATGATAATGTTAATACTAGTAAACTTGATGATATTAATAATAGTATTACAGATGTTTTCAATAATGATATGTCTTTTTTGAAAACTCTTAAATACCAGTCTACTATATCTTCACTTATTGAAGGGAAGTAAGCCCCAAAAATTCCAAATACAAGTGAACTTACAAGCATAACGCTTAGTACTACTAATAATATTATATAGAATACTTTTTTTACTGTTGATTTTTTACTTTTCATTTTATCTTCTCCTCGATACTTTCTTATAATATCAAAATTTAATTATAAATACAATTTAATATTAATCTTTTAATTCTTTTTTATTTCGTTATTTATTAAATTAATAACTTTTTCTAAAATACTATATTGTTCTTTTTCAATTGATATGCACTTATTTGATAGTTTTTCTATTTTATTATTGATTTCTTGTTTATTATTTAAATAATCATCAAATTCATTATCTTTATTGCAATAATTCATGATCCTAAATAGTTTTTTAGTCGTATTTTTAGATAAGTTATCTTTTAAATTTATATATCTATAATAAACATTAAAAAACATAAAATTAATGAAATGCTTATTGCTTATAGTATAATGTCTTCATTTAATTTATTTAAAATTTCTTTTTCTTCAAAAAAAGCATTTGTTATATATTTAAATGTTTCAAAACAATCAATTAAACATTCATTATATTTAATTATTTCTTTTATACTATCGTTTTTTATGATTTTAACTATTTTATTGTAGTTATACTTTTTTAGAAAAGAGGCGAGATGCTCATTTAATTTGTTGTATGATGTAAAAAGTTTAGATACTATTTGCTTGTATGTTCCGTTTGTAAATTCATCTTTTAAATAACTTAAAGTATTTTTTATAGTTTTTTCTTCAACTTTATAATTCATAAGTGAATATTCTAAGCAATCTAAAAATTCCATTTTAAATTTCAAAATAGCAAAAACTGTATAATTTGAGTAATCCATAATAAACTCCTATAAAAAATTATCATTCATTTTAGTAAAAGCAGATAATTCACTAAATTTATTTAAGACATGCTTTGCTTTTACTTTAACTGCTGTATTTCCATTATTTATAAAGAAAGAATTACTAAATTTTTCAAACATAGGTATATCATTTATGCTATCACCAACTACAAAAACTTCATCGTTTTTCACTTTAGTTGTGCTTATTAAATATTGCAATCCGTCGCCTTTATTTACTCCTTTTGGACATATTTCTATAGATTTATCACTTACTACAAAGGAAAAATGATCTCCATATTTTTCTTTTAAGTGATTTCCAACATCTTCCATATTAAAATCAGCGTAAATTAAAGCTTTATATATTTCTATATTAGTTTCATTTAAATATATATTAACTAAATCATTGTTTATTATCATTTTATCTTGTAATTTTCCATTTTTACGATGTAATTTTTTATATTTCTTTTTAGTTTCTTTTTTGTTATAAGCTGTGTAAATAGTAATATCATCATATTTATCAAATATTATAAATTCAAAGTTTGTATAGTTATCATTTAAATATTTTAATAAGTTAGCTAAAATAATTTTTTTCATTGATTGACTATATATAATAGAACCATTTTTAACAATAATAGCCCCATTTAACGCTACAAAATTGTGCTGAATTTTTAAACAATTGCAAACTTTAGCACAAAATTTTGGGCTTCTGCCTGTCACAAGTACTATATCACCATAAAAGTTTTGTATAAACTGCTTGTTTTCTTTGTCAACAAGAGCATGCTTATTTTTAGGCTTTAATAAAGTCCCATCTAAATCTGTTGCAATAACTTTTATCATTATTTCACATCCTTATTAGTATTATACTATTTTTTCAATCATATAAAAACTTTTGAAATAAATAAATATAGAATTTATATAAAGAGTGATATAATAAGAAAAAGTAAGGAGTAGATGCTGTGAGTAAAATATTGGGACTTGATTTAGGCACTAGAACTATTGGAATAGCAATATCTGATAATTTAGAGATGATAGCAAGTGCTGTTGAAACATATAGGTTTAGAGAAAATGATTTTGAAAGTGCAATAAAAAGAGTTGAAGAAATAGTTAAACAAAAAGATGTAAAAAAAATAGTTCTAGGTTTTCCTAAGCACATGAATGGCGATGTTGGAGATAAAGCGTTAATGTGTAAAGATTTTGGAGATAAACTAAAAGAACTATTAAATATAGAAGTTATTATGGAAGATGAAAGATGGACTACTAAACTTGCTACAAATAGGCTATTAGAGTTTGATTTATCTAGAAATAAAAGAAAAAAAATTATTGATAGTATGGCAGCAGTTGTGATTTTACAAAATTATTTAGATGGAAATAAGGGAGGAAAATAAAAATGGCAGATGATAAAATATTAATTACTAAAGAAGATGGAAGTGAAGTAGAATTAACTATTTTGCTTACTTTTGAAAATGAAGAGTTGGGACATAAATATGTTTTATACTATGATGAAAATGATGAAAATGGAGAAGTAATGCCTTTTAGATATGATGAAAAAACTCATTCACTTAGTGAACTTGAAACTGAAGAAGAGTGGAAAGTTGCAAATGAAGTGTTAGAAGCTTTTTTAGATGAAGAAGAATAAATAAAAAAATAGTATCAAATATTACAAAAATACATATTCTAAATATGTCTAATTTTAAAGTATAAAATTATTAATATAAAACTTGTACTTTATAATTTTACATGCTATAATTCGTGAGTATTTGAAATAAATATATAGGAGTGGGGAGTTATTTATGGAAAAATTTCAATTAACAAAAGAAGGAGTAAGCAAATTAGAGGCTGAATATAGACATTTATTAGATGTTGAGAGACCTACAATTACAAAGGAATTAGTTGAAGCTAGAGCACTTGGTGATTTATCTGAAAATGCAGATTATGATGCAGCAAGAGAAGCACAAGCAAGAGTAGAAGCTAGAATTAAAGAAATTGAAGCAATTTTAGCAAACTATGAATTAATTAAAGATAAGGTATCAACTAAAACTGTTCAAGTTGGTGCTAAAGTAACAATTAATATGATTGATTTTGATGAAAAAGATACATATGAAATTGTTGGTGTTATTGAAGCTAATCCTATGGAAAATAAACTATCAAGTGAATCTCCATTAGCAAAGGCTGTTTTAGGTCATAAAGTAGGAGATATCGTTGAAGTAGAAGTTGCTAAACCTTATAAAGTTGAAATCTTAGGAATAGAAAAGAATTAATTTGATAAATATGACAGGTAAAACCTGTCTTTTTTTTTATCTTTTTTTTATAATTATATTGAGGTGAATATTTATGTTTTTAGAAAAATTATTTGAAAGTATTTATGGGAAAATATGGCTTATAATATTATTAGTGGCTTTATTAGCTTTAATAGTATATTTACTAGTTAAAAATGAAAAGAATGAAATAAGAGAAACAGTAGAAGAAGTAAATAAAGATAGTGAAAAATGTGAAGATAATAAGGAAGAAGTAGTTGAAAATAATACAGAAACTGTTGAAGAAGAAAAAGAAAATAAAATTGAAGAGAATGTTCCTGATTATGGAGAATTTGTGATTATAAAAGGTGATGACGGATTCTTTAGAGTTAAGAAAAAAGATAGTGAAAGAACAATTAGAAAGTTTGCAACAATAATTGAAGCAGAAAATTATATTGAAAAGAGGAATTTAGAAAATGATTGATCAAAAACTTATTCAAAGAATAAACTTTTTAGCAAAGAAGAGTAAAGAAGTTGGATTAACTGAGGAAGAAAAAGTAGAACAAGCAAATCTTAGAAAAGAGTATTTAAAGTTGTTTAGAGAAGGATTTAAACAACAATTAGATTCAATAGAAATAGTAAAGGAGTATAAAGAGGATGATGAAGACAATAAATGAAATTAAAGCAGTTACTATGGATACTATTTGTAATGCTAAAAGTGGACATCCTGGAATGGCTTTGAGCAGTGCTTCTATTTTATATACACTATATAATAAGGTGTTAAATGCATATCCTAAAAAAAGTAAATGGATAAATAGAGATAGATTTGTTTTAGCAAGTGGTCATGCTTCTAGTCTTTTGTATAATATCTTGCATTTATGTGGCTATGATATTGGTATGGATGACCTTAAAAATTTTAGAAAATTAAATTCTATTACTCCAGGACATCCAGAGATAAATGAAACTGATGGAGTAGATGCTTCAAGTGGTCCTTTGGGACAAGGCATACCTATGGCTGTTGGAATGGCGATTGCAGAGAGAAAATTAGCTGATTTATTTAACAAAGAAGATATAAAACTATTTGATCATTATACATATGTTTTGTGTGGTGATGGTGATATGCAAGAGGGAGTTACTCAAGAGGCTATTTCTTTAGCGGGCAATCTTAACTTGAATAAATTAATTGTTTTATATGATGCTAATGATGTTACTCTTGATGGACCTTTGTCAAATTCGTTTAATGAAGATGTAAAGAAAAGATTTGAAGCTTGTAATTTTAATGTTATTAGTTTAGAAAATAGTGATGTTAATATATTAGAAAAAAGTATTAATGAAGCTAAAAAAAGCGAAAAACCTACATTAATAATTGTTAAAACTATAATTGGTGAGGGAAGTAAATATGAGGGAACATGTAAAGTACATGGATCTCCTTTAGATGAAGAGGATTTAAAAGAGTTAAAAACAAAATTGGGCGTATCTACTAGTTTTAATTATAGTGAAGAAAGTTATAAAGATTTTTATGATAATTTTTATACTAGAGGGAAAAGGAAGTTTAATAAATGGAATAAGTTATTAAATGAGTATAAGAAAAAATATGTTAGTGAATATAATTATTTGCTTAAATGTTTAGATAATGAATTAGATTTTAATAGTCTTGATAATTATAAAATAGAAATGGATAAAGAAATATCTACACGTAATGCATCTAAAATAATGCTTAATTTATTATGTAAGGATAATAAAAATGTTATAGGTGGAAGTGCAGATGTGGCTAAATCTGTTATGACTTCATTAGACAATTCTAGCTATATAACTAAAGATAGTTATGAAGGGCAAACTGTTAATTATGGAATAAGAGAATTTGCGATGACTTCAATTAATAATGGTATATTACTTCATGGTGGATTAAAGGTGTTTGGTGGAAGTTTCTTAGTGTTTAGTGATTATGCAAAAGCAGCTTTAAGGATGGCTTCTTTTATGAATTTAAATAATATTTTATTATATTCTCATGATTCTATAGCGGTTGGAGAAGATGGACCTACTCATCAACCAATTGAACAACTTGCAATGTTAAGAAGTATTCCTAATTTTAATGTGATTAGAGTATGCAATGAAGAAGAAACTAAATATGCTTATAAGTATGCCTATAAGAGCAATAACCCTACAGCATTAATACTATCTAGACAAAATTTAAAAACTATGCACAGGGTTAAAGAAGATGAGTTTAACAAAGGTGCTTATTTTGTGAAGTATAGTAAAGATAGCAAATATAGCATTATTGCAAGTGGTAGTGAAGTTGATCTAGCAATAGATGTTTCTAATAAATTTGAAAGTGAAGGAATTAAAGTAAATGTGATTTCAATGCCTTCGTGGTATATGTTTGAAAAGCAAAGTAATAAGTATAAAAAGAGTATATTATGTAACAAATATAGTAATACTATTACTCTTGAAATGTTATCTACTTTTGGATGGAGTAAATATGGTAAACATAATATTGGCGTAGATACATTTGGAGTAAGCGCTAAAGCAAGTGATGTTATAAAACATTATGCCTTTGATTTAGATAGCGTTTATAACAAAATAAAGAGAATAATTAAGTAAATTAGATAAATTTCGACATGCAAATATTAGTAATATTTTATTGGTGATTATATGAAAAAATATTATTTTTATTTAATTGAAGATGATTTTTATAGTTTGTTTAAAGGAGATAATCTTAAGGCCTTTTTAGAATTATTTTTTAGAAAAGAAGATTCTACATATTATGAAAAACAATTTAATTTATTTGTTAAGGAATTGGATTGCAATAAAATAAGTGAACTATTGAAAGAAAAGTATAAGGAGAGAAAAGACTTTGAGTATGTAGATAATAAATTTACATTAAATAATTTTATTACTTCTAATAAAGAAACATTATGCTTATATCATAATTATTTAACTATTGAGACAGATTATGAAATAAGTCCGTTTATTAATACTTTAGGGGATAATTTTCCGGATTTAATAGTTATTGATGTAAATAATTATAAAATTGAAATCATTGGACTTGTAAGTTCTTCAAGATTTAGTTAAAATATTAAAGGAAATGAGGTAGAAATATGTTAGCAAATATTTTATATTTATTAGGTGGTTTAATAGGTGGTGCAGTTATAGGATTTTTTGTTTCTAGAAAGATTTTTGCAAACCAGTTAAAGAAGAATCCTCCAATTAACGAGAAAATGATTAGAGCAATGTTCTTACAAATGGGTAGAAAACCTTCTGAAACACAAATTAAACAAGTAATGAATTCTATGAATAGATATAAATAAGCCTTAGGGCTTTTTTATATTATAAAAGGAGTAAAAAATATGGAAAATTTGAATTATATAGAATATACGCTTAAGCATAGAGTAGCGCTTAAATGTTGTATAGAAAAATATTGTAATACAATTGATAAAAAAGAATTATTAGAGAGAGCAAAGATACATGATATGGATAAAGTTATAATGTATCTATATATGACTAAAAAAGAAGCTAATTTAATTCATAGAAGTGGTGTTAGACATCATTTTAATAGCAATATAAAGGATTATAATAGATTAGATTATTTAGAGATGATATTTGATTGGGAATGTGCTAGGTACACTAAAGAAGATAAACCATTAAATGCATATGATACATTATATAAATTTTATCCAGAACATGAAAAAGAAATTTTACTTTTATTAAAAGAGTTAAAATTAGATTATTCTAGTTTAGATTTTGATAAAGAAATATTAGAAAAAACTAAGAGTATTGTTATTGATCAAGAATATATAAAAAAAGAAATTAATGAATACTTAAATTTAATGGGAATTATTAGATTATAAAAAAATGGTTAATGAATTTAACCATTTTTTATTTCATCCAAGTTATTTTTCTTTCTGTTCCTTCTTTTAATCTTTCAATATTAGATCTATGTCTGTATACGACAAAGCAAGCATATAAGAACAAACTTAATGGATAGTACATATCAAATGTTATATTAAGTAAAGGTGATTCTCTAAATATAGGTATTAGAGCAAGTAAAGCAGCAACAAAGAAAATAATAATTGAATCTAAAGATACTAATTTACATAGTTTTAAAATGATTACATATAATGCCAAACAAATTAAGAAAATATAAATATTAGTTATAAAAAGTATGCCAAAAGTAGAAGCAACTGCTTTTCCACCTTTAAATTTTGCAAAGCATGTATAACAATGCCCAATTATTACAAATGCACCTGATAAATAGATACTTAAATTAACTAATTCAGGATTAGTGTTAATAATTATTAATTTGGTGAATAAAACTGCAAGTACTGCTTTTAAAACGTCTAAAAACATTACTAGTACTCCCATCTTCTTTCCTAGCACTCTACCTGTATTGCTTCCACCTAAATTGCCACTCCCATATTCTCTTATATCTTTATTAAAGAATACTTTTCCAATAATCAAAGCATTTGGTATTGCTCCAAGAAGATAACTCATTACAACTGTTAAAAATATATACATATATTCACCCTCAAACATTTAAATTATATCTTAATGTCGTGCATTTTAAAAGTGATTTTAGTATAATAAATTTGTAAAACTATGAAGGGAGTTTTTTTTGTGGCGGCAAAAAATAGTTATAATGAGAGTAGTATCCAAATACTTGAGGGACTAGAAGCAGTTAGAAAACGTCCAGGTATGTATATTGGATCTACGGATTATCGTGGATTGCATCATCTTGTATGGGAAATAGTAGACAACGCAATTGATGAAGTAATGGCTGGTTATGGTAACAAAATAACAGTTACTATTTATAAAGATAATTCAATATCTGTATTAGATGAAGGTAGAGGAGTTCCTACAGGAATGCATGCTTCTGGTAAATCTACTCCAGAAGTTGTTTATACAGTGTTACATGCTGGTGGTAAATTTGGTCAAGAAGGTGGATATAAAACATCTAGTGGTTTACATGGTGTTGGTGGTAGTGTGGTTAATGCTTTATCTACATTTATGGATGTAACTATTTATAGAGATGGAAAGGTTCATCATATACGTTTTGAAAATGGTGGAAAAACAGTTGTTCCACTTGAAGTAATAGGAAATACATATAGACATGGTACAATGGTTCATTTTAAACCAGATCCAAAAATATTTTCTACTACAGAATTTAATTTTAATACAATAAGTGAAAGACTTAAGGAAAGCGCTTTCTTATTAAAAGGATTGGAAATAAATTTAATTGATTTAAGAAATGATCGTCAAGAAACATATCATTATGAAAATGGTATGATTGCTTTTGTTGAATTTATAGATGTATCTAGAACACCTATTAATAATCCTGTTCATTTTGAAGGTAGTGATCCTAATGGTATTACAATGGATGTAGCTTTTCAATATTGCGAAGAGTATGATGAAAATACTTTGTCTTTTGTTAATAATGTTAGAACTAAAGATGGTGGCACTCATGAAGTTGGATTAAAGAGTGCATTTACTAAAGCTTTCAATGATTATGCTAGAAAAACAGGCTTATTAAAAGATAAAGATAAGAATTTAGAGGGTAATGATATAAGAGAGGGATTAACATCTATTATATCTGTTAAAGTTCCTGAAAAGTTACTTCAATTTGAAGGACAAACAAAGTCTAAATTAGGCACTAGTGAGGCAAAAGGTGCTGTAGAAAATATGGTTTATGATAAACTTAGTATTTATTTAGATGAGAATAAAGAAGTAGCACAAAATTTGATTAAAAAAGCATTAAAAGCATATCAAGTAAGAGAAGCTGCTAGAAAAGCAAGAGATGAAGCAAGAGGTATTAAAAAAGCAAAGGTAGAGAAAATACTTAGTGGTAAATTAACCCCTGCTCAATCTAAAGAAAAAATTAAAAACGAATTATTCTTAGTCGAGGGTGATTCTGCTGGTGGTAGTGCAAAGCAAGGTAGAGATAGACATCACCAAGCAATTCTTCCACTTCGTGGTAAAGTTATAAATAGTGAAAAAACTAAACTTGCTGAGTTAATGAAAAATGAAGAAATAGCCACTATTGTTAATACAATGGGAGCAGGTATTGGTAGTGATTTTAATATAAAAGATGCTAATTATGGTAAATTAATTATAATGACCGATGCTGATACAGATGGAGCTCATATTCAAGTATTAATTTTAACATTTGTATATAGATTTATGAGACCTTTAATAGAAAATCATCGCGTATTTATTGCATGTCCTCCTTTATATAAGATTAGTAAAAATACTAATAAAGGAGAAAAATTTAAATATGCATGGGATGATGAAGAGTTAGCAACTTATAAAAAAGAATTTGGTAATGGTTTTACTATTCAAAGATATAAGGGACTTGGTGAAATGAATTATCATCAATTATGGGAAACAACTATGAATCCTGAAACAAGAAGCTTGATTGAAGTAACTATAGATGATGCTATAGCTGCTGAGAGAAGAATTAGTGTATTAATGGGTGATAAAGCTGATATAAGAAGACAATGGATAGAAGATAATGTTAAGTTTACATTAGAAGATAGTTATACAGAAGGGAGTGCTAATTAATGAGTGATAAGAATTTAGTATTTCCTTTAGAGGATATATTTGGTGATAGATTTGGTAAGTATTCTAAATATATTATTCAAGATAGAGCTCTTCCAGATGTTAGAGATGGATTAAAACCTGTTCAAAGAAGAATATTATATGCAATGCATGTTGAAGGAAATACATACAATAAACCTACTAGAAAAAGTGCAAAAACAGTAGGTGTTGTTATTGGTAATTACCATCCTCATGGTGATACAAGTGTGTATGATGCAATGGTAAGAATGTCTCAATGGTGGAAACAAAATGCTCCTTTGATTGATATGCAAGGTAACAATGGATCTATTGATAATGACCCTGCAGCTGCTATGCGTTATACTGAGGCAAGACTTAGTCAAATATCAGGAGAACTATTAAAAGATATTGATAAGGATACTGTTACAATGGCATATACTTTTGATGATACATCATTAGAGCCAACTGTTTTACCTTGTAGATTTCCAAATTTACTTGTAAATGGTGCAAAAGGTATTGCTGCTGGTTATGCAACTGAAATACCTCCTCATAATTTAGGTGAGGTTATCGATGCTACTGTATATCGTATAAAGAATCCTAAATGTACTACAGAAGATTTGATGGAGTATATTAAAGGCCCTGATTTTCCAACAGGTGGTATAGTTCAAGGAAAAGATGGAATATTAGAAGCTTTTAAAACTGGTAGAGGTAAATGTGTTGTTAAATCTAAAACTGAAATAATAGAAAATAAGAGTGAAAAACAAATTATTATTACAGAAATTCCTTTTGAAGTTGTTAAAAGTGATTTAGTTAGAAGTATAGATCAATTAGTATTTGATAAAAAAGTTGATGGTATAATTGAAGTTAGAGATGAGTCTGATAAAGAAGTAGGACTTAGAATTGCTATAGATTTAAAGAAAGATGTAGATGCTAATGTTATATTAAATTATTTAATGAAACAAACATCTTTACAAATTAATTATAACTATAATGTTATAGCTATAGCTAATAAGAGACCTATGTTAATGCCTTTAACTGGTTTACTTGATGCATATATTAATCACCAAGTTGATGTTGATACAAGAAGAACTGTCTTTGAATTAAATAAAGCAAAAGCTCGTTTGCATATAATTGAAGGCTTAATTATTGCTATTAATAATTTAGATGAAGTAATTAAATTAATTAGATCTAGTAAAGATAAAGGAGAATGTAAAACTAGATTACAGGAAAGATTCGCTTTAAGTGAGAAACAATCAGAAGCAGTAGTTACTATGCAACTTTATAGATTATCATCTACTGATGTTACTATGCTAAAGGAAGAAGAAAGTAATTTAGAGGAATTGTGTATTGAATTAAATGCTTTATTAGAAGATGATAAGAAAATGAAAAAACTTATTATTAGTGAATTAAATGAAGTTAAAAAATCATATGCAACTGAAAGAAAAAGTGAAATACAAGATGAAGTTGATGATTTAGTAATTGATAAGATGGCTATGGTATCTAAGGAAGAAGTAATGGTAAGTATTACTAGAAAAGGATATTGTAAAAGATCTTCAATGAAGTCTTATAGTGCAAGTGAAGGTATTTTACCTGCTACTAAGGAAAATGATTTAATAGTAAGTATAACTAAAGCTATGACAACAGATACATTATTATTATTTACTAATAAAGGTAATTATTTATATATTCCTGTATATGAATTAAATGAAGGAAAATGGAAAGATGAAGGAGTTCATATAAATAACATAGTTACTTTAACTAGTGAAGAATATATTATTAGTGCATTATTAGTAAAAGATTTTAATAAAGATATCAATATTGTTATGGTTTCTAAAAATGGTATTGTTAAAAGGACTAGTTTAGAAGAATTTAAAGCACAAAGGTATACTAAACCTATAAAATGTATGGGACTTAAATCAGATGATGCAATGGTTGGTGCTAGTTATAGTGATGGTGATAGTGAAATTGTAGTAGTTAGTGAAACTGGCAATGCTTTAAGATATCATGAAAATGGTGTTCCTTTACTTGGAATTAAATCAAGTGGTGTTAAAGCTGTTAGTGATATTAATAAAACAGGCCATATTGTTGGAAGTGTTGTATTAACTAATGAATCTACTAGATTAATGTATTTAGTAACTGATAAGGGAGGACATAAAGTAATTAATCCTCGTAATATTAATTTAACTTTAAGAACTAATAAGGCTACTCCTGTTTATAAATGCTTTAAATCAGATCCTCATAAGGTTGTTGGAGTAGGATTTGTAAATGAAGAAAAGAAAGCTTATGCTTTAACTAATAAGAATGAAACATTAGAAGTTGATATTAGTGAAAGAACACAACCTTTTGATAAAAATATTAGGGGAGAATTAGAGTTAAAGGATAAAGAATTAGTTATTCTAACTTCTACTAATGAAGTTTGTGTAGTAAGTAAAGATACTCCAACATATCATATAGAAGAGCAATTTACTATAGATAAAAAGGAAGAAAAAGAAGAAGTAGAAGAAAAACAAGATGAAAATTATGAAAAAATTTCTATAATGGATTTACTTGGTGATGATTTTTAAATAAAATAAATAGTGTGTGTTTTTGGGAGGAATGTAAATGAATAAAGTTATTATATTATCTGATAGTACATGTGATTTGTCAGAAAAACTTATTAAGGAAAATGATGTTAAATTAGTATCATTGTATGTATCTTTTGATTCTGATATATATAAAGATGGTGAAGAAATAGTTCCTTCTAAATTATATGAGTTAGTAAAAGAAAGAAAAGAGTTGCCAAAAACATCTGCATGTTCAATAGGAGATTTTCTTGTAGTATTTAAAAAATATTTAGATGAGGGATATGATATTTTCTATACTGGTATAGGAAGTAAATTATCATCTACATATAATAATGCTTTAGCAGCAAAACAAGAGTTAAATACAGAAAGAATTCAAATTAGTGATAGTGGAAACTTATCATCTGGAATAGGGCTTTTAGTATTAAAGGCTTGTGAATTTGCTAGAAATGGTAAAAATGTAAAAGAAATTAAAGAAGAAGTAGATAAATTAGTTCCTAATGTTAGATCAAAATTTGCTGTAGAATCATTAGAATATCTTCATAAAGGTGGAAGATGTAGTGGTGTTGCTAGATTTTTTGGGACTATGGCAAGACTTAAACCTGTTATTATTGTTGAAGATGGTAAAATGAGTGTTATGGCAAAACCGATTGGTAAAAGAAGAGCGCTTCAAGTTATGATTGATGATATTGTAAGCAATAAGGATAACATCTATAATGATTGCGTTATGATAACTCATACATATGCTGATGAAGATGCTGCATACTTAAAAGAAGTTCTTGCTAGAGAGGTTCCAAATGCACATGTTGAAGAAACTCATGCTGGGTGTGTAATTAGTTCACATTGTGGTAAAGGAACTATAGGAATTTTATATATTTTAAAATAAAGCCGAAAGGCTTTTTTATTTTGGCTCTAAAAAAGTTGTTTATTTTTTGATAATCCTTTGATATAATTATGTTGCTAATGAAAAGGGTGATATAAATGGGATTAATTGATAAAATTAGACAATATAATAAAAATAAGAAAATAGAAAAAATAAAGAATAATCCTGATTATATTTTGAAAATAAAAGAACCAAGTGAAGAGTTTATGCTTACAGCCATTAATAGTCATGAAGATACTATTAGTAAATATCCAAATATATCTGAAAAATATCAATTAGCGCATATACAAAGATGGGGTGGAAACAGTGTATTTAAAATTGTACATCCTACTGACGATGTGTTAATCGAGGCAATAAAAGATGATTTCGATGTGTTTTATAAATTAAATAATCCAAGTAATAATGTATGTAAGGCTGCTATGGATCTTAATCTAGAGTGCTTTTTGAAAATAAAAAATCCTAATGAAGAATTGAAAGAATATGCGGTTAGTAAAGATCCTAGAATGATCAAGTATATTAAAAATCCAAGTGAAAAAATTCAGATGTTAGCTGTATCTAAGGATGTTAGAACTGCTAAATTAGTTCCTCATTTATGCGAAAATGTGCAAAAATATCTAGTGAAAAGAAATTTAAATTATATTAGATATATTAATAATCCTACTGATGATGTTGTTGTTAGTGTTGCAAAAAATAGATGTGAAGCTTTACAATATGTCTCTAAGATGAGCGATGAATTAATGGAAAGGTTAATTAAAACTAATATATTTAGTTTCCCTTATTTAATTAATCCACCAGAAAGCGTGCAATTATATGCAGTAGGAATGAATGCTCATTATATAACTTTAATTGATAATCCAAGTGATGCAGTGGCATTGAAAGCAATTTCTAGATGTACAGATGTTACTAAATATGTGCCTAATTTATCACAAGAAAATCAATATAAACTTATAGATATGAGTTGGAGATTTTATCCTCTTATTCCTGAACCAACTAGAAAAACTAAGTTGTATCTTATTGATAGATATGCATATGCAATTGAATATATTGAAAATCCTGATGAAGAAATGCAAATGAAAGCAGTTAAAGGTAGTGCCTTTTCTATTCAACATATAGAAAATCCTACAATAGAAGCTCAATTATATGCAGTTAAAAAGAATGGGTATATTATACAAGTTATAAAAGATCCTTGCGAAGAAGTTCAAATGGAAGCAGTAAAAAATGAAAAGGATGCAATTAAGTTTATAGAAAATCCTACAATAAAAGTAGAACAGTATGTTATAAGTAGTGATTATAGGCTTATTGCTAGAATTAAAAATCCAAGTGAAAAAATTCAAAAAGAGGCTTTGAGTAGAAACTTAAATGCAATTAATTATATTAATAATCCAAGTGAAAAAATTCAAAAATATTTCTTAGATAACTTTGAAAAACTAGAGGATAAAGATAAAAGAGCAATATATTCTAAATTAAAAGAACATAATACACATTTAGCAAATAAAGCGTTTCCTTTTATTAAGAAAAATCGTAGATAATATTATAAAAAAGAAGAATTGTTGAAATTCTTCTTTTTTAATATTCTTATTTTAATAAATTAACTACTTTATTAACTCTTTCTTCATATCTATCTTTACCTAGAATTTGAAGAATATTGTATAAATTAGGTGATCTAGTTTTTGTGCACATAGCAATTCTTATAATTGAAGCAACATCACCAATGTGTCCTTTATAAGCTTCTTTATTTTTCTTATATTCCTTTACGTTATCACAGAATCCACACTTAACAGCAATTTTCTTTAAATTGTTAAACCATTCTGTTTCATCTAGAGTAGTATCATTATCTTTTAAGAAAGTTTCTAAAACATTTATTGTATCTTCTTTGCTGATTGATTCATTAAAAGGTAATGGTTCTTTTAGCATTTCATCATAGTATTTGTCATAGAAGAACAATATACTTTCTTTTATATCACTATATTTTTCATAATCTTTACGTGGTTTTTCTATTTCTCTTTCAATATTCATTATTTCTTCAAAATAATTTCTATCTTGATCAATAATTTCTTTTAATTCACTATCATACATAGAAGCCCATTTATATGTTTCATTAGTGATTTCTTTTTTATCCATTCTAGATAATACTTCTTTACATATATTTTTAATTTTATCTAAGTCGAATAAAGCTCCATCAACAGAGAATTTTTCAAATGATAGTTTAAAGTCGTGCAAATCAGCTTTTGGGTTTTCCATTCTCCATTCTTCAAAGTTAGAATTAATAAGAGTTAACAAGTATTCTACTAATCCAGATTGAGGGTAGCCATTGTCTAAGAAGAAAGAAACAGCAGCTTCAGCATCAAGTCTTTTTGATAATTTTCTTCTTGAACCATTTTCACCAATTTTCATTACAACTGGTAAGTGAGCATATTTAGGGAATTCCCAATTCATAGTCTTAAATAATTCATAGTGAATAGGTAAAGAAGGTAACCATTCTTCACCTCTAATTACTAAGTTAGTGCGCATGAAGTGATCATCGACTAGGTGAGCAAAGTGATATGTAGGAAGACCATCGCTTTTTCTAATTACTATATCTAAATCATTTTCTGTTAAATCTAGTTTTCCTCTTATTTCATCATAAACTGTAATCTTGTTATTTTCATTTCCACTGGATTTAAATCTTATTATGTATTGTTCTCCATTTTTTATTCTTTCAATGGCTTCATCTGG
>CAKORZ010000026.1 GCA_934101685.1 uncultured Bacilli bacterium
ATCCAATAGCCCTTAAAAATATCACTTTTTTGCTTTATATAAATAAGGTAAGTAAAATAATTTATTTTTAATTCATTTGTTTCTAACATAATATCATACCTCACAAGATTTATTTTATAAGAAGCAGCATAAAGAAAAGAAAGGAAAGATGATTATGATTACTGCTTCTTATGTCATTAATATATACTTTTAATTAAAATTATTTTAGGCCAAAATTGCTTCGTAAATTATATATTTATAATAAATATAAATATAAATATAAAAAAAATCATCATAACATTTTATAATGATTTCCTTTTTATTTTTAGTTTGGAGATTTATTTCTTATTCAACATCTCCTAAAAGCCAATCTAAAGCATTTACTCTCCTTATTCCATCATAATCAGCTTCCAAATCTTCATCTAAAGTTAAAATAAATTTAGGATAATTATCACTAATGTTTTGTATAGGTTTTAGTTCTCTTTTCAATGTTTTTTCATCCCTAACAGTCGCTGCAACTTGATAATATATTTTCAAAATTAATTGAAATAATATTTTTACTATTCACACCATTTTCTAATAAATAATTTTTAAAAATCTCCATTAATATAGATTTACCACATCTTCTAATTCCTATAATAATCTTAATTATTTGTTTATCCTTTAAAGCAATAAGTTTATTTAAATACTCTTCTCTTTTATAATCATATAAATTTCCCCACACTTTCATTATTTGTGTTATATCCAAAAAAAGTATTTTTATCAATAGTTTTGGGATTTCAATCCAAAAACTTTAAAAATATATTAAAGATTTTTTATAACACTTTCCAATATCCACTCTTTTTACTTCCTACTCTTTCAATCTTTTTCTTTATAGTTAATGATTTTATAATTGATTTTACTGTTCTTAAAGATTTTCCTATTTTAACACTTACTTCTTCAAGCGTTAATTTAGCATTTTCTTTTAATATATTTAAGATATCTTTTTCATTTTGATTAATTTCTATAGATTCATCTTTTTCTTCAATATTTTTATAACTAATATTCATCTTCCTATTAGACAATTCATTGTTCTCATTTAAAAGTAAATTTCTAAAGAAAAGTTCTAAATAATAAGTTGTTTCATATATTCCTTTAGAAACATTATTATAATTAGCTCTTACTAAAGCATTCCTAAAATACCAAGAATGTTTTTCAAAAGTATCATTAGTAACATCAAATCCTAATTTATTTAAATATTTAATTAGAAAAACTGCAGTAGTTCTAGTATTTCCTTCTCCAAACACATGTATTTGCCACAAATCTGATGCAAAGCGTGAAAGATGTTTAATCATATCATCGATGCTCAAATCTTTATAGTCGAATTTTTTTTCTTTTTCCAAATCATATTCTAGTGTTTCACTTAAATCAAATGCATTTCCATATATTACTGTATCACCATTTAAAACCCATTCCTCTTTTGATATATTATAATCTCTTATTTTTCCTGCATGACTATATATTCCTTCAAATAGCGATTTATGAATAGACAAATATTGTATAGGAGAAAAAGAAAATGACTTTTCTGATAGTAATGTTGCTATTCTAACAGAAACTTTATCTGCTTCTTCTGTTTTAGCTTCTCTTTCAGATTTTTTATTATAATATGTATGAATTAACTTTTTTGCTTCTTCTAATGTTATATCTCCTTCGATATTACTTTTTGCAGTTTCTATTAAATAAGATGACGGCTTTAAAGCATCTACTTCTTGTAATCCAATAGCAGTTTTCCAAGCATAACATTTTTCATATTTTGTAGGTTCTCTTTCCTTTGAATACTTTTCAAAAATTTCATAATCCATAGTTAATCACCTAAAATTATTATATACTATCACGCTTTAAAGTGCAATTTAAAGTGCAATTAATGTTTTAAAGTGCAATTATTAGTTGCACTTTAAATAAAATCATATTACACTATCCCATCATTATAACAATTGTACTTCCTTCTTCTATCTTTTCACCTTGTTTAGGTAATTGATCTATTACTGTATTACCTTCTCCTACAAACTCAAATTTAAAATGAGATGATTTAACTTTACTTTTTCCTAGTCCTATATAGTTATCTACTATATAAGTTTTAGTATCCATCCAAGTATATTTTTTCTCTACTCCACCATCTCTTTTACTAACACCCAAATAAGGTAGCACATCACTTAAAATATCTCTAACAATAGGTCCTGCGACAGTTCCTCCATATTGAATGCTACTATTAGGGTTATCAATTGCTACATAAATTACTACACTAGGATCATCAGCAGGTGCACCTGCTATCATCGAAAGATTATAGTTACCAGATTGATATACTCCATTAATAGCTTTTTGAGCAGTACCAGTCTTTCCCATAACTCTATATCCCTCAATATAAGCATTTCTTCCTCCTCCAAGACTAACAACGTGTTCTAAAGCATCTCTCATTTTTGCACTAGTAGAGTCACTAATAACTTTTCTAACAATTTCATTTTCTTTTTCATAAACTACTTCTCCAGTTGATGTTAATGAAATACTATCTAAAATGCTAGGTTTATATAAATATCCTCCATTAATAACACTACTAAATGCTGTAACAAGTTGTAATGCGGTAACACTTACTCCTTGTCCAAATGCACTAGTAGCTTGTTCAAGAAGATTATATTTATCATAATCAAAGATAATTCCAGCACTCTCTCCCCAAATATCAATACCTGTTTTACTACCAAAGCCAAAATTTTTAATATAATTATATAAATTATCTTTTCCAAGTTTTCTAGCAATAGAAACAAATCCTGGGTTAGATGAGTTTTGTAAAACTTCTAGATAAGTCTGTAAACCATGTCCTCCTTTTTTCCATGATTTAATTCTTTGTCCCTCTACATATTCACTACCTGTATCATAATAAGTGTCTTTATACATATCTATCTTGTTTTCTTCTAGTGCTGCTGCAAAACTAAACACTTTAAAAGTAGAACCAGGCTCATATGATTTCCAAATAGCAAGATTTCTATTATAAACATCACTATCATAATCTTTATAATTATTAGGATTATAATTAGGATAGTTAACAATAGCTAATATCTCCCCATTTTTAGGATTCATCGCAATACCAATAACAGATTCAGGAGAATATTTTAAATAAGCATTAGATAATTCTCTTTCCATAATACTTTGAATTGTATAATCAATTGTTAAATTTAAACTCAGACCAGAAGCAGGACTAATAATATTAGACTCTAAATTACTAAACAAACCTCCCTTTGCATCCATATAATAATTTAGATAACCATTAGTGCCTTGCAAATATTTATCATAATATGCTTCTACTCCTGCTAAACCTTGATTATCTATTCCAACAAACCCTAAAGTATGTGATAAAGTAGTTTCATAAGGATAATATCTTCTAGAATCTCTAATAAGATATACTCCATCTAATCTAAGATTATTTATCTTAATCGCCGTTTCTTCGCTAATATTTCTACCCTTACCATTTAATCTAACAATAGATACTTTTTTATTTATTTGATTATATATATCATCTTTACTCATTCCTAAAATAGGTGCTAATATTTCACTAGTCTTTTCTTTTTCCTTCACTTGATATGGAATAAATGCTATAGACATTGTAGGAACATTAATAGCTAAATTAACTCCATTCCTATCATAAATATAGCCTCTACTTGCCATAAGAGGAAAACTTCTTTGCCATGATTCACTAGCCCCATTAAGAAGCACATTATTTCTAAGTATTTGTACATACCCAAGCCTTACTCCAATTATAGCAATAGCAATTGAAAATATAACTTCTAGACTACAAATCTTTTTAATCATAGATACTTTTATCATACAAATCACCATTATAATCTATGATTTATATAACAAAAAAAGACTAACGTTTAGTCTTTCTTGTTTTTTCCATTTTACTTAACATTTTTTCATAAAAATCATCAAATTTCATATCTGTTAAATATTCTACCTTTTTCATCAAAGGCTCTATATCATATTTAGCAATAATTTCCTCATAATCATTAAAATAAAATCCTCTAGCCTCATGAATCTCATCAAATATTCTATAAATATCATAAAAATTTCTTAAGACATAGTTTCTCTTATATAACATATAAGGTTGAACATTATAAAATAATGGATTAGTTTTTTCTTCAATTAAGTTATTATTAAAATTTAAAACTATTTCTTTTTCTATTCTATTTAATTTACCCTTTTTATTCAGCATTCTTCTAATTTCTTCATCTGCCATTTCATTAAAAATTACTTCTAATACATCCTTAGAATCAGAACTATTAACTTTTTCATTATTAATCAATAAATCATTATTTTCATCATCTACTTTAAATGAAAATCCTTGTAGTTCTAAATATCTATTAATTAAAGTTTTTTTAGTATTGATATCATAATTTTTCCAAAAACAATAATCAAACAAACACATTGTTTCGTGTAGATTAAGTTCGCTAATTCTTTCTAAATTTCTATAATAAATTTCACTCTTAATTTCATCTTTAATAAAATATTCCTTATTATCCTTAACATAGTCTTCATAATTCAAACGATATATCTTGTTAAAATGAATAAAATCATTTTTATTTTCTTTAAACTCACGTAAATTTAATTCAAAATCAGAAGTACTATATTCAATATCATAAGCTTCATTTGCGCTAAACAATTCATCTTTAAATAATCTAACTAAATCATAACTAAATTTCTCAGTTTCATACTCTAATGGTTGAATAGCGTACTCTAAATAACTATTATATGTATCTCCTATATAATTATCTGCACTTGATAATTTAGATGAGTCATTATTTTCTTTAAATTTTTTTATTTCTTCTTCATTAAATATTTCATTAATTTTCTTTTCCTTACCATACAATTCATAAGCACTTTTTTGATAAAAATGCCCTAATTCATGAAATATTGTTTGAAGCACAAAATATCTATGATTAACTGAATTAATATCCCTTATATTAATATAAATTTTGTTATCTACACTAACACCAAAAATCATATATAAAAAATCTGGAATAAATTCGACTTTCCCAAATTCGGGATAAATCTTATTTATTTCTTTAAACATATTATTAATTAATTTTAATTTATTATTTAATTCCATATCTTTCCATGTAGTTTTTTCAAAAGATTTTATGTAATTAATTAATTCTTCATTTTCTTTAACTCTTTTATAAAATATCTCTGCATCCATATATTTTACCTCCTAGTAGTAGTTTTCTTAATGTTTTTCATCAAACATTCTTTATTTACTAGTCTATATAAAGGTTGATATTTTATTAGTGAAAAATCAACATCAAGTAATTTTCTATCTATATATAAAATAGTTTTATAGAACCAGTTCTTTTTATAATTATAAATAGCGTCCTCTAACTTCATTTCTTTAACCATTTCACTACTTAGAAATTCTTTATCATTTCTTAAATTATTATCAAGATCATTAAGACATTCTTTTATAACAATATTAAAATGATTTTCACTAAATTTTTTATGATTGTAAGAATTATTACCAACTCTAACACCATTTCTATTTATTTTAATAACTAATTTACCATCATATATTCTATTTAAAATTTCATTATAAATATCTACTAAATAAACATTATCAATTTCACTAGAAATACTAGGGTAAATAGCCAAAAACAAATCTTCATCTTTTGCATCTTCAATATTATCAAGTAAATTTTTAATTTTTTTGCTAATAACCTTTAATTTTTGTTCTTCATTCATTTTATCTAGTTCAATCATATTCACTAAATTTTTTCCTTCATTTATAACTCGATCATTTACTAAAATATAAGGGTTACTCATAAAGTATTGTTCATCGTAAGAATCTTCATAATCAAAATTAGTTTTTGCTATTTTAAAAACCATTTCCATAGCAAAATTTAATGCATCCTCATTAATAGTTTGATATCTTCCATAATTTTCATCATCAGATAATAAATAATCAATTTTAGCATCTGCAAATGAAAAAGACCTTGAATTTTTCTTCCATTCTTTAATTTTTTCATCCTTATTTTTGCTATTTACACATTCTCTTTTTTGATATTTTTGCATAATAATATAAAAGTATTGAAATAGTGTTAAATATTGATTATAAAAAACATCTTGGATATAAATCATTCCACCATTATCATAAGATACATTGACGGACTTAGTATCATTAGATGTTTTAGTTTCTAAATGTTCATTATCAATAATTAAAACATCCTTATAAAGATTTAACTTATCACATAAATAACTATGAAACTTAATGAAAAATTTCATTTTTTCATTTTTCTTTAATTCTCTCCATTTACTAGTTTTAAGTAAACCAAAATAAAAAGAAATTTTAGGATCATTATATAATTCATTTAATAATAATTCAGAATCCACGACTACCACCTAAAAAAATTATAACATTATAGCTATAACTTTGCATTAACTTTTTTTATACATACAAAAAAAATATATCTATTGATATATCATTTGTTTATAAATTCTTTTATTTTCTCTACGGGTATAGCATATCCATTTACAAATTCACCATTTTTATCAAAAGCTCCTGCAAATGTAATACCTATAACTTCATTATCAGTATTTAGTAATGCTCCTCCACTACTACCACCATCAATTTTAGCACTATGTACAATTACTTCAAAATTAACTTTAGATTTATTACTATTCATATTAATATTTGAAAAACATGTAATTTGACCATTTGTAATAACATTTTTTATAGAATCAGGATTACCTAATGCCTTAATACTATTTCTAACTTCTACATTACTACCAAACTTTAAAACTTTTAATCTATTTTCTTTTTTAAATCTAACAATAGCTAAATCATAATTAATATCGCTACTTAATACTTCTGTTTCATATTTATTTCCTAAATAGTCTTCTAAATATAATTCATTATGATTATATGAATAATTATATGTAACTACATGATAATTAGTTAATACATAGTAATAATTAACATCTTCATCATATATAAATCCACTACCATAAGTATTATATTCTTTATACTTAATTCCTAAAAAAGTACTATAATTTCTATTATAAAACATTACATTAGATTTAACTATTTCATCATTTAAACTACCACTTACCTTACTATAATAATTTGTGTTTTCTGATGATACTGTTTGAGCATTATTATCATTTCTAGCACTACATCCACTAATTAATAAAAGGGCACATAAAAATAGTATTTTATATAAATGTCTCACTATTTTACCTCCCTTTTTACATAAAAAAGATAGATAACTCTATCTTTTAATTAATCATTATTTTTTACTGTACTTTCAATCATCATTTCAGTATTTTCAAATTTTAATCTATCGTTTTTGTCTTCTTGTAACTTTATCTCTGATTGAATACTTGTATTATTATCTTTTAACTCTTGAGTTTTAGGTGTGATAAATAACATTGTAAAAGCAAACAACAATAAAGCACACAAACCAAAAGTTCTGATTTGATAATCAAATTTTGTTTTTAACTTTTTCTTTGTAATCATACCTATTACTCCTTTCTTATAATTTTTCTATAATTCTTAGCTTAGCAGAATGTGATCTATTATTCTCCTTAAGCTCTTTTTCACTAGGTAATATTGGTTTTCTAGTAATTAATTTGAACTCACTTTCTTTTTGTTCAACATTAATAGGCATATTTCTTGACCAACTTTCACCTTCACTTGCTTTTTTAAATATTTCTTTAACTATTTTGTCCTCTAGTGAATGGAATGTAATAACTGCTATTCTTCCACCCTTCTTTAATAATTTCAAACTATCATTCAAAGCTATTTTTAAACTATTAAGTTCATCATTAACTTCAATTCTTATAGCTTGAAATGTTCTTTTAGCAGGATGTCCTTCTCTAAGAGCACTTCCAGGCATACTAGCTTTAATAATATCAACTAATTCAAATGTAGTTTCAATAGACTTTTCTTTCCTTCTTAAAACTATATTTCTAGCAATATTTCTTGCATACCTTTCTTCTCCATAATTAAATATAATATTTCTAAGATCATCTTCCTTATATGTATTCACAACGGTGTAAGCATCTAATTTATCATCTTTATTCATACGCATATCAAGTCTAGCATCATATTTGTATGAAAATCCTCTTTCACCATTATCTAGTTGGGGAGAAGAGACACCTAAATCAAACAAGATACCATCAACAGAATTAATACCACGCTTATTAAGTTCCATTACGATAAACTTATAATCAGCATGAATAAGTTCAAATTGGGGAGAAATAGTTGATAGTAACTGACTAGATGCCTCCATAGCTTCTATATCTTTGTCAAAGCAATATAGCTTGCCAAGATTAGATAACTTCTTTAATATATGGTAACTATGTCCTGCTCTACCTAAAGTAGCGTCTACATAGATGCCATCGCTTTTAATATTGAGCCCATTAATTGACTCATTTAACAAAACTGAAACATGTTCACTCATATTACTTACCTATAAAAGATAATTTTTCTGCAATATCTTCTAAACTAGAAGAAGCATCATCATAATATGCATCCCAAGCTTCTTTTGACCAAATCTCAATGTGATCAAGAACACCAACAATCACACATTCTTTAGTAATACCAGCTTCATTAATAAGATTAGAAGGTAAATTTATTCTACCTTGCTTATCAAATTCTTGTGAAGAAGCACTACCTACTAATACACGAATATGTTTTCTAGCATCTTGCATTGTATTTGGTAATGTAAGAAGTGATGTTTGAAACTTTTCCCATCCTTCAGTTGAATAAAGAGTGATACATTTATCAAACCCTCTTGTAACAACTACGGCGTTAGAAAGTTGTTCTCTCATTTTAGATGGAATGATAATACGTCCCTTCTCATCAATATTATGTAAAAATTGACCCATGAACATATTAATCACCCACTTTCTACCACTTTTCACCACTTACAAGTCTATTATAGCCACTATTTTTACATTTTGTAAATATTTTTTACGAATTTTTATTAACTTTCTTAAAAAATGTGCAAAAAAAAGATTACCTTACGGTAACCTTAATTATTCATATTCAAACTAAATATTATAAAACTTTTTTACCATCATAATATCCACAGTGAGGACATACGATATGTGACTTAATCATTTCACCACAATTACTACAAGCACTTAAATTAGGCATTTCTAATTTTTGGTGAGTTCTACGTTTTCTTTTAGCTGTTTTTGAAATTCTTCTTGCTGGTACTGCCATTTGTAAACACCTCCTAAGTTCATGTATCCTATTAGCAACATCAAAGATTATATATTAGACTAATATTAAAGTCAACGATTTTTATCTAAAACTCAATATAAATATTTGCATTTTTATATTAATAATCTAAACTATTTTCATTTAGCAAAAAATCAAATAGATTCATTATTAATACACCATCTTCATTATAATAAGTAGATATAGAATCTTTAACTACTATAATTTTTTTAAATGAATCAGTAATTTTCAATAAAGAATTTTGCTCTTGATCTAACTTTTCTTTAGTAGGTAATGTTAAAGCAGATTGAATATAGTATCTTTTGTCTGCTTTATTGCACACAAAATCTACTTCTAGATATGTTTTTACACTTACTCCTAATTTATTTTTAGAATTATAAGATAACACCCCTACATCCACATTAAATCCTCTAATCTTAAGTTCATTAAAAATTATATTTTCCATAATATGAGTTTCCTCTAATTGTCTAAAATTGATTCTAGCATTTCTAAGACCCATATCTTCAAAATAATATTTGAAAGGAGAATCAATATATTTTTTTCCCTTTATGTCATACCTAGTAGCCTTATCAATTATAAAAGCATCAGTCAAATAATCAATATAATTACTTAATGTTTCAGATTTTATAGAAACATTTTTTACACTTTTAAATGTATCAGATAATTTATGAGGATTTGTTAATGATCCAATGGATGAAGATAAAATATTAATTAGTTCTTCTAATTCATCTATATTTTTTATAGAATTTCTTTCGATTATATCATTAATATATGTTTCTTTAAATAAATCTTTCAAAAACTGAATTTTATCTTCATTATCTACAAAATTTAGTATTTTAGGTAATCCTCCAAATTGAACGTACTCTTTCCATGCATCTTCCCTGCTTCCATTATAAACACTAAAAAACTCTTTAAAAGATAATGGATGCATATGTATTTCATCGCCTCTTCCTCTAAATTCTGTAATTATATCTTTTGATAAAAATTTAGCATTACTTCCTGTTACATATACATCTACATTTTTGATATGTAAAAATCCATTTAAAACATCTTCAAATTCTTTTACTAATTGTACTTCATCTAATAACACATAATACATTTCATCATCAACTATTTTTTCTAAAACATAATTGTATAAAGCCATTGGCTCTCTATATTTTTTGTTGATAATATTATCAAAAGCCATTTCAATTATATGAGATTCTTGTACACCCGAATTAATTAAATGATTTTTAAATAATGAATTAAGCAAATAAGACTTCCCACATCTTCTTATACCAGTAATAACTTTTATAAGGCCATTGTGTTTTTTTCTAATCAATTTATTTAGATATAAATCTCTACTAATTTCCATAAATATTCTCCTTTTAGAATAAATAAATGCGTATATACGCAAAAATTTCCTGTACATAGTATATCATATTTTGCCCTATATTCAATCAAATTATTAAAAATAAAGGAAATTTATTCGTAAATACGCAAAAAATTCCTCTAGACATATAATAGCTATAAAAAGTTAGTTTTTCTTACAAATATATAACATATGATTACTATATCCTTGTAATTCAATTCTTTCACAAGTAGGTAAATAATATTTTATCCATATTTCAAATTCTTCATCATAAAAATTAGTATAAAAATCATTTAAAATATTTTCCCTTTTATTCATGAATCATCATCTATTTAAAATTATAAATAAAGATATAAAAAAAGCATAGTTTTTTACTATACTTTTAATCTTACAATGAGTCTATATAATCTTCTAATTTTTTAACATTACTTCTAGGATCACTTAATATAAATGAAGATAGTTTTTTAGATCTTCTAATTATTTTTAATAATGTTTCATCTCTCAAATATTCATCATTAGAATCTTCCATTATATAATCCATTCCAAGTAAATAATCTATAGGAACTTTAAAATAATTAGCAATTTTTCTTATTTGAGAATTACTAGGCATTCTTTTACCACTTTCATAATAAGAAATTGTTGCTTTAGAAATACCTAAATAGTGACTAAATTCAGTCTGAGTAATACCGGCATTTAATCTTAATTCTTTAAACCTTTTTGCAAATATTTCATTGTTCATAAAATAAAACACCTCATTTGCATTATAAGCAAATAAAAGGTGTTTTATTCATTTGTTAACTTTGAGTCAACTAATACATATTTTGTTTACTTTTTTAATATTAAATGTATTCTTCAACAGTAGAAAATTCTTTAATATTTAGCTTTTCTTTAGCTATTCTAACAGCTTCATTAATCTGTCCTTCAGCAGTATCCCAACCTAAAAGTTTAATAGCTCTTTCAGGTGTAGTTAGTAATCTTTCATAAGTTCTTCCATTATCAGGATCTGGCTTCTTTACTCCTACTTTATCAATAAGAGCAGTCATACGCACTTGAGCATATGGAGCCTTTCCATTTCCTTCATCAACTTTTTGGTACCCAACTAAATAGATTTCATCTTTAATAGTAGTGTTCACTTCTTCAATAAGTTCTCTTCTAAGTGTAGCTATTCTATTAGAATCAAATGATTCTGGAGTTCCACCAGCAAATGAATACTCTGTTTTGCCATGCTTTTCTTCTACCTTTAAAAGCAAACGTCCATCAGTAGTAAAAACAATTCCATAAACTTGAGTAGTTTTCATCCCTTCTGGTACTTCCTCACTGTACCAAGTAAATAGTCCCATCAACATTACCCCCTCTGCTATTTTAATAGCCTAGCAATAATATCATAAACTTGTAATGTTAAGCAACTTTTTTGTGTTACAAAATTTAATTTACTTATCTTTATTTTTTTTCTTAAGCTAGAAATAGATTTAACAATTTTTAAGATATATTTTTTATACATCAAATCCATTTTGTATTTTTTCATCATCAGCAACCAATTTCAGTTTGTAACAATTTGATACGATCTAACTTTCTCTTTTTTTTAATCTTAGTTTTAGATTTCTCCTAATAATTTTATCATAATATAAGTTTATTATATTTGTATTGATTTTAAAGTATTCAAGCAAATCATATTTTAATTTTATGGCATTATCCAAACTTTCTTTGCTCTTATATATATTTCTAATATTCCAATATAACAAGTAAATAATTTTGCAAACATTGTTATCTTTACTATTTTAATAATCTAGTGTTAATATCATAAACTTCTAAGATTTAGCAACTCTTTTTTAGTATTATTTTCTATTTCTTTAGCTAGCTCTGCAGTGCTTTTTTCTTTATACACGCTAGAATCAATAGCATCAATTAATTTAAACTTAATAGTAGTCTTACCTTTATATTTTGTTGATAAAGCTGTATATCCTCCATCAATAACAAAATAAGCAATTTTTGTATTAGTGTCATATGCAGGTTTTAAAGCTCCAGCTTTATACTCACCAGGAATACGATCTACATCTCTAGTTCTAGTTCCTTCAGGAAATATAGAAACATACTTACCATTCTTCAAATCTTCCTCACATAATTTAACCATTCTAACTGCATCTCTAATATTTTCTCTATCCATAAATATACCATCTATAAAATATATAACTTTACCTGCAAAAGGATATTTTCTTGCTTCTTTTTTAGTAACAAAAGTAATAGGTTTTTCTGATAAATATATCATTGTTAATGCATCCATAAAACCTTGGTGATTACATACAAGCATTACTGGTTCATCTTTAGGAAGCTTATCTAAATCATAAGATTCAACTTTTATATCTAATGCACGAAAAGCAATTTTAGTTAACTTTCTTGCATATGCATATCTCTCTTCAATTGAATACTTATCTTTATGTTTTGCATATCTTCTAATTTTAGGATATGCAAATAAAATTCTAAGTCCTCCTCTAAATATAGCTCTAATATATTTAAACATAAATACCACCCACTTAAATTTTAAACTTGAAACTTTTTCTTTTCAACATTTACGCTACTTTATTTAGTAATACTATTTGTTCAGCAATAATATTACACTTACCATCTTCTCCAACAAGTCTACCCTTAACTGCTACTACATCTCCCATTTTACAAGAAAGCATAATTTTTTTAGAAATTGCTAACCATATATAACAATCAAAAACATCATTTTCAAACTCTCCAGACATATTCTTATAATTTCTTTTTACCTCTAATTTAAATTTTTCATCTTCTAATGGCATCTCTTTTATAGCGCCTACTAAAATAAATTGATTTATCATAAAAATCCTCCCTAGCATCATTTTATGACAAAATTTGCTATACTTTTTTTCTCTATTTTCTTAAGATTAATTCTTTTTTGTTTCATTTACATGATATTGGAAAAAATAACACTGGTGAAACATATGGAAAAGAAAAAAATATCTTCTACAAATCTAATAATAATTTTTTTCATATCTTACTCCTTCTATACAATACAAATATTATCCCAACATTTATTTTATTTATATTCAAAAGAAGCAGTCTTCTTAACAAGTATAATGTTTACTCTTATGCCAATAGTTGCATACATAACTTGTAAAATTATTAATAAAAACAAGTTAAATAACAACATAAAATGCAATTTTTTATATAAGTCGATATCTAGTATTTATTTACTAATAACTCTAATAATATCACTAATATATATTACTAATTTAATATATATCTATTACTACCCAGAGACATTATTATTAATAATATTATTCTTTTTATCTTTACCTCTAATATATACAATAATAAAAGGAGATTATATATTTTATTATTTAGCATCATTTTTACTTATCATAACTATCATATTTAAATATGTATATACAAAACATTTACCAGATATAGATATGTTTACTTTTTATAATTTTTTTAAAGTTAGTAAAAATCATATTTTACCATTAATATTACTTATCTTACCTTTACTCTTAGAGCCATTGCTTTTAATAACTAGTCAAAAAGATATAGAAAACAAAATAAATATCAAACTAGTATTAATATTATCTATATCTTTATCACTAGTTGGAATAACTACTAATTTAAGACAATTATTTGAGTTTGGAACTTTACTAGATAAAATAAGATTTCCTTACCTAGAAAGCATTAAAAATATAGTAGCGGGTGATTTTTTTGAAAATGTTGATTATTATTACCTATTATCAATAGCTTTTTCTATATATGCAAGAATAGGCTATTCAATAATAACTATAAAAAGATCCTTCAATTTAAATAAGATTGTAAGTATCTGTTTAATATTTGCAGTAATAATAATTGTTTACTTTGCAGAAAAAAGCATGAAGCTATATGAAAATGCATTAGAATCACTCTTATTAACCTGTTCTATATGTTTAATAATTGCTTTATTAACTCTCCCATTTATGATAAAAAGGAGGAAAAAAGCTAATGTTTGAAAGTGTAACTAAAAAATTAAAAAAGAAATACAAAAATAATGAATATGTTATTTTTATGCAAATTGAAGATAATACTAATCTATTACTAATGTATAACAAAACAATGGTAAATATAGATTTATTACAAAAAAGTTTAATACCTAGTCTAATAAAGGAATCAAGTATTCACCATAAACTTGATGAAACTAATATTGTAGGAATAAAGGAAATATCTGAAAGGGATATTGATTCTGCCCTTTTTAGTGGAAGTATAATAATATATAACTATACTAATAAATCTTTCTATTCGATAAATGCTGATAATATTCCAACAAGAAGTACAAGTGACCCTATAAATGATATTTCAATTGTTGGAGCTAGAGATGCACTAGTAGAAAGCAACGAAAAAAATGTAGCATTAATTCAAAAAAGAATAAAAAGTAATGAATTAAGTATAGAGCAATATAACATAGGTAGATTAACTAACACTAATGTTGTAATGATGTATATAAATGAAACATCAAATAGTAAAATAGTAAGAAAAGTAAAAGAAACTTTAAGCAAAATAGACATTGATAGTCTAACTAATATAGGACAAATGCAATCTTTTTTAGTTAACAAAAAATCACTAGTGCCTCTAGTAAACTATACAAGTAGACCAGATTATATTGCAGAATCTTTAATAAAAGGAAGAATAATAATATTAATAGATGGGATTCCTCTAGCTTTAATTGTACCCACTACTTTATTTTACTTTTTTGAATATCATGATTCGTTAAGTGAAAACTACTATGCTGTACTTATAGATAGAGTTATATTAGCCTTTGCCTTTTTTATAGCTGTCTTTATAGAACCTTTTATAGTAGCAGTTATTAGTTTTTATCCTGAGTTTTTTCCAGTATCTTTAATATCCACAACCATTAATGCAAGAAAAGGAATAAGAGCTTCTTTTATATCAGAAATAATCATTGTAGAAATAATCTTTCAAATATTTAGAATTGCAGGTACAAGATATACTCAAGGATTAAGTTCAAGTCTACTTGTAATAGGAAGTTTGCTTTTAGGAAGAGCAGTAATAGAAGCAGGTATACTAAGTCAAGAAGCTTTATTTGTAGGTGCTCTAAGTATTATTGCTTGTTATGTTTTATCAAATAACAATAGTTTTAACATAAGTGTAAATATGATGAGATGGGTTATGTTAATATTTACCGTTTTATTTGGCTTTGTTGGCTCTAGTACTGCTTTTATACTTATAATGATCTATCTTTCTTCTCAAGAATCATTAGGAACACAATATATGTATCCTTTGTGCCCTATTAATTTTAAAGCACTATTAAAATCTTTAGTGCCTGTAAACTTTATAGAAAAAATATCTAAAAAGAAGAAAGGAAGTAATAAAGAATGAAAAAACTATTTATGATTGTAATTATAATAAGTTCACTATTAACAAGTGGATGTTTTATAAAAAATAAAGATTTAGGTGAGATGTTTTTCCCAGTATCTTTAGGAATTGAATATGTAGATAATGAATATAAAATTTATATGCAGATACTAAATACCTCTACTGCCTCAGTACTAGAAGTTGAAGGCTCTCAAAATGAAACTACATTTATTGTAGTAAACTCTAAAAATAAAAATATAAGTGAAGCTTTTGATAATTTAGGTTTAAAATCAATGTCTTTAGTAAGCGCTATTAAATTAAAAACAATAATTTTTCATAAATCTATTTTTGAAGATAGTCCTCTAGATTATGAAACTATTTGCCAATACTTTGTAAATAATCCTATATTTAGAACAAAAGTACAAACTTATATCACAGATACTGAATTAAGTAAATTTTATAATGTTAAATACATGCTTTCAGGCACAGATATTTATTCTTATTTATCTGGTAAAAATCCTAAAATATTAAGAGGAAATACCAAAACTTCTTATTTATTAGATTCTTTAAAAAACTATTCAGATAATAAAAGAATGTATTACTT
>CAKORZ010000027.1 GCA_934101685.1 uncultured Bacilli bacterium
TCTAAGCATTTTTCTATTAGTATGACTATATGCTCCTACTACATCTATAATAGTGCAGCCATGGTGAGACACTTTCATTAACTCATCTGATAATTTTTCTGCTTCTGTAGTAACTATTTCAAGCAATACTTTCTTTTGCCCTATATATAAATTATTAACAACTAATGAGTTTATAAAGAAATAAATAACTGTATACACTAAAGTATCAAAATCTTTAAAAACAATACCACCTACTACTAATATTGAAGCATTCATAAAGAAGTTGCATGTTCCTATACCCTTGCCCTTATTTCTAGCTAGATACATTGCTATAATATCTGTTCCACCATTAGAAAAATTATTTGCATATGCAAGTGCACATGATATACCAGTAAGTAATCCTGCTAGTATTGATGAAGTAAGTAAATCTAATGTATTAAATTGTAAAGTTTCGAATAATGAAGCTGGTATTATTGATACAAATAAAGATACTAAAGCAACATTTGCTATAGAAAAGAATATAAATTTCTTTCCTATTCTTTTAAAACCAAAAATAAAAATTGGAAGGTTAAAAATTGCATAGAAAATACTATATAAAATAGATTCCATAGTCTCTTTATTTATAACTATTGATATAGTTCTTGATACTAAAACAGTGACACCTGACACTCCTCCTGCTAAAAACTTATTAGGTTGTACTATTAACTTTATAGCAATTGCATATAGTAATGCGCATACAATTACCATTAAAGATCTTTTTAATATTTTTTTTAGTTCTTTATTTTTCATTATATTTACTCCTCATCATAGTCTGTTAACACTTCTATTTCTACTAAATTAACATTATCATCTTCTACTTCTAATATAGTTATTTTCAAATTGTCATAATATAATTCAACATTTTTATTAACTTTAACAACTACTTCTTTTATCCACTCATTTACATTTTTAGCCTTAGTATGTGGGTAATCTGTATCTGTTAAATAGTTATCAAATAAATCATTTAATGTTACTTTACCATTTACTTGATATAAATGATTTCCTATTTCAAACACACTAGATGGTGAATCATCATATTCATCATATATTTCTCCAACTAATTCTTCTAAAATATCCTCTAATGTTATAATTCCTAAGAAATTTTTTTCTTTAATATTATCTACTACTACAGCTAAATGTGACTTATTCTTTTGTATTATTTCTAAAGCATAAGGAATAAGTCGTCTATGAGACACATATATAGCATCTCCCATTAATTCTCTAGCACTTTTTTTAGTATTTCCTGCATAACAAGCATATACATCTTTTTGATTGATAACGCCTATTATTTTGTCCGTTTCTTTATCATAAACTGGTGCTCTAGAAAATTGATGATACTCAAAGAAATCTGCTACCTTTTCAAAATCATCTTCTATATTAACACACATTACATTTTCTCTAGGAGTCATAACTTGTCTAACACTAATACTATCAAAATTAATAGCACTTTGTATTAATTCACTTTCTTGATGCTCTAATACTCCTTCTTTTTCTATCTTTTCAACAATATCAATTAGTTCATCTTCTGTTGCTGTTACCTTTTCTTCCTCATCAACTAAATCATTTACTTTTTCATTTAATTTTCCAAATAATATTGTAATAGGGGTTAAAATAAATACTAATACAGTCATAGGGCCTGCTGCAAACATTGCAAACTTTTCTGGCCATGTTCTTGCAAGTGTTTTAGGAGTTATTTCTCCAAAAATAATTACTAACACAGACATTAAAATAGTTGCTATAAGTACTCCTGATTCTCCCATATTATAAATAGTAGAAAATAAATAAGTAGCAAGCGAAGCACTAGTTAAGTTAACAATATTATTACCAACTAATACAGTACTTAAAAACATTGCATAGTTTTCACTTAATTTAACAACTTTCTTTGCTTTTTTTGAAACATTCTTTTTAGAAGATCTAGCATATTGCTTCATCCTAATAATATTAACGCTTGAAAAAGCTGTTTCAGTTGCTGAAAAAAATCCTGAAAGGATAAGTAAAATTCCAAGTACTATAATTGTGATAATCGGTCCCATTTGATATATACACCTCGTATTATTATTATACATATTTAACATTTTATTTTCTATGTTTAAAAAGTCTTTTTTTAGTTAACTATAATAGTAGGTGAAAATAATGAATAAAGAAAGAATAGTTGGAATAAAAAAAGATAATTTAGATAGAATAGTAGAATTTAAAACTAATGTAGGAAAGATCTATAATTATGAAATGGCTAAAGAAGCTATTACTAATGGAATTATAACTGATGCACACTTAAAAAAAGGAAAAGATTCCCTAACTTATATCGTGGATAATACTCAAAGTATTAAACATTCGTTTGAAAATGCACAAGAATTTTAATGGAAGTGTTGAATTTATGTTTTAACTTATGTTAACATTATTATGTTAAACGAATAAGGAGAAATGTTGCGTGAAGAAATTTTTTGTTGCTATAGGAAACTTTTTTAAGAAAATAGGATTATTTATTTGGAAGTATTTAAAGATTGCTTTTAACTATGTAAAAGAAAATGCTTGGTTACAACCAATTGTATTAGTTGTTTTAATCTTTGGATTAGTATTTGGTATACAAGGTGTTGTTAATGCTGTAGATAAAGCTAAAGAAAATAGTAGTTCTGAAACATCTAGTGAAAAAGATGTATTTACTAAAATTACTTATGGTGAAGTTAAATCAAAACTAGATAATGGTGATGACTTTATTCTATTTATAGGATCTCACAACTGTGTTCACTGTACTCAATTTAAAAAAGTTGTAAATAAGTATGTATCTTCTACTAATAATATGATTTATTATGTTGATATAGATGATACTAGTGATACTACTAGAGATGTAAAATATCTACTTGAATGGAAAGAATACTTAGATGAAATTGATACAAGAGATTATGCTAATCAAGATTCATTAAGCACTCCTACTACTGTAGTAGTTAGAAATGGTAAATTCGCAGACGCTAAATCTGGTGCTCTTGGACTTGAAGGTGGAGATGAATACTTAAATTTCACAAAATTTGTTGAAGGCGAATATATAGGTAAAATAGAATCTAATTAATCTTAATAAACTTTAAAAGGAAGATAAAAATGGAAAACAAATTAGTAATAAAAGGTGTTTATAAACATTTTAAAGGAAATTATTATTTGGTTGAGGATGTTGCTACTCATAGTGAAGATAAAAGTAAATATGTAGTATATAGAGCATTATATGATGATAATGGCTTATACATTAGACCTCTTGATATGTTCTTATCTAAAGTAGATAAAGAAAAATATCCTAATGTAAAACAAACTTATCGTTTTGAACTTCAAAATATAGAAAAAGTAGATAATTCAAAAAAGTAACTAAATTAAATAGTTACTTTTTTTATTCTCTAAATATTTCCAATAGTTCATATAAATATCAATATCTTCTTTATGGTACTTTAGACATCTTGATATTCTAGAATATAATACAATAATTAGCATTGCATATATCTTTTTACTATCTTCATTTAAGATATCATCTAATCTTTCTAAAGTAATATTTTTTAAGATGTCTACATTACTAACAAAAGCAAATAATATATCATATAATGGATCCCCTAATACTGGTTCAGGATCTATAATACCCACTAATTTATTATTTCTTTCTATAAAATTATGTGTACCAAAATCGCCATGTAATAACTTTTTCTTAAAAGGATATCTTTTTAATTTATTAACGCATTCAATTACAAGATTGTTATTTGAAATATAATCCTTAGTATTTTTGCTACTGCTATTTACTTCATCTAACAAGAACTTACTCCAACTATCTACCTGATCTTCAAAATAGCCATAACTTCCTTCGTTATATTCTTTATAACTATTTACAAATCTCACTAATTTATTAATTGTATCATCTACATTAATTACCCTTTTCATTGTATTTCCCTCAATAAAATCATATACAACATATTCATACTCAGAATCAACATAAATAATCTTTTGAAGTATATCTTGTTTATTTAAGTTTAAAAATTCTACTTCACCTTTTAATAAAGTAGGATTGTTTTGTTTTATTAGATATTTGTTATTTAATAAGATAACCCTACTACAAGCACCATCATTAAAATATTTGTGATTTTCATAGTTTATATTTAATGTTTTAATTACATCATTTATTATTCTTTCATCATTTTTAAAATTCATTTCATTAATCACATCAATTCTTTTATTTTATCATCATTAATTATCTCTTTAGTTAAATATGAGCCCACTACTATTACATCAGCACCCGCTTCTTTTACTAATTTACTAGTATCCTTATTTACTCCTCCATCAACAGAAATAAGATAATGATTATTCTTCTTATTTTCTTTTAACCATCTTATCTTATCTAAAGAACTATCCATAAACTTTTGCCCACCTTTTCCAGGCTCTACTGACATAACTAAAACTAAATCTATTAAAGGCAAATATTCTTTTAATACTCTAACATCAGTATTAGGCTTAACACTAATTCCTACTTTCATATTATTTTTTTTAATTTCTTTAATAGTTTCTAAAACATTAGTAACGCTTTCATAATGAAATGTAATTTGATCTGCACCTGCTTCTTTATACTCTTTTAAATATTTAGTAGGCTCATATGTCATTAAATGAACATCTTTAAATAAGTTACAATATTTACTAACTTCTTCTACTACTTCATATTTAAATGTTTCATTTTCTACAAATTTACCATCCATTACGTCAAAATGAATCCAATTGCTGTTATTAGTCATAAATCTTTCAATTTGAGCTTTTCTATCTTTTTTTTCAATATTTAATATAGAAAGAGAAATAATCATTTTTTATACGCATCCTTTCTTCTTTTAGCAGTCTCTAATAATTTTAAATAATTCTCATAACTTTCTTTTAAAATTATATTTTCATCTACTAAAGCCTTAATTTTGCATCCTGGTTCTGATTCATGTAAACATCCTCTATATTTGCAATTTAAGCCTTCTTTAAAACCTGGAAAAGTATATGATAATCTTTCTGCATCTATATCTAACTCCATAGAAGAAAAACCAGGAGTATCCGCAACTAATCCTCCCCCAACACTAAAGAACTCTACTTCTCTAGTTGTGTGTTTTCCTCTTCCTAAACTAGATGAATAATCACCAGTTTTTAATAATAATTCTTTATTTAATGAATTTAATAAAGTAGATTTACCTGCTCCACTTTGACCTGTAACAATACTTAATTTATCCTTAAATATTTTTTCTAGCTCTTTATCATTTTCATTACCTAAACTATTTCCAACATATACTTCAATTCCAATACTTTTATAATAATTAAAGTATTTTTCAAACTTACTTAAATCTTTAACTTTATCTTTTTTAGAAAAATAAATAATAGGCTTTATTTCATTATCAAGCACTTGTACAAGCAACTTGTCTAATAATAAAGAGGAAAAATCAGGCTCTACTAAAGAGGTTACAATTATTACTTGATCAATATTTGCAACTGGTGGTCTAATAAGTCTATTTTTTCTTTCTTCTATACTTTTAATATATCCTTCATTAACATTTGTTACTTCATAGTTAACATAGTCTCCTGCTATTGGAATCTTTTTATAATCCCTTAATTTCCCAGAAGCAGTAGTTTTTACTACATTATTCCCATCAAGGACATAGAAAAGTCCTCCTACAACTCTTGTAATGATTCCCTTAGGCATCTTTTTTATTCCTTTTAAATAATCTAGCAAATAAACTTGGTCTAGCTGCATCTACTCCCATTACAGCTTGTAAATCATGTTTAAAAGCTTTCATACTTTGATATCTATTATCTGGATTTTTAGCACATGCTTTATTAATAATTTTTTCTATTTTAGGACTTACATCACTTCTAATTTTATGAATACTAGGCAATGGTTCTTCAATTTGTTTCATAGCAATATTAACAGGACTACTGTCAGTAAATGGTTGTTTACCTGCTAATAATTCAAAGAAAGTAATACCTAAAGCATAAATATCTGATCTAGGACTAGCACCTTTACCTTTTAACATTTCTGGAGCCATATAGTGAACACTACCAACCACCATATCTTTTTGTGTAATATTAGGGGCATCACTAATTGTAGCAATACCAAAATCTAATAGTTTTACCCCACCGTCATATTGCATCATAACATTTTGAGGTTTAATATCACGGTGTATTACTCCATGTTCATGAGCGTGCATTAAAGCATCTGCTAGTTGATAAATAATATCACATGCTTCAAGTGGAGAAAAAGCTCCTCTAGTAATTAACAAATCTTTTAAAGACTTACTTTCTACATATTCCATAACAATATAAGGTTTTCCCTTATATTCATCTATATCATATATTTCTACAATATTTGGATGTCTTAAAGATGCACATGCTCTTGCTTCTCTTTGAAATCTAGCAATATTTAATGGATCTTTAAATGTTTCTTCTTTCATTATCTTAACTGCTACTTGTTTTTTATTTATAGTATCTTCTGCTAGATAAACATAAGACATTCCACCCTCTTGTATAAGAGAAGTTATAAAGTATCTATTTTTTAAAACTTTACCTATCATCATAAACATTCCTCCAACAAAATAACACTTATATTATCAAATCCACCATTATCATTAGCTTCATCTATTAATTTATTTACTTTATCTTTTATAGATATATCTTCATCTAGTATCTTTTTAATTCTAGTTTCATCAACCATATTGTATAAACCATCAGAGCAAATAAGATAATTATCCTTTTGGTTAACTTCTTTAATTTGTACATCAAGCATATCATTAGGAGCACTTCCTACTGCGCATAATAACATACCTCTTCTAGGATGATTCTTAGCTTCTTTTTTATTTATATATCCAGCTTTATATAAAGCCTCTGCAAAAGTTTGATCTTCACTAACTTGAACAAGTTTTCTTTTACCATATGAATAAACTCTACTATCGCCAACACTTGCATACACCTTATAGTCTTTAGTTACTAAAAAGCTTATTACAGTAGTGCCCATTCCCTTTAATTTAGGATTTTTATTACCTGAAGATATTATTTCTTTATTTGCCTTTAAAACCATCTTATATAGCCATTCTTTTGCTTCTTCTATATTTGTATACTTGCTCTTATTAAATTCATTTTTAAAGGTATTAATGCACTTTTTACAAGCTATTGCTCCACCTGCATGTCCACCCATACCATCACACAAAACAAATAAAGAATCACCATTTTCTTTAGTTAATCCTAAAACATCATCTTGATTATTATTTCTAGATAGCCCTTTATCAGTCATCAAAAAACTATTCACTAATAATGCCCTCCTTCTTTGCTCTAAGCTGTCCACATGCTGCATCTATATCAGAGCCAAATTCTTTTCTAATAGTTACATTAACGCCTATTCTTTTTAACTCTTCATAAAATGCTCTTACGCTTTCTTTATCACTTCTTTTAAATTCATTTTCGCTTACTTCATTATATGGGATTAAATTTACATAAGCAAAAGTTCCTTTAAGTAAACTAGCTAATTCACTAGCGTTCTTCAACGAATCATTTAATCCTTTTAATAAAATATATTCAATAGTTACTCTTCTACCTGAATTGCTTTCATACTCTTTTATTGCTTCAAATAGTTTTTCAAGTGGATAAGCCTTATTAACTGGCATTATTTTATTTCTTGTTTCATTATTAGAAGCATGTAATGATATTGCTAAGTTAACTTGGATTCCTTCTTTTGAATACTTAACTATTTTATCGGGTATACCTGAAGTTGATACTGTAATGTGTCTAGCACCTATTGCTAAACCTTTTTGCTCATTTATTATTTTAATAAAATTCATAACATTATCATAATTATCAAAAGGTTCACCACTTCCCATAATTACAACATGGCTAACTCTTTCTCCTTTTCCTTCTTCATCTAAATATTCTTGTATTTTCATGATTTGCGCTACCATTTCACTAGCCTTTAAATCTCTTTGTTTTTTGATTAAACCAGAAGCACAAAACTTACAGCCCATGTTACATCCCACTTGAGAACTAACACATACTGCATTACCATAATCATATCTCATAAGAACAGTTTCTACACTCATCTTATCTTCGAACTCTAATAATAACTTAACTGTACCATCATAAGAAACTTGCTTTCTAATAATAGTAGGCAAATTCATAGTATATTTTTCTTTTAAAACTTCTCTAAAAGCTAAAGACACATCACTCATGCTATCAATGTCTTTTACTCTTTTTTGATATAACCAACCATATATTTGAGTAGCTCTAAAGCTTTTTTGACCTAACTCTACCATTTCTTTACTTAAATTTTCTAAAGAATAATTATATAAACTTTCCATATAGTAATCACCGTTATTATTGTAACATTATTATAATAAAAAAGAATTAAATTTTTTATAATTTAATTCTTTTTGCTATTATACCTTTTTATTTTTCTTTAAAGCATTTGCTCTATTAATTACTATATCAGTAATACTCCTTACTGTTTTTTCAGTTTTTTCTAGTTTATCCATTAATTTTAACTTAAATCTTGCTATTGAATCTCTTTTAGCAACAATATCATTATGTTTTCTTGCTATTTCATTTTTTTCATATCCATCAGGTAATGCATAAAATCGTTTTGCTAAACCTTCACACTCTTTATCCATATCATTAATTTTATAATATAAGCACATTGCTGCAGCATGTACAATTTGATATTCCATAATAGTGTCATAATACTTTTTCTTAGTTTTATCATCAAAATCAGTATCATTTAAGGTAGCAGCTACATTCTTTTCAATTTCTTCTACTTCTTTTAATTTTTCTTTGGTTATATATTGTTTTAAATTCATTTTAATATCTCCTATTTTTTAATAAATCTAGTAGCTTCTTTATTACGTTTTTTATCCATTACTTTTATACGCTTATTAATTAATTTATCTATTCTAGATACCTTTAATCTCATTGATTTACATTTTTTAATTAAATCATTTCTAAGCTTTGTTAATTTTTCTATTTCTATATCCAATGAACTACATTTATCTGCTGCATCTAATTTGCCAAGATTATCTAAATTTTCAGCTTCTTTATTTAAAGTTTCACATTTATTATTTAACTCATTGATTTTTTCTCCTAACGAATCAATTGCAGCTAACATATACTCATGCTTTACCATATAATCGTAAAATTCTTCTTTACTATCTACATCTAAATCTGTCTTTTTCAAATCTTCTGAAAGATTATTTTCATATCTATGAACTTTCTCCATATATTCTTCAGAAATATATTTTACTAACTCTTCCATCATTAACACCTCGTTTATATTTTACCATTACACAATTTATTTTCAAGAATTATTTTTTCTAGTTATATTTATCTACTTTTTTTGCCTTTTTTCCTGTTTTTCAAGCATTTTAACTAAATAATTATCTGCTTTTTGTGCTTTTTTAGCTGTTTCTTTAGTATACTTATCCCAAAGGTCTCTTTCTGCTTTTATGCTAGCCATTATTTTTCTATTGTTTTCTACCTTTTTATATATGTCTTTTTTAGTTGTATCTGAAATCAATTTTTCTTCTACTTCTATCAATAAACGTTTATTTTCTGCTAGCATATCATTATATTCATCGGCCAATGTATCAGTCATATCAGCAGCAAGCTGATTTTCCATAATATCATTATAACATTTCATTTTTACCGTATCTTTTATTTGCAACTTACCTATTTTTTCAATTAATTTCTTTGATAATTTTTCTGTCTTACTTAAATATTTTTCTGCTATTCTACTTTTATCAATTACCATTTTCATTTTGTCCAACTCCTATGAATACAATTTTAACATATGCATACTAGTTTTCAAGTATTATTTTTTTATGCATAAAAAAAGAGAACTTTTGTTCTCTTAGTATATATGTTTATTAAAATTATTATCTTTTTTTACTATTTTTTTGAATAGTTTTCTCTATTACATCAGCATCTTTAACTGCCTTTTTTTGTGCTTTTTTACTTATATCATTTATATTATCTATTGTTTCTTGTAAATATGCCGCTTCTCTTTTAAGGTTTGCATTTTTCTCTCTCATAATATTTTTTTCTTTTTCTGAGTTTATTTTATATATTTTTTCAAGCCTATCGTTGTGGTCATCAACAACACTATTACGTGCCTCAGCAGCAACATCATGCACATCTGCTAAATAATTGTATTTCATTATTTCATCATAAAGTTTATTTTTTACTTTATCTTTAAATCCAGTTTTTTCTAAGCATTCTAACAAATCATTTTTATAATCATATGATTTTTTTATAACATCCAAAACATAAGTTTTAATAGAATCATAGCGTGAATATTTTATAAAAAGCTTTGCAAATTCTACTTTTTTTTCATCACTAAAATTTGAACTTTCAAAATAATCTTTTACTATTTTTTCAAATTGATCTTGTTTTATTGTATTAACTTCCATTATTTCCAACTCCCTACTAATAAAATTTTAACATATAAACACTAATTTTCAAGTTTTATTTTTTATGCATCAAAAAAGAGACCTTTTGTTCTCTTGCTATCTACATTTATCTGCCTTTTTTTTGCTTTTTTTCTTGTTTTTCATACATTTTAACTAAATATTTATCAGCTTTTACTGATCTTACATATGTTTTTTCAGCATACTTATCCCAAAGTTCTTTTTCTGCTTTTATGCTAGCCATTATTCTTCTATTGTTTTCTACCTTTTTATATATGTTTTTTTTAGTTGTTTCTGAAATCAATTTTTCTTCTGCTTCTCTCAATAAGCGTTTATTTTCTGCTAACATATCATTATACTTATCAGCTAATGTATCAATCATATCAGCAACAAGTTGATTTTCCATAATATCATTATAACATTGCCTTTTTACCTTTTCTTTTATTTTTATATTTTCTATTTTTGCTATTAATTGCTCAGACATTTTTTCTGATTCTACCAAATATTTTTCTGCTATTCTACTTTTATCAATTACCATTTTCATTCTTCTCAACTCCTATGAATACAATTTTAGCATATATTTAGTATATATCAATAGTAAATTTATCTGCAGCACATACTAACATGTAGATGATTTAAGATAGTAATTAAGATTATTATACATGTTTATTTGATATAAAATTCATCTAATAAAAAAAACTTAACTTGCTAATAATTTCAAATTAAGTTTTTCCAAATTATTCTGTTTTTACTAGTTATATTATCTGCCTTTATGATTTTTTTCTTGATTTTTTTGAATTTTAACTAAATAGTCATTTGCTTTTTTTGCTTTTTCATATGTTTCTTTAGTATAATCATCCCAAAGGTCTCTTTCTTCTTTTATGTTGTCCATTATTTTTCTATTATGTTTTACCCTCTCATATACATTTTTTTTAACTTTTTCTGGGTTTGTTTTTTTCTCAGCTTCACTTAATAAACGTTTATTTTCTGCTAGCATATCATTATACTTATCAGCTAATGTATCAGTCATATCAGCAGCAAGTTGATTTTCCATAATATCATTATAACATTGTTTCTTTACCTTATCTTTTATTTGCAACTTACCTATTTTTTCAATTAATTCTTCCGATAATTTCTCTGTCTCATTTAAATATTTTTCTGATATTCTATTTTTATCAATTACCATTTTCATTTTACCCAACTCCTATATATACAATTTTAACATATATTTAATATATATCAATAGTAAATTTGCTTTTCAACATATTTCATTAAATTTTTTTAGAAACTACATGTTCTCTCATATGATTGTTTAATTCAACTACCACACTATATAAAGCAGAAGTTAAATCATTTAAATCTCTTGCACACTTTCTTATTTTTATCATTTCTTTTCGTCTTTTTGAAATACTTTCTCTTATCAATTTTTTTTCTTTTTCGTTTTTTGTTGCTTTAAATCTTCTTCTTGCTTCTTTAACTTCAGCAAGAAATTTATTATATTTGTCTGCCAAAGTATCGTGGTAATCATTAAGTTTTTGAAGTTTCATAATTATTTCAAAATATATATTTTTTGTTTTTTCATTAAGATCTGTTTTATCTAGAGATTCTTTTAATTCTTTTTCATATTTTTTTGTTTCCTCTATATACTTTTCAGACACCTCATAATGCATGTATATCAACTCCTAGAAATATTTTATCATACGTTTTTTTTATTTCAAGATTTTTTTATTATTGCAATAATCCTATATTAATTAAAATACATTAACTTTTTTATAAAAAAAAGATACTTCATTTTTAATAGTATCATTTTTAAAATAATAATTTTTTATTATAGACCGACTTTAAATCTATGAGATGTTCCTGATATTTTCTTTGGCTCAGAATTTTCTACTTTAGTTTCTTTTTCTGTATCTTTTCTTTTCTCTTCAGGTACTATAGGGCCATCCTTAGGTTTACGATGGTGGTTATTGCCTAAATGTTTACCATGTGTATAATGAAGTGGGTTTTTGCATTCTTCATGGCAATGACAGAAATCATCTAAATCATGATTGCATTTATTAGCAACATTTTTTAGGTTATCATCACTTCTTTTTTCTTTAAGATTTTTTAAATCTTTCTTCATCTCAGTTATAGCTTTATTTGCTCCACCAATACTTTCTTTTTTGTCATGTATGATATCACTTAAAGATAAGAAGCGAAGTAACCACCCCTTCTTTTTCTTTTTTTCTTCTTTTTTATACTTAACCATATATGAATCATATACTTCATACGCTTCTAAAAGTTCACTTTCTAATTGATCTCTTATTTCTTCAACGCCTTCAATTTGTGATTCTAAAGTTTTTTCAATGACTAAAATAGCGAATAAAGAATTTAAAACTTGAACCATTTCTTCTTCATCTAGTTTCCCACTTTTTAGTATTTCCTCTTTATCTTTTATTTGTTTTTTTATATTTTCAACATCTTCATTATCCAAGAATTTAGTTAATCCCTTTATTTCATTAATAGTCATAAAATACCACCTACTCCCATACTAAATAATTTTACTTAAATTGTCAATTGCAAATTTTGTTTCGCCTATGAAAAAGACGAAGAGCGTCCTTTATTCTTCGTCTGTGTCATGTTTGTGACCACAGCAACAATCATGATCATGGTGATGATTACATCCATGTTCATGGTCGTGATGATGTTCACAATTATGGTTATGATGATCATGATGTTCACAAGAACATTCATGACTTTCTTCACTATATTTATTTGCTTCTACTTTTTTCTTATTTTTATTTTCATAAATATAAACAAGTCTTGAATCAATTATATCAAAATAAACTTGACACTTATCAGTAAAGAAACTTACATATTTAACAATAATGTTAGTAATTTCATTGATATGATCAATATAATTATCTGTTAATGTTACATTAACAATTATTTCACTATCAAAAGTTATATCTCCATGTAAAAAATAATCAACTATTGTAGTTTCATAAATTATTTCGTCTTGATCTATACCTAGAAGCTCTGCTAATTCTTCACATGAATAATAAGAAACATATCCTGCAATATCACTTCTATTACCATTAATATTAATTTTAATCATTTTTCTTCCCCCTATATTTCAACATATGGATCTACAACTATGCTTACTTTAGTATTATTCTCACTCTTTAAGTATACCTTTAAATCCCTTAATATTCCTAGTGTTTTCTCTTTATTTTTGTATTTTATCATCAATTTAAACCTATATTCATCGTTTATTTTAGCAATGTAGGGAACACTTGGGCCTAACACAGTAAATTCATCACTTTGATATTCTAATAAATAGTCTCTTGCGATTTTAGCTGTATTGTTTGTTTTTTCCATATCTTTTCCTTTAAAAAGCAAATAGCTAATAAATCTAAATGGTGGATATTTTAATTCTTTTCTAAACTCTAATTCTTTATTTATAAAGTTTTCATACCTGTAATTAGCAGCATCTAATAAAACATCATTATTAGGTTTATAAGTTTGAATTAAAGCAATGCCTGGTTTATCTGCTCTTCCTGATCTTCCTATAACTTGAACTAATAATTGAAAAGTTCTTTCGCTTGCTCTAAAATCACTTGCATTTAATCCAGAATCTGCATTTAAAACAGCAACTAAGGTAACAAGAGGGAAATCTAATCCTTTTGCTACCATTTGAGTACCTACTATAATATCTACTTCATGTTTAATGATTTTATCAACTAATTCAAGGTGACTATCTTTCTTTAAAGTACTATCTTGATCCATTCTAAGTACTCTAGCATTTCCAAACTCTTCTTTTATAATTTCTTCTACTTTTTGAGTTCCATAACCACCTTTTTCAATAAACTTAGATCCACAACTTGGACAAGTATCTTTAAGATCAAACTCTAACCCACAATAATGACATTTTAGTTTATTGCTAGCTTTATGATAATTTAATGTAATGTCACATTTAGGGCATTTATAAGTATACCCACACATTTTACATCTTACATAAGGAGCATATCCTCTTCTATTTAATAAAATAATAACTTGCTCTTTTCTCTCTAACCTATCATTTATTTCCTTCTTTAATTCATTAGATAAAATTGCACCATTTCTTTCTTTATTCATATCAATTATTTTAACAAGTGGAAGCTTTTTATTGTTTATTCGCTTTGTTAAATATAATTGCTTATATATGCCTGTTTTTGCTCTAACCTTTGATTCTAATGAAGGAGTTGCACTTCCTAGTAATACAGTAGCGTTATTTTGTTTTGCTCTAAATGTTGCTACATCAATTGTATGATAACTAGGGGTTGTATCTTGCTTATAAGACTCACTATGCTCTTCATCTATAATTATTATTCCAATATTATCGCATGGGGCAAATATTGCACTTCTAGTACCTATGATTACTTTAGCAATACCCTTCTTTATTCTTCTATATTCATCATACTTTTCTCCCTCACTAAGAGATGAGTGAAGTAAAGCTAATTCATCATTAAAGAAGCATTTAAATCTTGAGGCTAGTTGAGATGTTAATACAATTTCAGGAACTAATATAATAACAGTTTTATTAAGTGATAAATAATATTTAGCTAAATTAAGATAAACTTCAGTTTTACCACTTCCAGTTACTCCTTCAAGCAAATAAATACCTTTTTCTTTTATAACACTTTCATATACTGCTTTTTGATCATTTGTTAATTCATATTCTTTATCATTTTTGTTTTCACCTAAATTAATCTTACGATAATCTTCTTCCATAACTACTTTAACACATTTATTTTCTATTAATTTATTAACAATGCTTGATGATAATTCACTTTTTAAAACTTTTCCTTTTTCTTTAATATACTCATATACTTCTTTTTGCTTAATAGTTAAACTCACATTACTTTCAAGAGGCACTACATAACTTACTAATTTAATTCCTACTTTCTTACCACTTCTAGGTTTTAAACTTTTAGGAAGCATAGTTTGCAAGCAACTAATTAAAGGACAAGCATATTCCTTAGACATAAACATAGCTAAATCTTGTAATTCTTTACTAAGCAAAGATTCATTATCAATAACACTATTAACTTCTTTTAAAGGAAAACCATATTCTTCCTCTAATTCTTTACTAGTTTTATTTGTATATTCACTATCTAATACATAACCAACGATATTCTTTTTATGTCCAAAATCTACATTAACTCTACACCCTTTAACATCTTTTTCATCATTTAAAAGATAATCGAATGTACGATCGATTTCATCTGCGCTGTATTCAATTAATACTTTTAAAATCTGCATTAAAGTCTCCTCCTATTTAGTATCGTTTTTCTTTACAATTCTTGGCATATAATTATATTTAAATCCATTAATCTTTTCCCATTCACGAACATCATTTTCAGTGACGCTAACCATTCTTTTAGCTTCTCTACCATCACTTAATAAATCATCCTCATCATATACAATTTTAGGATTAATAAGTTTAATTTTACGTAAATTATAAGCAATTAATCTACTATGGCCTTCTACAACAAATAAAGAATCATGTACTCTTAAAATCTTTATTGGTTCAATAGGTTCATTATTATCTATCAAGTCACAATAATGTTTAATTTTTTCATGATCTATATACTCTAATTTACCAGTAGGTAGTAAAAATTGTGGCGATATCCATAATCTTTCATAATGTTCATTTCTTATTTTTTTATTATAACAATCCATTATTATTTCTACTGCTTCATTTGGGCTAATAAAGGTAGTATCCACTACTACATCATAATTTTCTAAATCTTCACAATTCACATTATAAATAGCTTTATATCTTCTATTTTCAGTAACTCTTCTATCTATTAATTTATCCATTGCTTCTTCAACACTATTATACTTTTCTTCTTTTTCATTTCTTGTTAAATATGTTCTAAGTGCTGCTTCATAAGGAGAAACAATGATAAATATTTTAAATGTTTCAGGTAAAAAGTGCCATGCTAATCTAGAATCAAAAATAACATTTTTCTCTTCAGGTATAAGTTTATTTTTTTCTACTATTGCATTATCAATATAATTATCTATTCCATCAGTAAAATACTTAGGATTCTTTTGAAATTCTAGTACACTAACAC
>CAKORZ010000028.1 GCA_934101685.1 uncultured Bacilli bacterium
AGTAAAGAAAAAGATTGGCTGGTAACCAATCTCTTATCATAGTTTGATAACTTTACACAAAGTTTTTTACACTCTCATCAGTAATCTGATCTTTTTAAATAGTCTTTTAATTTATCAATGTTTTCATATTCCATTACTTGTAAGTTAAAGGCTATATCTTTTAATTTTTTATCTGCATCATCATATTTTTCTAAAAGATTAGTACTGCTTTCTATTCCCATTTCACTGCCTTTTATAAAAGATTCTATATAATCACTTTCTTCATTTTTCTTTAAGGTAGAAAGGGATGTTTGCATCCATAAAAAGGCTCTTGCTATTAGATTAGTATTTTTTAATTTTTTATTAGATGTTGAAACTACATGTTCAAGATTTTTTTGTAAGTCTTCATATTTTTCAACATGAGAAAATAAATACTTTTTTAAATTACTGTTTTTCATTTTACCTGCGACTATTGAACCTGATTCAATTGCCATTGTTAAATCAGTATTTAATTTATTAGCTAATTCCATATCATGTTTTTCCATATTTATCACCTAATGATATTATGTGTATAAATATAATATTTATTCTTCAGTATAATTAATATTATTTGCTTTTAAAAAGTCTTTTATAATATTTAAATGAAGGCATTGTCCTAAATTAATAAAAGGATAATTGCTTACTATTTTTTTATCTAAACCACTTCTTATTTCTTGATTAACTATATCGAATCCTAAATGAAAATGTTTAGTTAAACTTTGCATTCCATAGATAGTTCCATTTGTGTCAAAAAGAGGTGCTCCACTTTGACCATTGAAACCAGGTGTGGATAGTTCAATGCCAAATATTTGATTTTCATCTTTCACAAGTCTAGTAACTATGCCATCTATTGGAAATGTTGGTACATTTTGATTACCAAGAGATGTAAATACTAGCTTATCTTCACTATCTATTTTATAGTTATTAAATTCAGGAAAAGCATAACCTAATCTACATAAACTTTTACCTTGTTTTATTTCTAAATCATCTTTTAAAAATGTAGCATGCCCATCATATAACTTACCTATTCCATTAAATTTTATAATAGCTATGTCATAAATAGGATGCATAATATATTGAATAGAATTAATAACTTCATAGCAATTATGAAAACTTACTATAGCATCTTTATAGTTAGAATTTTCTAATCTATTATTTTTTAGTTTATCAAAATTAATAAGCATATTTACCACATGTTTACAGGTAATAGCAACTCCTTCATCATTTACAAAAAATATAGTTGCAGTGCCACTTATTAATTCATCATTATTTAATCTTTCTACAAAGCATATTGGGCGAACAAATCTAGATACTTTTTCTATTGCTTTTACAAACATTATTTGAATAATTTAAGGTAGATAACTACTCCAATTACAATTATTAAAATGTAAGATAATAAGATAAAGAATGATTGTCTATTGCATCTTCCTTGTAGTCTACGTATTTTACTTACACTAATTTTTGAATTTTTTTCATAGTTATCAGTTTTTTCTTTGTAATTCTTATCTAGTTGTTCTATTTGCTTTTTTGCTTGTTCACATTCAAAAGAAATTAGTTTTAATCTTTCATCATTACTTTTTATTTCTTTAACCATTCTTTTTATTTTTAATAAATAATCTAGAACTTCTGCTTCTCCACCGTTAACTTCACCTAATTCATCAATAGTTTTTAAGATGGTATCGTAATCATCAGCCATTTTATTACTTGATCCTAAAAATAATACTAGTAAATCTAATGTTTTTTGTTGTACTTCGCTCATTTTGTTAACATTTTTGGAGATAGTTCTAATGTTTTCTCCTTTTTTCCAAAAGGCTTCACTACCTTTTTGTGCTTCTATTTTATCCATTGTCTCGGATATTTCTTTTATTTCTTTAGCGCAAGAGTTAATGTTTTCTTTTACTAAGTTAATAAATTCAACACTTGAAGCATCAATCATTTCATTTTTTGGTTCATCAATAACTTCAACTTCACTAGTAGTTTGATTAGTGGTCTCTTCATTATTTGATTTTTCTTCAGGAAGAGAGTCTAATTCATTTAAAGTTTCAGGATCAATAGAAAATTCTTCGAAACCTTTTTGAGGCTTTTCAATAATTTCTTCTTGTTTCTTTTCTTTTTTCATGCTTTCACCCATTTCTTTATTTGGAATCTCCACGAAGTTTAGCACCTAATTTAGTTTGAACATCATTTATTATTTTGTTGAATACTTGCATTACTTCATCTTCTAATAATGTTTTAGTTGTATCTTTAAATGTCAAAGAGTAGGCAATAGACTTCTTTCCTTCTTCAATATTACTATAAACATCAAATTCTTTGCAAGAATCTAGAAGTTTTCCTCCACTTCTCTTAATTTGCATTTTAACTGTTTCACTATCAACATTATTGTCTATAATGAAGGCAACATCTTTTACTATTTCAGGATATTTGTTTGCTTCTTTAAACTTAATAGGTTTAATTTGCTTATTATATAATCTTGTCATAGATAATTCACATAAATAAATATCATCTTTTTTAATAGAAGGATGTACTCTACCAATTACACCAATTTCTTCTCTATCTAGATATATTTTTGCACATATTCCAGGATGAAAATCATTAGTTATTTCTTTTTTGAATGAATATCTATTTTTGAATCCTAAATAATCAAGAAGATTTTCTACGATTCCTTTTAAATAATAGAAATCACATTTACCATATAATCCTTGCCATTCATTTGCAATATAGTTTCCTTCAACTAAAAGTCCTACTTTTACATCTTCATTGTAGTTTACATCATATGTTTTAGCTATTTCATAAAGTTCTATGTCTTTTACATTTCTAGCTTTGTTGTATTCATATACTCCTACTAGAGAAGGAAGTAATGTAGTTCTTATAGTAGACTTATCTACTGTCATAGGATTAGGTAATTTAATTTGTTCTTTTTTTTCATATTTAAACATATTAGCTTGTTTTTCACTAACTAGTGTATATGTTTTAGTTTCGTTTAATCCAAGTGCTCTAAGTCTTTTAGAAATTTCTTTTCTTATTTTTACATCACCAACATAAACGCCTCTTCTTAAAGGAAGGGTTGGTAAAGTAGAAACTAGGTTATGATAGCCATATAATCTTCCTATTTCTTCAGCGATATCATTTACATTATTATCTATATCAAGTCTTCTTGATGGTATAGTTACAGTGAAAGTATCTTTATTATCTAAAGAATAAGGGAAATCTAAACGATTTAATTCTGTTTCTACATCTTTGTCAGATAATGATAAACCAAGCATTTTACTTACTTCTTCTGTTTTAAATGTAACAATTTTAGGAGTTTTATCTACTTCATCATGCTTAATAATACCTGTTAAAACCTTAGCATTTGCATATTTCTCTAATAAATAACAAGCTCTTTCTATTGCTGCATCTGTATATTCGTAGCTTAACCCTTTTCCATATCTAATTGAAGCTTCACTCTTTAAATTTAATCTAGCAGCAGTATATCTAATACTTACTGCATCAAAGATAGCGCTTTCAATTAAAATGTTTTTAGTCGAATCATCTACTTCAGTATTTTCTCCACCCATAACACCAGCAACACATACAGGTTTTACTCCATCAGTAATTACGATATCTTGACTAGTTAAATTTCTTTTTATTCCATCTAAAGTAGTAATTTCTTCGTTTTCTTTAGCATTTCTAACAACTATTTTATCCCCTAATTTATCCTTATCAAAGAAATGTAAAGGATTACCATATTCTAACATTACATAGTTAGAGATATCCACTACATTATTAATAGGTCTCATACCTGCTGCTATTAATCTATTTTTAATAAAGTCAGGAGATTCTTTTATTTCAACATCTTTTACCATTTTTGCTAAATAGTAAGGACATTTATTAGTTTCAACCTTAACACTCATATATTTACTTACATTGTCATTTATAGGCTTATAGTTGCAAGAAGGTAATTTTACCTTTTTATTTAAGATACATGCTATTTCATAAGCAAAACCAATATGATAATAGCAATCATTATTACGATGTTTATGAACGTCTAATTCATATACAGTATCATTAGTTCCTAAATAAATATTAGCATCAGTTCCAGGCTTTAAATCAGTATGTAATTCTTCAATTCCTCTAGCGTATGCTTCATCTGTTTTCTTTTCTAGTCCTAATTCATATAAAGCACACATCATACCATTAGATTCAACACCTCTAATTTTTCCAACTTTTATTTCAAAGTTCTCAGGCAATATACATCCTGGAAGGGCTACTAGTACCTTTATTCCTACTCTTGCATTAGGGGCACCACAAACTATTTGAGTGATTTTGTCTCCTATATCTACCTGACAAACATGTAAGTGATCACTATCAGGATGCATTACGCATTCTTTTATTTCTCCAATTACTAAATGATCAATTCTATTGCTTATTACTTTTTCTACATTAACCCCAGCTTTAGTTACTTTTACAGCAAGTTCATGTAAATCTTCATTTTCTATATCAATATAATCTTTAACCCAGTTTAAACTAATCATTATTAATCCTCCCTTCTATCGAATGCTTCAGATTCTCTTAAATCTGTTTGATAGAATTTTCTAATATCACTAATTCCATATTTTAACATTGCCATTCTTTCTGCTCCAAAGCCAAAAGCAAACCCACTCCAAACTTTAGGATCATATCCACCATTTCTTAATACATTAGGGTGAACCATTCCAGCTCCTGCAATAGTTATCCAACCTGTATTCTTGCATAGGGGACAACCTTTTCCTTTGCATGAGAAACAAGATATATCCATTTCTACTGAAGGTTCTGTGAATTGGTAATAACTAGGTCTAAATCTAGTTTCGCAGTTTTCTCCAAATAGTTTTTTAGCTAATATATCAAATGTTCCTTTTAAATCAGAAAGACTTATATTTTTATCAATTAACAAACCTTCTATTTGCATGAATTGATGTGAGTGAGTAGCATCATCAGCATCTCTTCTATATGTTTTACCAGGGCAAATCATTCTAATTGGAGTATTCCCGCCATTTGCTAACATTGTACGTGCTTGTACTGGTGAAGTTTGGCTTCTTAGTAATACTTTTTCATCTTCAATATAGAATGTATCTTGTGCATCTCTAGCAGGGTGTCCTTTAGGAATATTTAACATTTCAAAATTGAATTTATCTTCTTCTACTTCAGGGCCATCTACAACATCGTATCCCATTGACATGAATACTTCTTCTACTTCTTCAATAACATGTTCTAGTATGCTTGGAGCACCTTGTCTAACTTTAGTAGATGGTAAAGTAACATCTATTTCTTCACTTTTTAACTTTTTATTTAATTCTTCTTTTTCTAATTTAGCTTTTAATTCATCTAAGCCTTCAGTAATAAAATTCTTTAAATTATTAACCATTTGTCCAAAAGAAGCTCTTTTTTCAGCAGCTACTTCTTTCATTTTCATCATTAGTTCACTAACTTTACCTTTTTTACTTAGATATTTGTTTCTAACTTCCATTAAATCTTTTTGATCTTTAATAGTTTTTAAGTCCTCTAAGTATTCATTTTTCATTTGTTCATCATTCATTAAAATTCCTCCTTTACAAATAAAAAAAGCTCCTATTAAAAATATAATAGGAACTTGATAGTTTTATTCAATACTAAGCCAAGCGGTACCATCCTAATTCATAGAATTTCTATGCTCTTAATTAAGTAATATAACGTTTACTAAACGGCATTTATTAGATGCACTCATAGGTGAATTCACTAGGCTTATTATAAGTAAACTTTCAGCGGGTCATTTACTCTCTCTTTTTAATAAGTTTTCTAATTACTACTCCTAATCAAAGCATTGCCTTTATTATAACAAGTTTGAAATTTATGTCAATAAATAAGAATACATTAAATACAAAGTATTTTCTCTGCTTTTTTTATTTCTTCTTCTGTTGGTGATCTGTAACCTACAAGTGAATATTTTATGCCTAATTTATCATATTTTGCTATAGCTAGGTTGTGATATGGAAGTATTTCTACTTTTGTAACAGTTTTTAAAGTGTTTATAAACTTTTTGGTGTTTATTAAGTCTTCTTCATTATCTGTTAAATTTGGTACTAATACTCTTCTTGTCCACATTTCTTTATTATGATTAGATAAATAAGTCATTAAATTTAATATGTTTTTATTAGATTTTCCGGTTAATTCTTTATGTTTATCGCTATCAAAAAGTTTTAAATCAATTATGAATAAATCTGTTAAATTCATTAGCTTGTCAAACTTCTCTAAATATTCTTTTTCTGCTGTAAATGGTTCTCCACTAGTATCTATTACACAACTTACATTATTTTCTTTTGCTAAAGCAAATAACTCAATTAAAAAATCGATTTGAAGTAATGGTTCACCACCACTTACTGTTATTCCTCCATTACTATTATTTTCACCCCAATAGTAATGATATCTATATGCTTTTTCAAAAACTTCTTTAGGACTCATTATTATTGAATTACAATCTTTTAAATTCCATGTTTCTGGATTGTGACAATACTTACAGCGCATATTACACCCTTGCAAAAAAATAACAAATCTAACGCCTGGGCCATCAACTAATCCAAATGTTTCAAAAGAATTTATGATTCCATTACATTCTTTCATGGCTAGACCTTGCTATTACATCAAGTTGTTGTTCTTTTGTTAGATTTATAAATTTAACTGCATATCCTGATACTCTTATTGTGAAATTTGCATATTCTTCTTTTTCAGGGTGGTTCATACAATCAATTAATTTTTCTATTCCAAAAACATTTACATTTAAGTGATGTGCTCCTTGAATGAAATATCCATCCATTACTTGTACTAAATTATTTATTCTTTCATCTAATGAGTGACCTAATGCTGATGGATTAATTGTTTGAGTATTAGATATACCATCAAGTGCTAAATGATATGGAAGCTTACTAACTGAATTAAGTGAAGCTATTAAACCATTTTTTTCAGCACCATAACTAGGATTAGCGCCAGGAGATAAAGGCGTGCCACTAATTCTTCCATCAGGCATAGCGCCAGTAGCTTTACCATAAACAACATTAGATGTTATTGTTAGAATTGAAGTTGTTGGCTCGCTGTTTCTATATGTATGATAATGTTTTATTTTTTCGATAAATGTTTTTAATAAATCTATTGCTATATTGTCCACTCTATCATCGTCATTTCCATAACGAGGGAATTCTCCTTCAATTTTATAATCAATTATTAATCCGCTATCATCTCTAATTGTTTTAACTTTAGCATACTTAATGGCACTTAAACTATCAACAACATGAGAGAAACCAGCGATTCCTGTAGCAAATGTTCTTCTTACGTTTGTATCAATTAAAGCCATTTGAGATGCTTCATAATAATACTTATCGTGCATATAATGAATTAGATTTAATGTATTAACATAAAGCTTTGCTAACCATTCCATCATTTTGTCATACTTATTTACAACTTCTTCATAATTTAAATATTCACTAGTTATAGGAGTATATGCAGGTCCTACTTGCTCATGACTCATTTCATCTACTCCACCATTAATAGCATATAATAAGCATTTTGCTAAGTTAGCTCTAGCTCCAAAAAATTGCATTTCTTTTCCTGTTTCAGTTGCGCTTACGCAACAACAAATTGAATAATCATCACCCCAAAATTCTTTCATTATATCATCATTTTCATATTGGATAGAACTAGTTTGTATTGATATGTATGAAGCGTATTTTTTGAAGTTTATAGGTAATTTATTTGAATATAAAATAGTTAGATTAGGTTCAGGTGAAGGTCCCATATTTTCTAATGTGTGTAAGAATCTAAAATCTGTTTTTGTTACCATGCTTTCACCATTTATTCCTGTGCCTCCAACTACTAATGTTGCCCATACTGGATCGCCACTGAACAATTGATTGTATGCAGGTATTCTAGCAAATCTGACCATTCTAAATTTCATTACTAAATGATCGATTAATTCTTGTGCTTCTTTTTCACTTATAACGCCATTTTTTAAGTCTCTAGCAATGTAGATGTCTATGAATGTAGAAATTCTTCCAACACTCATGGCTGCTCCATTTTGAGTTTTTATTGCTGCTAAATAGCCAAAATATATCCATTGTATTGCTTCTTTTGCATTGGTTGCGGGGTTTGATATATCGTAACCATATATTTTTGCCATTTCTTTAATGCCTTTAAGTGCATTAATTTGCATTGTTATTTCTTCTCTTAATCTAATTGTCTCTTCATCCATTATGCCGTTATCACAATTATTAAAATCTTTTTTCTTTTCTTCAATTAAGTTATCAATACCATAAAGAGCAATTCTTCTATAATCTCCAACTATTCTTCCTCTGCCATATGTATCAGGTAGTCCTGTGATAATGTGAGAATGTCTAGCTTTTTTCATTTCTGGAGTATATGCATCAAAAACTCCTTGATTATGAGTCTTGTGATATTCACTAAATATTTTGTGCAATAAAGGATTTGGCTTATATCCATAAGTTGAACATGCTTCTTCAGCCATGTGTATACCACCATAAGGCATAAATGCTCTTTTTAAAGGTTTATCGGTTTGTAAGCCTACAATTTGCTCTAATTCTTTTAAGTCATTATTTATGTAAGCTTTATCATAAGATGTTAAACTTGATACAACATCAGTTTCGTATTCTAGAACTCCACCATTTTCTTTTTCTAGTTTTTGAAGCTTTTGTAATTCTTTCCATAATTTATTTGTTGCTTCTGTTGCCTCTTCTAAAAAAGAAGAATCTCCATTATATGGTTCATAGTTAGATTGTATAAAATCTCTAACATTAATTTCTTTTTTCCATAAATTGCCTTTAAATTCTTTCCAAATATCAAATTCTTTCATATATTGTACCTCCCTAATTATTAAATCGGTACAATAATATCATTAATATAAATAAAATTTTGTTGCAATTACAACAAAAATCTATTTTTTTTATCTAAAAACATTTTTTTAATTTGTCTATTATCTTTTTTTCTAACCTTGATACTTGAACTTGAGATATATTAAATTTATTTGCAATTGATTGTTGATTCATTTCTTGATAAAAGCGCATTTTTATAAATAGCTTTTCTTTGCTAGAAAGAAGATTTAATCCTTCTTTTAAAGTTAGTAAATCCACTATACTTTTTTCACTTTCATCTTTAATTGTTTCTTCTAAAGTAATGCATGAATTATCTTTTTCATAGATTGGTTCTTCTATGGATGAGGGCATATACCCTGTTTCCATAGCCATAATAATATCATATTTAGACACATTTAATTTCGATGATAGATCTTCTAAAGAAATATCTTTTCCATATGTTATATAATGTTCATTTTTTAATTTGTTTATTGAAAGATTAAGCTCTTTTAAACCTCTACTTACTTTAACTAGACCATTATCTCTAAAATGTCTTTTTATTTCTCCTAAGATAAGAGGAACAGCATAGGTGGAAAATTGCACATTAAAAGATGGATCAAAGTTATCTATAGCTTTTAGTAATCCTATGCATCCAATTTGAAATAAGTCTTCTTTATCTGTTTGAGAATGCTTGTATCTATTTATTAGTGAATAGACTAAAGATAAGTTATTTTGAAGTATTTGATCTTTTAAATTTGTTTCTCCATTTTTATATCTAGTTAATAAAGTAAGGTTATCTTCTTTAACCTGTAGCATTACTTTACCTCTTGGTAATGCTTTTTGAATATTTTAGTTATTGTTACTCTAGTTCCTATATCTTTTTGTGAACGAACTTCAAATTTATCAGAAAGTGTTTGCATAATTGAGAATCCCATTCCTGCGCGTTGCTCATTTACTTTTGTTGTAAAGTTTGCTTGCATTGCTTCTTCTATATTTTCAATACCAACACCATAGTCTTGGACTACAACTTCTAATATACTATCTGTTATTTTGGCTCTTAGATATACATCTTTACTTGAATCATAGTTATATCCATGAATTATAGCGTTTGATACAGCTTCTGAGACTATTGTTTTTACTTCACTTAATTCATCTAGTGAAGGGTTTAATGGAAGTATAAAGGCCGAGATTGCAGTTCTTACGAAAGGCTCATTTTCAATTGTTGAAGAAAATTTTAACTCTATTTTATTCATTTAGAAACACCTACTGTTTTTAAGGCAGTATCTAAGCTTTCATATCTATCCATGATTGTCCATATACCAGCAATGTTGAATATTTTTTCTGTTTGTTTATTTACACCACTTACATATAAAGTCCCATTATATTTCTTTAATTGATTATATCTTCCAAGTATTAAGCCTAATCCTGAACTATCTATAAAAGTAACATTTGAAAAATCCATGATTACTTTTTTATATTTATTTTCATTAATAACAGTTTCTAATTTATTTTTGTATGGTTCACATACTAAGTTATCTACATCTCCTACAAATTTTACTACTAATGTACTAGAATTAACTATTCCTAGCTTCATATCTTTATTCATATTTTTTCCTCCAATAAAATTATTTTAAAATTTTATGGTGTCGAAAAAAGCTGTATTTAGAGTAAAATAAAAAAACAATGAATTTTTAGTTCATTGTCTTAGTTTTATATAACAAATTGGAATACACAGAATGATGCATATATTAATAGTAATAATATTCCTTGGAATCTATAAAGCTTACCTTTTATTAATGGAGGAATTACTAGTATTAACATTACTATAATCATTAATGGAACATCTATTAATAATGTTGAGTTTACACCAAGTATAGTTTTATTAGCTGGTAAAGCAAAAGGAGAAAGAATTATTGAAGCTGATGATACAAGAACTAAGTTAAATAAGTTTGCTCCTATTATGTTACCTAATGATAAAGAACTGTGACCTTTAACTAGTGAATTAATAGCAGTTATCAACTCAGGCAATGAAGTTCCTAGAGCAACAAAAGTAAGGGCTATTACTGATTCAGGTACTCCTAAACCTTTTGCGATTATTGTACCATTGTCTACTAATAAGTTAGCACCAAATGCGATAAGAGCAGCACCAACTACTAAAAGTACAAAGTCTATAATTGTCTTATCTTTTTTATCTTCTGTTTCAGCATTTTCTTTTACTTCTTCTTCCTTTATTTCTTCTTTTTTAGTTGTTTTTATTGTAGTAAACATATAGATGAAGAATAATGCTAATAGGATTATTCCAGTTACCCTAGTGAATCTTCCAAATGCGTAAGAAATTACTGCATAAAAAATTGCTGATACAAAGAAAAATATTGAAGGAATTACTAAAGAATTTTTATTAACTTTAGTAGGTCTTATAGCTATTGTTAGAGCTGCTATTAGAGAAGTATTACAAATTATTGAACCAATAGCATTACCATAAGCCATTTCACCATGTCCACTTACTGCTGAAGTAGCAGACACCATAACTTCTGGCAAAGTTGTACCAATTGAAACGATTGTTGCACCTATTATTATTTCAGGAATATGAAATTTATGGGCTATTTTACAAGCACTGTCTACAAAAATGTCTCCACCTTTAATAAGGAAGACTAAACCTACAATGAATAAAAAAATTGCTAATAACATATTTATACCTCACTACTTCTTTATAATTAATGTTAAGTTTTATAGAGAATAATGTCAATTAAAAGAAAATTAAATTTATAGTTAAAGGTTTTATTGAATTAAAAATATTAAAATGTAATAATACTTAATGTTTATATAAATAAAAATTATCATATATATACTTTTATTATTCTATATATAAATAAGGGAGATTTAATATGGGAATATTAGAATTAGTATTACTAAGTATTGGATTAGCAATGGATGCATTTGCGGTTTCTATATGTAAGGGTATTTCTATTAATAATAAAGATAAGAAAAAGTTTTTAACTATTGGTTTGTATTTTGGTGGATTTCAAGCTATTATGCCTCTTTTAGGATATTTTTTAGGAACAAGTTTTGAAAAAGTTATTACAAGTATTGATCATTATATTGCATTTGGATTATTAGGGGTTATAGGAGTTAATATGATAGTAGAGGCCTTTAGTAAAAACGAAGATTCATTTAATGATAATGTAGGATTTAAAACAATGATAGTCCTTAGTATTGCTACTAGTATAGATGCTTTAGCAGTTGGTATTACTTTTGCCTTTTTAAATGTTAATATTTGGATTGCTATAAGTTTGATTGGTGGTATAACTTTTGTTCTTTCTTGTATTGGTGCTAATATAGGAGCAAAATTTGGAGATAAATATAGCAAAAAAGCAGAGTTTATAGGCGGAGTTATTTTAGTGCTTATTGGATTAAAAATATTACTAGAACATTTAGGGGTTATTAATTTTTAAAACTTTTTCATATATTTAAATATGGAAAAAACAATTGAAGATAAATTAAAATTATTAGATATAGAAAATGCTATGTATGTATTTTTTATTGCAAGTTCTCTTATATGTATAAATGCGAATGAAGAAGTTAGGAAAAAGTATTTGAATAATGAAAAAATTGATAAAAATATTCAAAGCGAATACTTGTTAGGAGCTTATTTTGCTCTTATAGTTTTTATTGTGTTTATGGAGAGAAATTATGATAATTTGAATTATATTAATAAAAATACAAGAGAATATGATTTAGGAGAGATGAGATTATTTGGGAGTACTTTAATAGTGCTTGGACAACTAATAGTTATATATTATTTATACAATAGTGATACATTTAATGGTGGTTCTATTTAATTGTTTAATATATGTGAATGTGATAATATTTGATTAAGTGAGGTTTTTGGATGAGTAAATATAATAAATTATGGGAATATATAAAAAGTAGAAATGATGAAATAGTGGAACTGGGTTTTGATAGCATTAGAGAAATACTTGGCTTTGAAATAGATCATTCTTTTTTGAAGTATAAAAAAGAGTTAGAAGAGTATGGATATGAAGTTAAAAAAATATATTTAAAAGATAAAAAAATAGTATTTAGGAGAAAGTAAAAATGATGAAAGATTATGTTATAAGATTAGAAGAAGAAAAAGATTATTTTAATGTAGAAAATTTAACTAGGGAGGCATTTTGGAATGTATATCGTCCTGGATGTTTTGAACATTATGTTTTACATGAATTTAGAAAAAATAAAGATTTTGTTAAAGAATTAGATTTTGTTTTAGAAATTAATGGTGAGATAGTGGGACATATTATGTTTGCTAAAAATTTTATAAAAACCTCTAATGGAAAAACACCAATACTAACATTTGGTCCTTTTTCTATAGCACCTGATTATAAGCATAAAGGATATGGAACAATTCTATTAAATTATGCTTTAGAAAAGGCAAAAGAGCTTGGAGCAAATGCTATTGCTATTACTGGAAATTTTGACTTTTATAGTAAGTTTGGTTTTGTTAAAGGTAAAGATGTTGGAATATTATATGAAGATGATAATGATGCTGATTATTTTTTAGTTAAAGAATTAAAAGAAAATTTTTTGAAAAATATAAGTGGCTATTATAAAGATAATGATGGATATTTTGTTAAAGAGGAAGATGTAGAAAAATTTGATAAATTATTTCCATATAAGAAAAAAGAAGTTTTAGATGGACAACTATAATAAATAAGTAAAATAAAGAAGAATTTTTAACAAAAATTTAAATATCTATAATAAAAAAGACCTCTTAATTGAGGCCTTTTTTTTACCCTAAAGCAACATCTAAAACCATCATTATAATAAATCCTAAAGCAAAACCTATGGTTGCTAAGTTTGTGTGTTTTCCTGCTTGAGATTCTGGGATTATTTCTTCTACTACTACATATAACATAGCACCTGCTGCAAAAGATAAAATGTAGGGAAGAATGCTTGATATGAAACCGGCTATAAAGAAGGTCAAGAAAGCAAATATTGGTTCCACTATTCCAGATAGTGTTCCATAAATAAATGATTTATTTTTACTTAGTCCTTCACCTTTTAAAGGCATTGAAATAATTGCCCCTTCAGGGAAGTTTTGAATAGCAATACCGATAGATAAAGCTAGCGCACTAGAGAATGTTAATAAAGCATTCCCGTAATATGCTCCTGCTATTGCTACTCCTACTGCCATACCTTCAGGAATATTATGTAGTGTTACAGCAAAAACCATCATTGTCGTCTTTTTTAGCTTTGATGGCATTCCTTCTGGAGTTTCACTATTTATGTGAAGGTGAGGGATAATTGTATCTAAAACTAATAAAAATGCAAATCCTATAACTAAGCCAATTGCAGCAGGTAACCAAGCAAGTTTACCCATTGAACTAGATTGATTAATTGAGGGAACAATTAATGACCAAATAGAGGCTGCTATCATTATTCCACCTGCAAATCCAAGTAATGTTTTTTCTACTTTATCATTTATTTTGTTTTTCATTAAATAGACCATGCTTGATCCAAGTGTTGTTCCAATAAAAGGTATAGCTATACCTAATAATACTTTACCCATATATATACCTCTTTCTAATTATTTAACAAGAAAAGTAGTAGCTTTTTTGTTTCATTTATCATAGCTTCATAATCAATAAAATCATGCTTATGATATACAAATTCATGACATAAATTTTCAACCATGTTATACGCTATGTGAACTTTTTCTTTTAAATTTTTTTTCACTATGCCATTATTATTCAAACATTCTACTATTTTTGTAGTGATTCCTTTTTCAACGTTCATAAATACTTCATGAACATCTTCATCTAGGTGACTCATTGCTATCATTTCTTCATGAGCAGTAAAATGATTTTTATGCGATTTCATTGTTAATTCAATTATTGAATCTATAGTTTCTTCATAGCTATTAATTTTTAAAGTGTTTAATTTTTTTAATAAAGGTTTATACAAACTTTCAAAATATAAATTAAGTGATTGCAAAAAGATATCTTTTTTATCCTTGAAATAACTATATACAATTCCAGTTGAAACACCAGCTTCTTTAGCAATTTCAGGGGTAGATGTATTGTGATATCCTTTTTTACCAAAAACTTTTAAACCAGCTTCTATTATTTTCTTTTTTTTCTCTATTGAATTAGATTTGATTGGTTCTCTTATTTCTCCCATAAGTCTCATCTCCATTTAAGTAAATTATAATTTTATAATATTTTAAAGTCAATTAATGCGAATTATATTTCACTTTAATATTGACAATATTAATATAAACTAATATACTTTGCTCGTATGTGAAATATGTTTCATGTTGAGGAGGAGAAATATGCAAATTATAGAAATGGAGAATGTGTCAAGGATTTATAAAACAGGGGACACTGAATTAAGAGCTTTAGATGATGTTAATTTAACATTAGATGAAGGAAAATTTGTTGTTGTTTTAGGACCTAGTGGTGCAGGAAAGAGTACTTTTTTGAACTTGCTTGGTGGTTTAGATAACCCAAGTAATGGAAAAATCATAGTAGATGGTGAGGATATATCTAAATTAAACAAAGATGAAATGGCAGAGTATAGAGCTAGTAAGGTTGGATTTATATTTCAATTTTACAATTTAATACCAACATTAACTGCTTTAGAAAATGTTAAGTTAGTTGAAGAAATATCTGAAAAACATATGAATTCAGAAAAAATCTTAAATGAAGTTGGACTTGGAGATCACTTTAATCAATTTCCTAGTGAATTAAGTGGCGGTGAACAACAAAGAGTGAGTATTGCTAGGGCTATAGCAAAAAATCCTAAAATATTATTATGTGATGAGCCAACAGGAGCACTAGATTCTAATACTGGTGTTATGGTGCTTAAATTACTTTTATCAATGGCTAAAAACTATGGAAAGACAATAATAATTGTTACTCACAACCAAAATATTGCAAAAATGGCAGATATAGTAATAAAA
>CAKORZ010000029.1 GCA_934101685.1 uncultured Bacilli bacterium
ATTCAATCAGGTTTAGTAGCCGCAAATAGAGTGTTTGCTATTTTAGATGAAAAAGAAGAATTAAATGAAGGAAAAGAAATGTTAAATGAAATTGAAAGTATAGAATTTAAAAATGTTTGCTTTTCATATACTGATAAACCTTTAATAAAAGATTTAAATTTAAAAATTAATAAAGGAGAAAAAATAGCAATAGTTGGTGAAACTGGAAGTGGCAAATCAACCATCATAAATTTATTAATGCGCTTCTATAAAATAAATAATGGCGAAATTCTTATAAATAATAAATCTATTTATGATTATGACTTAAGTTCTTATTATAAAAATATCTCCTATGTTCCTCAAGATAAATGGTTATTTGAAGGAACCATTAAAAACAATTTAAAATATGGAAATAGAAGCATAGATGATCATACTTTGCTAGATATATCTAATATTTCTAATTCTTTAAATATTATTAATAGTTTGCCTAACAAATTTGAAGAATATCTATCTGAAGATGATAAAAGGTTATCTGAGGGAGAAAAACAATTATTGATAATAACTCGTTCTTTAATTAAAGATTATAACTTATTAATACTAGATGAAGCTACTAGTAATGTAGATGCTACTACTGAAAAACTAGTGCAAAATGCAACTTCTAAATTAATAGAAAACAAAACAACCATTATAATAGCTCACAAATTATCTACTATCTTAAAAGCTGATAAAATTGTTGTAATAAAAAATGGCACGATTTCAGAAATTAAAAATCATGCCATTTTATCTAAAGAAAATGAAGAATATTACAAGTTCATTCAAACATTATAATTTATAATGAACTCTTTCTTCTCCTATTGTAGTAACATCTCCATGGCCTGGATAAACAGTGAAGGAACTATCTAAAGTAAACAAATACTTTAAGCTTTCCTTCATTTTTGTTTTATCTCCACCATATAAATCTACTCTACCATATGTTCCCTTAAATAGTGTATCTCCACTAAATAAGCCATCACCAATAATATAACCAACACCACCAGGAGTATGACCAGGTAAAAAGATGACTTCAATTCTAAAATCACCAATCTCTAAAATAACTTCTTCATCAAAATAAACAACATTATCTAAAGTTATATTAGTTTTACTATATTTTAATGATCCATTCTTATTAGCATCTTCTATAATCTCTTTTTCATTAATACAAGCATAAATATTACAATTTTCAAGTAATGATAATTGTTTAGCTGCTCCAATATGATCATAATGACCATGAGTTAATAAAATAGCTTTAACTTTTAATTCTTTCTCATTTAAATATTGGTTAATTTTATTTATATCGCTACCTGGATCTATAACAATGCAAAATTTATCTTTACTAATAATATAAACATTTTCTTGTAACAAACCTGTTTTTATCATCTTTACTTCCATTGTTATTTCCCCCCTTTAAATAAAAAAGTCCATAAGGACTATTTTTTTTCTTTGTGCATAGTTTTTTTATTACATCTAGGACAATATTTTTGAATTTCAACTCTATCTGGATGTAATCTTTTATTTTTAGTTCCAATATAATTTTCTTCTCCACAAACACTGCACTTATATATGATGTTTTCTCTAACTGCTGCCATTAAACACACCTCCATATAATTTGACTTTAGTATATTATCACATAAATAATAAAAATTCCATATAAAAAAACAACTTATTTATATTTTTATTTTAAAAACATAATTTAAGCTGTTTTTTAACACTTTTATCTTTGTACACTTCTATAATGATCTACTATAGTATAAGCATTTAAAGCATATCTACTAACAATATCTTGTTTCTCTCCAATTGAGCTAACAACTTCATTTCTAACATCACTAACTAAACAATGTTCAAATGATCTAATTACTTTATTAAAATCATCTTTGCAATATTCATTACTAATATATTTCATTTCAAAATCAACTTTAAAATTATAAACAAAATTATCTATATCTTCTTCTAGTCCTAAAACATCATAATCACATATCTTATCTACTATACTTTTAACTTCACTACTCATCTTCTTTTTAGTGTTATCACCTTTAATTAACTTGTTTTTAAAAAAGTTACCCATAGACATTCTTAAAAGTTCTACTTCCTTGTCAAACCTTTTAAGATACTTACTTTCATGAGTAACTTTAATCTCGTTAATTTTCTTTTTAAATTCATCACATATTTCATTTAATTTAGCACTACTAAGTATTTCATACTCTTCATTAAAATATTCTAAACTAGACTCAAAATCATTCAAGCTACTTTCAAATAGCCTATTAATATCTCTATTCATTCGGTTATTACTAGAACTAAATTCTTCCTTCATTCTAGAAAAATTATCTAGAAGACTGTTCTCGGCATTCATCGTAATTACCTCCTTTTTATTATTCTATCATAACTCACAAATTAAAATTATAATTAATTATTTAGTTGTGAATTACTACCTAGATGCATATTATTAAGTGGTGATATATTATATGTTTATGAGTATGATTATAAACAATTATTTAAAAAGCATAACCATTGAGAAAGCTATTTTAGTTTCTAAACAGTTATGTATTGAATTTACTTATGATGAAATGAGAGTTGTTTTACCATTTGTAAAAGCTAATTGGCAAAATTTTTTAGATGAAAGAAATAAAATGTATTTAATTAAAGCACTAGCTAATAAAACAAGCCAAGTTACTGCTTCAAAGACCGATGCTCTAATAAATAAATTATTAATTATCTTCTCTTAATAAAGCAATCTCTTCTTTATATGGTGCATTACCATTAACATAAGGAGTTTCTAATATTTTTATAGTGCCTTCAAATTTAAAGTGATGAACCACTTTTCTTAATGTTTCTAACCCAACATATCCTTTTCCAATGTTTTCGTGTCTATCTTTTCTAGCACCTCTAACGTTTTTAGAGTCATTAACATGTATAACTTTAAGATATTTTAATCCAATAATATTATCAAATTCATTAATAACACCATCTAAATCATTTACTAAATCATATCCCGCATCATGAGTATGACAAGTATCAAAACATACTCCTATTTTTTCTTTTTTATTAACATTTTCTATTATATAAGCAAGTTCATCAAAAGAAGAACCCATCTCATTACCCTTACCTGCCATAGTTTCAAGCAAGACTACTACACTACTATCATCTTTATCTAACACTTCATTTAAAGCATCTATTATTCTAGCAAGACCTATTTCTACTCCAAGTCCTAAATGACTTCCTGGATGAAGAACTAAATATTTGCATCCAATATAAGCAGTTCTTTTAATTTCATCTAAAAGAACTTTTTTAGATAACTCATAGATTCCATCATCCTTAGCATTAGCAATATTAATAATATATGGAGCATGCACTACAACATTATTAATATCAATATTATTTTCTTCCATTAATTTTCTTGCTTCTTCCACCTTTAATTCGGTAACCGGTTTTCTTGCAGTATTTTGTGGAGCTCCTGTATAAAACATAAAAGTATTAGCGTCATAGCTAAGTGCCTCTTTTACACTTCCAACTAGAAAAGAAGGAGAACTCATACTAACATGTGAACCAATAATTATTTCTTTACTCATGATAATTTTTACCTCCAGGTTTATAAGATTTCTTTCTTTGCTCTTCAATAGATTTCTTTATTATTTGTCTTTTATGTTTTCTTTTTAATTTATCTATTTCTTCTTTCATTTTTTTCTTATATCCTGGTTTAACTTTAGCATTTTTATTCTTTACAGTAACTTTATGAATTTCTTTAGCTAGTTCAGGATCTAACTTTTTATTACCCTTTTCTCTTACAAATGGCTTTAATGATTTAAATTCACCATTTTTAATACTAACATTTTCCATTTTTAACCCTTTTTCAATTAATTGTCTAATAATCTTTTCTTCCTTATCATCATAAAAAGCAAAGCATTCTCCATTTTCACCATTTCTACCACATCTACCTGCTCTATGGAAATAAAATTCTAAATTATAAGGAAAATCCATACTAATAACATGACTAACACCTTCTATATCGATACCTCTAGCAGCAATATCACTACATACAACATATTCATAATCAAGAGATGTTATCTTTTTCATGGCCTGTCTTCTACTTCTAGAATCAAGATCACCGTGAATTAATCCGACATTATATCCATGCTCTCTTAACACTTTAAAATACTCATTAACATTTTCTTTTTTAGAAGCAAATACTAAACATAAATATGGGTTAATATTACTAACTAAATCTAATAAAGCATCTTTCCTACTCTTTCCTCTTAAGGGTATACATAAGTGTCTTACCTCATTAGCAGTTAACTCTTTTTTAGATAAATCTATTAATATATTACTCTCCATATATTTCTTAATAAAAACTTTCAATTGTTCACTAATAGTAGCGCTAAACACTAATGTTTGAACATCTTTCTTTAATTTACTCATTAAAGCATCTATATCTTCTAAAAATTTCATTTCGAATATCATATCTATTTCATCTAAAACAATTGTCTTAACTTTAGAAATATCATACATTCCATTACCTAAAAGTAAATCTTTTAATCTAGCAGGAGTACCTATAATAATATGAGGATTTTCTCCCTTTTTCATTAAATCTCTTTTCCTATCAAACCCACCAGTTAAAAGTTTTACTCTAATTTTATTACAATTACTAACATAATCTAAAGCATTAGAATATATCTGACTAGCAAGTTCTCTAGTAGGAGCAACTATAATTGTCTCAACATTTTCACTATCAAGATATAAATTTTGCATAATAGGTACTAAAAAAGCATCAGTTTTACCACTACCAGTACTACTTCTACCAATTATATTCTTACCTTTTATTGCTAAAGGAATAACCTCTTTTTGTATATCAGTTAATTTTTCATATCCTTTAGTATTAACTAATGTATTATATACAAAGTCTTTAAAACCGTATTTACTTATTTCTTCCATAAAATCACTATCCTTAATCACAATGAAATTATACTTGCTTTACTCTTTATTGTCAAAGCAACTATAAAAAAAGAGCAATTTAATTGCTCCTTGGATTACCAAAATAAAATACAGCTACTAAACCAGGCCCAGCATGTGCACCAATAGTAGGTCCCATAAAATATGTTTTATAGTCTTTAAAACCTACTTCTTTTCTCATTCTCTCTTCAACTTCTTTTGCCTTTTCAACATTATCAGCATGACATATATATAATGTTTGTTCACTAGGATTTATAGCATTTTCTTTTGTCTTATTAACAACATAATCAAGAGCGTGCTTTTCTCCTCTTACTTTTGCTGTAACTCTAAGTCTCCCATCTTTGTGACAATCTAGAATTGGATTAATTCTTAATGCTCCACCAATAAAAGCCTCAACCTTAGAAAGTCTTCCTCCTCTAGCAAAATATTTTAATGTGTCAGTAGTGTAATAAGTATTTAAATGATCAACATCATCTAGTAACTTATTATATGCTTCATCAACACTTAAAGTCTTATAACTAATAGCTTTATCAATAATTAAAGCTAGTCCTAAACATGCAATTTTGCTATCTATTATTTTAATATTAGCATTAGCATTTTCATTCATTAATTTTTCTGCAGAACTTCTAGCATTATTAATAGTATTAGACAAACCTTCAGTTAATGAAATATGAATAATATTATTATTTTTGGTTAATTGTTCTTTAAAAAATTTATAATACTCTGTTTCATTTATTTGGCTAGTCTTAAAGTTTTTTCCATTCCTTATCATATTATAAAAATCTTTAAATTTATTTTCATTCATATCATTCACATATACATTTTCTCCATCTGTATATCTAAAATAAATAACTGGTATATTTTTTTCTTCTAATTCACTAAGTTTTAAATCACATGATGAGTCTGTTGTTATAATAAAATTTTCCATTAATATCCTTCCTTTCAAACAACTTACGTCACTAATATATTACTTATGCACCACATTAACAATACATAACTACCCTATTGATAAATAGTTTCCTCTCCTATTAATTCTATGCATTCTCTTGACAAGAGAATTAATAAATTTTTATAATATTTACGTTAAAGGAGATGTAAAAATGGAGGATATAGAAATAAGGAAAAACTTTTCAAGCAATATAACAAAACTTAGAAAAAGTATTAACTTAAATCAAGCACAATTAGCAGAAAAGCTTAATTATACTGATAAAGCTATATCAAAATGGGAAACTGGAGAAACTATGCCAGATGTAGTATCAATGCATAAAATTGCAAGCTTTTTTAATGTAACTATAGATGATCTAATTTCTAGTACTAATGTTGTTAAAAAAAGCCATAAATTAAGAAATCATATACTTATTACATTAGCATCTACTGGTCTATGTTTCTTGCTTGCAACAATTGCCTTCTTCTTCTTAAAATTATTTGATACTTCTTACCATTATTTACCATTTGTTTTAGCATCTATATCGGCTTCCATTGTATTAGTAGTCTTCTCTAAATTATGGTTTAAAGGAATATATGTATTTTTATCCATTACATTATTAATTGTAGCAATTGCCATGCTTATAATGTGTTTAATGGAGTTTAAATACTTTTATTTAATTATAATTATAGCTTCAATAATAGATGTATTAATGTTTATGCTATTAAAAGTAAAAAAATAATATGTAAGGAGAATAAAAAAATGGATAACAAGAATTATATAGGTAAAAAAGTTTTTGTGAAAATAGATAGACCTTTAGGATGTAAACATCCAAATCATGGTTTTATATATCCAGTTAATTATGGTTATATTCCTAATACTACCTCTGGAGATGGTGAAGAGTTAGATGTTTATGTTTTAGGTGAGCATACTCCCCTAGAAACTTTTGAAGGGATAGTAATAGCTATTATACATAGAATTAATGATAACGATGATAAATTAGTTGTTATGAAAGATGGAAGAAATTACACTGATGATCAAATTCGTGCTTTAGTAGAATTTCAAGAACAATGGTTTGATTCAATAATAATTAGATAAAAAAGTATTGCAATTTATTTTTTACTAGTAATATAATAAAAATATAAAGGAGAGATAACTATGTTTAATTCATTTAGTTGGTGGCGTAGATAATTTAGTGTTCACAAGATTATGTTTTGTGAATGCTTTCTAGTGTCACAAAACATATAAATGGATTAAAAATATTAATATAACTTTTTAATAACCTACTGGTATGTTTTGTAAAAATATATATCGGTAGGTTATTTTTTTAAGAAAGGAAAAATAAAAAAATGAAAAAAGTTATGTTAACAGGAGTTAGACCTTCAGGAAATCTAACATTAGGGAATTATTTAGGAGCTATAAAAAACTTTGTAGACAGGCAAACAACTTACAAAAGTTATATATTCATCGCAGATTTACATGCTATTACTAGCCCTAAAGATCCTAAAAAATTAAAAGAATCAGTATATAATTGTATAGCTATGTATTTAGCATGTGGAGTCGATCCACAAAAAACTATGATCTTTAAGCAAAGTGATGTTTTGGAGCATGGAACACTTGGCTTTATAATGACCTTCCAAACTAAAATGGGAGAATTATCTAGAATGACACAATTCAAATATAAATCTCAAGGAATGGGAAAAGAAGGAGTAGATACAGGTTTATTTGTCTACCCTACACTAATGGTCGCAGATATTCTTTTATATAATACAAATATTGTACCTGTAGGAAAGGATCAACAACAACATGTAGAATTAACTAGAGATTTATCAGAAAGATTTAACAAAAGATATGGTACTACCTTTACTATGCCAGATGTTTATATCGCACCAGTTGCAAATAAAGTATTAAATTTACAAAATCCACTTGAGAAAATGAATAAATCAGATAAAGGAGACAATAAAGGAACAATCTTTTTAATGGATGATATAAATGTTGCAAGGAAAAAAATCATGTCTGCTAAAACAGATAATTATAATAAAGTTCATTTTGATGAAGATAATCAGCCAGGAATATCAAACTTAATGAGTATACTATCAAAAATTACAAATGAATCATTTGAATCTATAGAAAAAAGATATGAAAATAAAGGATATGGTGAATTCAAAAAAGAAGTAGCAAATGCTGTTTGCTCACTTCTAGAAGAAATTCAAGCTAGATTTAAAAAATACAATAATACTGAAATACTAGATGAAATAACTAAAAAAGGTGCAAGAAAAGCTAGAATAACTGCTAAAGAGACACTTAAAAGAGCAACACATGCATTAGGGTTAAATTAACTAGTAAACGTTTTAAGAACTTGTTTTTATAAAAGACAAGTTCTTTTTTATGCAAAAAGTAACACATTCATTATTAATACATATTTTATTATAGGTGATTAACTCATGAATAGATTTAATTCTTTATTTAATGTCTCTCAAATGACAAGAGGTGCTTCTCCTTTTGCAGTTGCTGGCGGTTCTTCCATTGGTTCTACTATTTCTAGAGGTGGACTACTATCGAAATTAGGTGGAGGCAAAATGTCTTTATCCGGTATTTTGACAGGGGCTCAAAAAACCATAGGAACTGTAAATCAAATTATTCCCTTGTATAATCAAATAAAACCAATGGTTCAAAATTCTAAAGTCTTATTAAATGTAGCAAAAGGCATAAAAGGAGATGGATCATCAAAAGGATTATTTGGCTTAAAGAAAAGAAATAGAAGTTATTATCCTACAACTGAAGAAAAAATAATAGATGTTAAACAAGAAGAAAAAAAAGAAACAAAAAAAGAGAACACTAATTCTCCTTCTAAGCCTTATTTTTTATAAAAAAGTATTTATACATATATTATTTTCTTTTTTTACCTGGATTTGGAATTAACTTAATTCCTTTAAATTTATTATAACTTTTATTAGTAGCTAATCGCATTCTTTCTAAAAAGAAATTAATTTCATCCTTATTTAATTCTTCATCCATCTTAAAGTTACATATAGATAATAATGTAACTTTAAATTTATCATCTGAGAATATTCCATTTTCAAGTATAAATGTATATCTTCCATTATCTTCTTCTCTACTTCTAATAGTAAAACTAGAATAAGTTTTACCATCAATATTTATTTTATATATACTGATTGGCTTTTCAATATAATAATCATTACGAGAAGCTATATTCATGTATAAATAATTTTGTTTTAAAATCTTTTTTGTAATTGTTTCAACAGAACAATTATATACATTGCCTGTATTAATATCCATTATTTTAGTATGAGCATCATTTAAAACACCACATATAAAATTATTATTGCTATTAGGATCATAATTGTCCACATCATCAACACATAAAAAAACTAAATTAGAACATAAATATTTATTATTTTCTTCCATTACCTATTCACTCCACACTTACATATTAATCTTACAATATTATTAGCTTAATTACAAGAAGTATTTTTTGTACTAAAAAAGGTCTATACAGACCTTAGTTTAAAACAAATTTCATTTGTACAGGATTATGATCACTATATTTAAACATATCTTCTCCTTGTTTAATATTAGTAACATCATTTACTGTAACATTACTACTTACAATAAATCCATCTAAAACAACAGTATAATTTACATCTTTTTCATATGGTTTATCAGTACTTCTACAAGTTGGAATATTTTTACTAGTAGCAAACTTATACCCTTCAGCTAAATTTTCCTCTTCAAGTACATATACCCAACTAGGAACTTCTTGATCAGTTTCAAAAGTATTTAGGCTGCCTGCTATATCGTGATTAAAATCTCCTCCAGCTATAACATAGTTTCCTTTTTCTCTTTCCTCTTCTAAAATACTATTTAATAATTCAAGTTGCTTTTTACGATATACTCCACCTTCATCATATGCAGATAAATGAACATTAATTAGAACTAACTCTTTATCACCATCTACTTTAAATCTAGTAATCATAAAGCATCTATCTAAATCAAAAAATTTAGTAGGAAAAGATTCATCAATTGGTAATTTATACCTTTTTGCTTCTTGAATTTTATAGTTAGCTAAAGTTACAATTCCAGCTTCTGTTTTCCCTATTGGATCATTAAAAGGATATAGTAAATATGCACTATGGAAATTAGATGCATATACACTAGAATAATCTTTAAATTCATCCATTATCATTTGGTATTGATTAACATCATAACTTCTATCTGCTTTTTTATCTACCTCTTGGAAAAACATAAAATCAGCATTTAAATCTTTAATTGTGCTTATTGCTCCATTGGTATTCTCTAAAACAACATCTTTACTTCTAGCAGTAGAATATTTTCCCTTAACATAAGTTCCATCTTTCATATGTCCTTCATCCATAAAGAAAGAATATTCTTGATTATAAGCACCAAAACCTATGTTATAAGTTGAAATTGTATATTCTCTACTACGGGAAACAACTACATTTTCACTATTCCTATCTGCTTCAATATCAACTATATCATCATATCTATAGTATTGTAACATTACATATCCTAAATATCCACCAACTAAAATAACAAGAATAAGTAATATTATAGCTAGAGATATTAATACCCTTTTAAGTGTCTTATTCATAATTATTTTTCCTTGTTTGTAGAACCCATTCCACCAGTTCTAACATTATTTAAACAATTATCATCTCTAGTAACATAATAAGGCATAAATACACCTTGATTCATTTTAGATTCTAAGCCCTTATTTTCCCAATCTTTTTTACCATGATTAGTAAATGATACAAACATATGTCCCTCATTACTTTCATTATTAAAATAATCAGCATCTATTATTCCAATTTGATTAGATAATCTAACATTATATTTAAATCCAGTACCACTTCTAATAAATAAATTAAATATCTCATCATCATTCATATGAACCTTAAAACCTGTAGGTACTACAATAGTTTCACCTGGTTTTAAAGTAAAATCATATGGCGCATAAAAATCGTATCCACCTGCTCTTAAAGTAGATCTAGTAGGATATGGTAATGCTTCATATAATTTTTTTATTTTAGATTCACTAAGTTCTACAGTACAATTCTTTTTAACACCCTTAACAAATTCCTCAAAACTTACTTTTTCAAAATATCTATTCTGTCTTTTTTCCATTTCTATTTCTTCTAATAACTTCTTTAGTTTTTCTTTTTTCATTTTATTCGCACCTCTAACTATATAATACCATATTAATTAATTATTTCTTTAAAAATAGCATTAAAAAAACTAGGTTTTACCCTAGTTAAATTACTTTATTAATTAATTCCACTACATATTCTAACATCTTATAATTAGAACACTCTTTATCATTTATATTTTTCATTATTCCAAGGACATAGTCACGATGCTTACTCCATCTATTAACAAACACATCACTTTTTTCTTTTAATAATACTGGTCCAAAGAATAATTCTTCTTTAGTATATGTAGCCTTTCCTTTTACAGCCTTAATAATTTCATAAAATCTATCATCTTCATCTACAAGCTTTTCAAAAGCTATTTCATAGCCATTATTCATAAGCCAAATACGAACATTTTCTTCGTTATTATTAGGCTCTAATATTAATGTATCAACTGATGATAATTTTTCCTTATCTTTATCTAAGATATCTACAATTAAACTTCCACCCATTCCACATATTGAAATAGTAGTAACATCTTTTTCTAGTTCGCTAATACCATTAGATAATACAGGAGTAACATAATTTCCTACCTCATATTTTTCTATATTTTTAACTGTAGCTTCATATGGTCCCTCGTTAACTTCACTAGCATATGCCCTAGTAACTTTACCATTTAATACAAGTGCTATAGGAAGTAAAGCATGGTCACTACCAATATCTGCTAAAACATTGCTTTGAGGTACTAAATCATATATTGCTTGTAATCTTTTAGATAATTTTATATTATTAGTTGCTTTCACGGAAATCACCAAACCTTTTCGAACGTGTAGGATGTCTAAGCTTTCTAAGAGCCTTAGCTTCAATTTGTCTAATTCTTTCTCTTGTAACACCAAATTCTTTACCAACTTCTTCTAGTGTACAAGGTCTTCCATCATCTAAACCATATCTTAATCTTAAAACTCTCTCTTCTCTATCAGTTAAGTCTTTCATAACATTGTATAATTCATCTTTTAATAATTCGTTACTAGCAAATTCATTAGGTGACAATGTATCTTTATCTTCAACGAAATCTCCAACATGAGAATCATCTTCTTCACCAATTGGTTTTTCAAGTGATAATGGCTCTAGTGATAATTTTTGAATCTCTCTAACTCTATCACCAGTTATTCCTCCACCCATCTCTTTAGCAATTTCCTCTCCAGTTGGATCTCTACCTAACTTTTGAACAAGTTGTCTTTGAACACGTGTCATCTTATTTATAGTTTCTACCATATGAACAGGTATTCTTATTGTTCTAGCTTGATCAGCAATTGCTCTTGTAATAGCTTGACGAATCCACCATGTCGCATATGTAGAGAACTTAAATCCTTTCGCAGGATCAAACTTTTCACTTGCTTTAATTAATCCTAAATTACCTTCTTGGATAAGATCTAGAAATAACATTCCTCTACCCAAATACTTTTTAGCAATAGCTACAACAAGTCTAAGGTTAGCTTGTACAATTTCATCTTTTGCCTTTTGATCTCCTTGAGCAATTCTATTAGCTAAATATATTTCTCTTTCCTTAGTTAAAAGAGGAACTTTACCTATTTCTTTTAGATACATTTTTACAGGATCATTTACTTTTACATCTCCACTAATAACAATATTATCATTATCAATGTATTTTAATGCATCAGATTCACTTCTAAGTAAATCTTCATCTAAAAATATATCATCTTCATCCTCAACAACATCATCTAAGTTTTCAAGGTCTTTTAAATCTATTTTACTATCATCTATATCTTCTAATTCATCACTATCTTCATCTTCTGAAACAACTTCAATTTTTTTACTTTTAAAGTATTCAATTAAATGTTCAATTTCACTATCACTTAAATCTAAATGAGCAACAGCATCATCAATTTCTCCAACTGTTAAATACTTACCATTTGCTTTTGCAGTCTTCTCTAATCTTTTTTTAATGGCATCTAAAGATTCAAATTCTTCAAGCTCATCATCTTCACTCATATTTTTTGCCATTAACTAATCCCCCTTTTTATCCACAGTATACTTGGATTTGCACTCATTAATTGCTCCCCTTTTAATTCCTATCTCTTTTACAATTTTTGCCTTTTCAATTGGATCAGTACAATTTTTTTTCTTTTCGAGTAATTCATCTATCTCGACACTAAGTGGTTTCTGTCCTATAACATCAAATACGCATTTATTGAATTTTGAAGGAATATCTAACTCATAAATCTTAATTAAACCATCTGCTATCTTAAATTCTTTATCTTTAACATAATCAATAATCTTTAATGGTTCTATATTTTGAAATTTTTCATAATATTCTACTATATAGGCAGCCATTTTACGATAATCACTGTTAAACATAAAGCCTACTTTCTGCATATAATATACAGTAGCATCCTTGTCAAATAGCATTTGCTTAAGTGCTTCAACTTCTGCTTTATCATAACGACTAGTCCTAGTAGTCTTTTTAGGCAGTCTATTACTTATAAATTTTATCATTTTGCCATTCAACTTGTCAATACTTTGCTCTATTACATCTTTAGAGCATTTAATTTCATTACAAGCTAATGTTTTAAAATATTCTTTTTCACTAATACTATCTATACTATTAATTAGTTTTGCCACATAATCTATTAGCTTACACTTATCACTATAATTATCTAAATTAGTTTTTCTAAGATTATAAAAGAATTTAAATTCATTGATAGAATAAGTATTATTTAAGAAACTTTGAATGCCTTTAATTCCTGCTTTATTAAATATTTCATCTAAATCCTTACCAGCTTCACTAACACCAGTAGTTACAACATTTAAATTAGTATTTTTTAACTCTTCAATCATCTTATACATAGATGTTTGACCAGCATTATCACCATCAAAAGAAAATATCATTTGAGCATTCATTTTTTCTATTGCTTTAATATGTTCCTTACTTAATGCAACACCCATTGTAGCAATTGCATTTTTTACTCCAGCCTTATATAAAGCAATAACATCCATAAAGCCTTCTACTACATAAACTTTACTAGATTTTAATATTTCACTTTTAGCTTCAAAAAAGTTATATAAACATGCACTCTTATTAAAAATAGCATTTTCATTACTATTAACATATTTACTAGTATCAGTATTCTCTATTCTTCTACCACTAAAGCCTACAACTTCACCTTTCATATTAGTCAAAGTAAAAATTGCTCTACCTCTAAACCTATCAATAAAGCTACCATTACTTTCAACACAAATTCCAGCCTCTACAATCTCTTTAGTAGTATATCCTTTTTTTGTTAAATAACGGACTATTTCACTAGAATCATTACTAGCATATCCAAGTTTAAAAGCACTAATAATTTCTTCATTAATACCTCTACTAGTAAAATACTTTAATCCCTCATTATCTCCACTAGTTAAATTATAATTATAATATTCACTTGCTTCTTTTGCTAAAGCTAATAATCTTTCTACATGCGGATCAGTACTCTTTTGAGGTATAGCAACTTCATATTGACTCAAATCATATCCAATAAAGTCAGCTACTATTTTAACAGCCTCAATAAAAGAAATCTTTTCAAATTCTTCTACAAAAGTAAAAACATTTCCTCCTGCTCCACAAGAAAAGCATTTATATATTTGCTTATCTGTAGATATTTGCATACTAGGATTAGTATCATTATGAAAAGGACAAACAGCTACATAATTTCTACCCTTTTTAGTAACAGGTATATATTTAGAAATAATATCTACTATATCAGCTTTACTTCTAATATCTTCAATAATCTGCTCATCTAATTTCATAACTTCACCTCCCCACTACACAAAATAAAATTATAATGTTACTCTCTCTTCAATATATTTATCTAAATCGCTAATTTTAATTCTAACTTGTTCCATTGTATCTCTATCTCTAACAGTTACACTATCATCTGCTTCTGTATCAAAATCAATAGTGATACACATAGGAGTACCAATAGCATCTTGTCTACGATATCTCTTACCAATACTACCAGCTTCATCATATTCAACCATATATTTTTTACTTAAGTTAGAATATACTTCAAGTGCTTTTTCACTAAGTTGTTTGCTTAAAGGCATAATGCATGCTTTATATGGAGCAATTGCAGGGTGTAATTTCATAACAATACGTGTATCATCATCTTTTACTTTTTCTTCTGTATATGCTTCACACATAGTAACTAAAGTTAATCTTTCTACCCCTAAACTAGGTTCTACACAATAAGGAATATAACGACTATTATCACTAGGATCAATATATTCAAAATTAGCACCACTATGTTTAGCATGTTGAGTTAAATCATAATCAGTACGATCTGCTATACCCCATAATTCTCCCCAACCAAATGGAAACTTATATTCAATATCACATGTTCCTTTTGAATAGAAGCATAATTCTTCTTTAGCATGTTCTCTAAGTCTTAAATTTTCTTCACTAATATTTAAACTTTTAACAAAATTAAAACAATAATTTTTCCAATACTCATACCATTTTAAATCTTCTCCAGGCTTACAAAAGAATTCTAATTCCATTTGTTCAAATTCTCTTACTCTAAATATAAAGTTTCCAGGAGTAATTTCATTTCTAAATGATTTGCCAATTTGTCCTATACCAAAAGGTATTTTCTTTCTAGATGTTCTTTGAACATTTTTAAAGTTAACAAATATACCTTGAGCAGTTTCAGGT
>CAKORZ010000030.1 GCA_934101685.1 uncultured Bacilli bacterium
GAAATGGAAAACATGATGTATAAAATTGAGGGCGAAGATTTATACTTAATTGGTACAAGTGAACACTCAATGATTGGTAGATTTAAAGATCAATTAGTTAAGGAAAGTGAACTTCCAATTACTTTAACAGGTTATAGTCCATGCTTTAGAAAAGAAGTTGGAGCACATGGTATTGAAGAGAGAGGTATTTATCGTGTTCACCAATTTGAAAAACAAGAAATGGTAGTTATTTGTAAGCCAGAAGATAGCATGGATTGGTATGAAAAAATGTGGAGATACACAGTAGAAATATTTACTAATTTAAATATTCCTGTTAGACAACTTGAATGTTGTAGTGGTGATTTAGCAGATCTTAAAGTAAAGAGTTGTGATATTGAAGCTTGGAGTCCACGTCAACAAAAGTATTTTGAAGTAGGATCTTGTTCTACTTTAGGTGATGCTCAAGCTAGAAGACTTGGTATTAGAGTAAAAGGAGAAAATGGTAATTATTATGCACATACATTAAATAATACTGTTTTAGCTAATACTCGTGCTTTGATCGCATTGATTGAAAATAATATTCAAGAAGATGGAAGTATTAAAGTACCTGAGGCTTTACAACCTTATATGGGTGGTTTAAAGGTAATTAAATAAAGTAAATAGTTGTAAAAATAACTATAAATGAATATAATATAGGAGTCAGGGCAATAGTAGTGCATGAACCAGGTCAGGACCGGAAGGTAGCAGCCTTAAGTGAGTTCGCTATGTGCGCTGACTTTTTTAATAAGTGAGTGATTTAAAAATGAATAAATTTATGAATGAAGCATATAAAGAAGCAATGAAGGCTTATAAAAAGGATGAAGTTCCAGTAGGGTGTGTAATTGTAAAAGATAATAAGATAATTGCAAGAGCTCATAACTTAAAAGAAAAGAAAAAGAATCCTATGAGTCATGCTGAAATAGAGTGTATTAATAAAGCGTGTAAAAAACTTGATGATTGGTACTTAAAAGATTGTGAGTTATATGTTACTTTAGAGCCATGTGTTATGTGTGTTAGCGTTATGATTAATGCTAGAATAAAAAGTGTTTTTTATGGTGCTAAAGATAATAAGGCAGGGGCTCTTGGTGGGCTTTTTAATTTGCTAGATCAAAAAGGATTTAATCATTATTTTGAAATAAATTATTTAGAAGATAATAAGTGTAGCCAAATACTTAAAGATTATTTTAAAGAAAAAAGAAATAATAAATAAAAACTCTAGTAATTAAACTAGAGCTTTTTTGTTTCTATTAATTAATTTTACAATTTCCATTATAACTACTATTATTAATGATAATGCAATGGAGATTAAAAGATATTTTAATTTTAATTGTGTAAATCCAAATAGTTCTCTAACTCCAGGACTATATATTACAAATAATTGTAAAGAGAAACCTAGAATAAAGGCAAAATTCATAAACTTATTTTTATAGCTTTTTTTACTAAATACTGAATGTTCAGATTTAACATTATAAGCGTGGAATAGTTGAGTTGATGATAGTGTTAAAAATGCCATTGTTTGGCCTAAAATGTGAGAAATTTGTTCACCAATAATATAAGAAATAAGAGTAACTAATCCTATTATTAAACCTTCAGCACAGATTCTCCAAGAATATCCATTAGCAAAGAAACTTTCATATTTACTACGTGGCTTTTCATTCATTATAGAATCTTCTGCTTCTTCCATTCCTATACCAAATGCTGGTAAAGAATCAGTTATTAAATTTATCCAAAGTAAATGCATTGCTCCAAGAGGAGTGCCTAAGCTTAGTATTCCAAAAGCACTAAGTAATGAAGCAATAAATATAGTTAAAACTTCACCTATATTTGATGATAATAAATATTTAATACATTTACGTATATTACTATAAATACCTCTACCTTCTTTTACGGCACTTACTATTGTTGAAAAATTATCATCGGTTAGAATAATGTCTGCAGTTTCTTTAGAAACATCGGTGCCAGTTATACCCATAGCACAACCTATCTCGGCTTTTTTTAGAGCAGGTGCATCATTAACTCCATCACCAGTCATTGCACATATTGCATCATTCTTTTGCCATGCCTCTACTATTCTTACTTTATCTTTAGGGGCAACTCTGGCAAAAACACTATACTCTTTTATATGTTTTTCTAGATATTCATCAGATAATTTATCTAGTTCTTGAGATGTTATAGCTTTATCGCTATCTTTTAATATTCCAAGTTCTTTAGCTATTGCACTAGCAGTTACAATATGATCACCTGTAATCATTACTGCTTTTATTCCAGCATTTTGAGCAATCTTTATAGATTCTTTTACTTCAGGTCTAGCAGGGTCTATCATTCCTACTAAACCAACAAAATTAATGCTATTTTCTAATTCAGAGATGTCAGGAATTTTATCGAATTCCTTAATTCCTAAAGCTAATACTCTTAAAGCGTTGTTAGCCATTTCTGTATTAGCATTTAGAGCTTTTTCTTTATCTTTACTAGAATTTGTAGATATAGCTATGACTTTATCTGGTGCTCCTTTTGTAATAGCAATATATTTACTTCCATCTTTTATTACTGTTGTCATTAGTTTCCTGTCACTATCAAAAGGTAAGTCTAGTATTCTATTATAATTACTTATGTTTTCTCCATGAATTAAATTGATATCTAAAAGTGCTAACTCTGTTGGATCACCAATTCTTACTATTTTTCCATTTTCTTTCTTTATAGAAGCATCACAGCATATTGCAAAGTAACAAATCATCCTTTTTTCTTCATTAGTTAAGTTAGTGATATCTTTTATTTCATTTAAATAAAGTTTTGTTACAGTCATTTTATTTTGAGTAAGAGTTCCTGTTTTATCTGAACAGATTACATTACATGATCCTAAAGTTTCTACAGCAGGAAGTTTTTTTACAATAGCATTTCTTTTGCTCATTTTAGTTACACCTATTGATAATACAATTGTTACTACAGTAGCTAAGCCCTCTGGTATAGCTGCGACTGCTAGAGCAACGGCAGTTATAAAGGCTTCACTAAATTTTGACCAGTCAAATTTTAAGGAAATCATTTCTAGAAAAAAGACAACAATACAAATAGCTAAAGCCATTATTCCAATAACATTTCCAACCTTGTTTAGCTTATGTTGAAGTGGAGTTAATTCATCTTTTTGTTCATTTAACATGTTAGCTATTTTACCTATTTCAGTAGACATTCCTACACTAGTTACTATTGCTTTTGCTTTACCATTTGTAACATGAGTAGAAGAAAATAAACAATTCTTTTTATCTCCTAAAGAAATTTCTTCATTTTCTATATATTCATTATTTTTATCAACTGGTAAAGATTCGCCAGTCAAGGCAGCTTCTTCTACTTTTAGATTACTACATTCTATTATTCTTGCATCAGCTGGTATTGAATCGCCAGCTTCAACTAGAATAATATCTCCAACAACTAATTCTTCTGATTTAATTGTTTGAAGAGAACTATCTCTTATAACTTTACTATATGATGATGTCATTTTCTTAAGAGTTTCTAAACTTTTTTCTGCTTTATTTTCTTGATATAAACCTAGTATTGCATTTATTAAGACAACTATTAGTATTATTAATGATTCTATCCATTCTTTAGGATCTACTAGTACAGAAATTACAGCAGCGAATATTAAAATTATAATTAAAGGATCTTTAAATTCTAATAAGAATTTTAATATTAATGGTGTTTTTTTCTTTTCTTTTAGAGTGTTTTCTCCATAACTATCTCTATTGATTTTTACTTGTTCTTGAGATAATCCACTTTGTAAATTTGTTTTAAATTCACTTTCTAATTCATTTAATTTCTTTTGCATTTTTGTTCTCCTTTTTTATAAAAATAAAGACCTATATTCTTTAACGAATAAAGGTCTTGCACATCATTAATGATTGTTAAATCCGAGATAGTTTATATCTGTGATGACGAATTTAACATTAAGCTACTCCCCTTTAAGGAAATTAATATTAGATTTTTATTTTTTACTTTATTAGTATACTATTTTTTTAAAAGTTAGAATAGTTTTTTTATATTTAATATTTTTATAAGTGTAAATTAAAAGAGATAAAAAGGTTTATATAGTTAAATGTTTTAGTGTATAATAAAATTGTGGTGATATTATGAGTTATAAAGCTTTATATAGAACATATAGACCTCAAACTTTTGATGAAATGGCAGGTCAAAAACATATTTTAAGAACGCTTCAAAACGCTATTAAAGAGAATAAAATTGCACATGCGTATTTGTTTACGGGCCCTAGAGGAACTGGCAAAACAAGTATGGCTAAATTACTTGCAAAAGCACTTAATTGTGAGAGTGAAAATAAGCCTTGTAATGAGTGTGAAAACTGTGTGGAGATTACTAATGGTAGTCATCCTGATGTAGTAGAAATAGATGCTGCTAGTAACAATGGTGTTGATGAGGTAAGAAACTTAATTGAAAAGGTTAAATATTCTCCAATATTAGGTAAATATAAAGTTTATATTATTGATGAAGTTCATATGATGTCTACAGGTGCTTTTAATGCTTTACTTAAAACACTTGAAGAGCCTCCTGAGCATGTAATATTTATCTTAGCTACTACTGAGCCACATAAAGTATTACCTACAATTATTTCTAGATGTCAAAGATTTGATTTTGGTAGAATTAGCACTAATGATATTAAAGAGAGAATAAAAGTAGTTTTAGAAAAAGAAAATATTAATTATGAAGAAGAAGTAGTTGATTTAATTGGTGAACTTTGTGATGGTGGTATGAGAGATGCACTTAGTATTCTTGATCAAGCAATAGCGTATGCAGGAAATGATTTAAAATGCTCTCATATTAGAGAAATATATGGAGTTACTTCTTTAAGTGAAAAGATTGAACTATTAAATTGTATTAGTGATAATGATGAAGAAAGTATTGTAAGAAAAGTTAATGAATATGATGATAAAGGTGTTGATTTGACTAGACTTACAATAGGATTAATAGATTTACTTAAAGAGATGATTATTTATAAAAATAGTGGAAATAAGAGTATTTTAAAGATATTAAAGCAAGAAAATATTAATGAATTTAAAGAAAATAATACAGGTAAATTATTTAAATGGATTGATATTTTAGTAGATGCTTTATCAAATTATAAAAAGGTTAATTCTCCTAAATCTTTCTTTGAACTTGCTTGTTTAAAGATGGCTAGCACTACTAATAAAGTTAATGAAAATGTAGTTTATGTTACTAAGGAAGTGCAAGTAAGTGCTCCTGTAAATAAGAGGGAAGAAGTAAAAGAGGAGAATGAAGTTAAGTTTAGTGAAGCAATTAAAGAAAATATAGCTAAACAAGAAGAGAAAAAAGTGGAAGTAGTAGAAGAAGTAAAGGAAGAGCCTGTTAAAGAGGAAAAAATAGAAATAAATGAAGAAAGGTTTATTCCAACTGAAGAAGAATTATTAAATGTTTTAGTTCAAGCTACTAAAGATTCACTATTATCTGCTAAGCAAAAATGGGTTGTTTTACCAAAGTATATGAATTCACCAAGCACTGCTAAAGTTACTACTTTATTGCTTGATGGCATACCTGTAGCAGCAGCTAAAAATATGTTAATATTAGCTTATGAAAATGAGACTTATTTGAATAGAGTAAATTTAGTTAATGATCATAAGCAAATGAATAATTTTTTGAAAGCTTTATATAATGAAAATATGATGTGTTATTGTGTTACTAAGGAAGATTTTATAAAGCTTAAGGATACATATATGAGTTTAAGAAGTGTAGGAAAGTTACCTGCTCCTAAGAAAATTGAGTTTGATGAGGAAAAGGTAGTTGAAGAAAAAGATGAAGGTTTAGAATTTGGTAAAAAAATATTTGGAGATTTTTTAAATGTTAAGGAGGAACAATAATGAATATTAATGCGTTAATGCAACAAGCACAAAAGATGCAACAACAAATGGCTAAAAAGCAAAAAGAATTAGAAAGTAAAGAATATGAATTTGAGAGTAATGGTGGAGCAATCAAAATAAAGATGTTAGGTAGTAAAGAGATGACATCATTAGAGATTGATGAAGATTTAATAGATAAAGATGAAAAAGATATGTTACAAGATATGCTTATGGTAGCTATAAATGAAGCTATTAAAAAGATAGATGAGGATATGAGTGAGGCTATGGAAGGTATTAGTGGAGGCCTTAAGATTCCAGGGATGTTTTAATGAATTATCCTAAAGAATTTGAAAATTTAATTGATGCTTTTAGAAGACTTCCTGGTGTTGGATATAAGAGTGCAGAGCGCATGGCTTATCAAATGCTTGAAATGAAAGAAGAGTATAGGGAGAAGTTTTCTAGTGCAATTAATGAGATAGATCATTTAAAAAAGTGTAAGATATGTCATAATTTATCATCTAGTGATATTTGTGAAATATGTAGCGATAATGAAAGAGATAAGAGTGTTATTTGTGTAGTGCAAAATATTAAAGATGTGTATGCAATAGAAAAAAGTAATTCTTATAATGGTTTGTATCATGTGCTAGATGGAGTGATTTCTGTTAAAAGTGGGAAACTTCCTGAAGATTTAAATATAGATTCTTTACTAGATAGATTATTAGATGGGGTTAATGAAGTAATTATTGCTACTAATCCTAATTTAGATGGAGAAACTACTGCTTTATTTATAGCAAAACTATTAGAAAATAAAAATATTAAAACAACACGTTTAGCCTATGGATTACCAATGGGAGGTAATCTTGAATATAGCGATGATGTTACAATAATGAAATCATTTGAAAATAGAAAATCATTTTAACTTAATGGCTTTCATATAATTTTACCAGGTGATGGTGATGTTAGAGAAAGCTGTTAAGTTTTTTTTAAAAGTATTTTTACTAATGTTTACACTTTTTGGTGTTAGATATATTTTAGCAATTATAGGAATAATTATACCACTTGAATGGTTTCTTATTATGGGGGCTGGAATGCTTGGATTTTATGGAATAATAGTGATTATTGTGTATGCAATAATGATTAATTTACTATAAACTATTTCTTCGACAAAATTTTACTTGTTGGAAACGTAGAATAGATGCTGGTGGGTGGTTTAACTATGTCTAGTATTTTTAATAGTAAAAAGGTTTTGAGATTAATTGTAACTTATTTAATTGTAGGGGTAATGTCAATAGGATTATCTAGAGTAGGATTTAAGGAAAATTATTTTATGTTTAGTATTCCCTTTGTTTTATTTTGCTTTTTAGATGATAAATGGGAAGGATATTTTTCTTTTCTTGTTAGTTATTTAACTATAGGTTTTTATAATAAAGTTTATTTTTTAACATATTTATTGGTGTTAGTTGGAGTTATTTTATTTAGATATATATTAAAAAGTAAAAGTGTCAAACTTGAAAAAATAGTTAGTTTTTATAGTTTCTTTTTATGCCTTTTAGAGAGTGTTTTGGTAGTTTATATAAATAAGCAAAATAGTTATGTATTATTACTTGTTTTTTCACTTATTAGTTATTGGACAATGAACTACTTTTTTAATATATATAAAGCGATGCATAGTAGTGAATCAAGGGACATTTTACCATATTTAAGTTCTTTTTCTTTTTTTATAATAGGTTTAGTATTTATAGGTTTAGATATTAGTGTTTGGAAGATATATATTACTCTTATTTTATTAGTTTTATTATCTTTTATTAGTAGCAAAATTAGTCTAGAAATAGGAGTGGTTTATGGATTTCTTATAGTTAGTGTTTTATCTTTATATAATGGTTTTAGTATGTATTTACTATTATTTGCTTTGAGTAGTGTTTTGACTTTTCTTTTAAACAAGACTAGTAAAATAACTTTGTGTTTTACTTATTTATTAGTAGTGGGACTATTAGTTTATTATTATAAATTAGATTATTTTATAAGTCTTAATTACGTGGTGGGTGCTTTAATATACTTATTTATACCTATATCTTTTATTAATAAATTAGGTGATAAAACATATGGTTGTAAGCAATATATTGAGAGACTTAAAAGAGAAAATAAGGAGAGAAATATCAAGTTTTCTAATAAGATTTTAAAGATGGAAGAGGCTTTTGAAATAGTTACTTCTAAACTTAATATTAAAGAGAGAATTAAGAAAAATGAAAAGGAGATATTAATTGATGAAATTAATGTTTTTGATGAGTTGTTAAAGAAATTTGCTAGTGAAATCAATAATGATAAAAGTGGTAGTAATAAGTATTATGAAATAGAAAAAGAGATTTATAAATATAATATAGATTTGTTGTATTTTGTAGTAGAGGAGAATATTTTTAAGGAGACTATTATTAAGATAAATGCTAGATGTAATAATTCTGATATTAATAATATTTTAATACCTTTAATTAGTAATAAACTAAATAAGAGATTAGAGGTTATTAAAGTAAAAGAAAATAATATTTTTGAATATAAAGAAATTACTTTAAAGAGTATTAAAAGAGTTAATTTTAATTATGGAGTAGGGCAAATAGCAAAGGATAAAGAAGTATGTGGAGATAGTTATCTTATATATGAAAATGAAAAGAAATGCTATTTTGCTATTAGTGATGGAATGGGTATAGGAAAGAAAGCTAAAGAGAAATCTAAATTAGCACTAGATATTTTAAAGAAGTTTTTAGATATAGGAATTGATGAGAAAAAGGCTATTAATTCTTTAAATAGTGTTTTAAAGAAAAAGTATTCTAAAGATAATTACACTACTTTAGATTTATTAGTTTATGATAAGTTTTCTAATAAATATTCTTTTTATAAAAATGGAGCATGTAATTCATATGTTTACAATAAAGAAGGAGTAAAGGTTGTTGAAGGGAATGAACTACCTATTGGAATAATTGATAATGTTACTTTAAATGAGAATATTATAAATCTAGATAAAAATGATTATCTTTTTATGTTTAGTGATGGTGTTAGTGAAGATAAACTTATGATAAAGGATGTTTTTAATTATAAAGATCCACAGAGAATGGTTAGAGAAATATTAAAGAAGAAAGATAATTTAGATGATGATGAAACAGTTTTAATTATAAAGGTAAAATAAACTATTTATAAACAAGAAATTTTAAATGTTTGATATTTAAATTTTAATTTGCTACAATTGAGTTATAAGAGGTGTAGTTTATGAAAAAAATAGATGGTGTTTTAACTGATGTTACTGAAGAGGATTTAAAATTAGATCCAGAAGAATTTTGGAAAGGTGTTACAAAAATTGGAGAAAAAGCTTTTGCCGAGTGTCGTTTTTGCTTGCGCGAAATTGAAATTCCTTCTAGTGTTGAAGAAATAGGAGATTATGCTTTCTACGAGTGTGAAAATTTAAGCAGAGTTAAATTAAATGAAGGGTTAAAAAAAATTGGGTCGCTAGTTTTTTCTGAGTACTCTACTATACAAAGTATACGTATTCCTTCTAGTGTTGAAGAAATGGGTGCTAGAGCTATTGAGGCTTGCAATTATTTAGAAAATATTTATATAGATAGTACAAAACAGCCGATTCTTATGGCAAACCAATTTTACAAATGTAATGCTATTAGGAAAATAAATATAGCAAAAGGAGCACATATTAGTCCTAGAGATGCTGGTGGAGAATATAGTAAAGGGTTTGTAAGTACTGCCTTTCCTCGCTTGAATGACATTTATTTTTATGATTTTGATCAGGTTTTCCCTTTTATTTCAGCAATATATTATAGAAAAATGAAAATATATAAAAATGAGGAAACCGGTCAGTTTGTAGCAAGTTTTTATGGCTATAATGGTGGTACATTTGGTCATGAATTTGTAGAATACACTGAAATAGATGAATACGTGAAATATTTAGGGTGCGACAAGGCATTTGCAATGACTTTAAAAGCAGCACATATATCATTAGAAGATTTAATTAATAAAGGCTTTGATAGTAGCAATGAATGGCTTTTAGATCGTATTGTTACAACAAGACTTCAAGACTATTGCAATTTGAAAAGTTTGGATGATGTTTTAGAGGGTATTGAAAATGTGAGAATGTACTCAGAATTAAATAAAGAGATTAAAGATAATTATAATGTTATGTTTAGACTTGCTCTTAGATTAGGAGCATTTAGTAAAGATGAAAAAGTAAGTAAAAAAGCGTGTGCTTTTATTGAATATTTAGTGAAAGAAAAAAATATTGATTTTAGTTCAGTTTTTAATTTTTGTGACAATACAAATACCACTGGAGGGTATTATCCAAGATTTGCAGAACTTTTAATGAAAGATAATAATTTTGACATTTTATCAATAGTTTGTGATGATCTTGATGATGCAGTATATTTTTGTAATTATAATAATGGAAGAATTACTGTTGATAACTGTAAAAAATACATAGCAAAAAAAGCAAATAAAAGATAATAAACATGTAGATAAGACTTTTAATAAATCTTTATGAGTTAAATTTGGTTAGGGAACTTTTTAAATTTTAAAAGTTCCTTTTTGTTATAAGTTAATAAATATACTTATTTTTGAATACTGTTTTGTTATTATAAATAGGGAAATAAGTTATAATATAAATGTGGTGATTGTATGTATAGTTTAGTAGCCGTTAGTGGTGGTAGTGATTCGATGTCTTTATTAGATAAGCTAATAAAATCTAATAAAGATTTAGTAGTGTGCCACGTTAACTATAAATATAGGGATAGTGCAGATAGAGATGAAGAGATTGTTAGAAAATATTGTGAAAAATATAATATTAAATTAGAGATTTTAAAAGGTTTTAAATATGATAAAAAAGATGGTAATTTTGAGAATTGGGCTAGAGTAATTAGATATAATTTTTTTAAAGAAATGTATAAAAAATATAATGCTGATTATTTGTATGTTGGACATAATTTGGATGATTTATTAGAGACTTATTTTATTCAAAAAGAGAGAAATAGTAAGTGTGATTATTATGGGTTAAAAGAAGAAATTTGTATTTATGAGATGAGAATAAAGAGAATTTTACTTGGATATACTAAACAAGAATTAAATGATTATTGTTTAAATAATAATATTGAGTATGGAATAGATGAAACTAATTTTGATGAGAATTATCTTAGAAATAATATTAGACATAATGTTATTAGTAAAATGAGTAAAGAAGAGAAGTTAAAAATAGTTAATGAGATTAATGAACTTAATAAAAATAAGGAAAAAGAATACAATGATATACATTATGTTTTAGAAAGAATAAAAAAAGGGAATAATATATTAGATTTAAGTTTATTTAAAGGCTTAGATGATAAAACTAAAATTAGCATTATATATTATTTTGTTATAGAGAATGTAAAGGTTAGAATTTCTATTAGTGATAAGAGAATTAAAGACATTATTAAGAAAATAGATTCTAATAAGCCTAATATAATGCTTGGTAAATTTAATGATTATAGTTTATATAAGGAGTATGAAAGTTTAGTAATAAAAAAGGATAAAAATGAATTTAGTTATATTATAGAAGATTTAAGTAGTGATTTAGGTGAATTTAAAATATGCGATACAGGTAAAAAATTAGAGAAAATAATTGTTAAAAAAGATATGTTTCCTTTGAAGATTGAAAATTATAAAGGAGATAATAAAGATATTAATAGATTGTTTATTGATAAGAAAGTACCTGTTAGTGAGAGGAAAATGTGGCCTGTTGTTAAGGATAAATTAGATAATGTATTGCTTGTTTTAAATATAGAAAAGTTTTATAATATCAAGGTCTCAAATAAAGATGATATAATTGAATTTTATATAAAAAGGAAAGAGGAGGAAAAATAAGGATGAATAAGAATAAAAAAAGAGGACTATTAGAATATGTTGCTCCATGGTTACTTGGGCTTATTGTTGTTATCGTTTTAATATTTGTTTTTAATAAAGATAATAGTATTAAAAACTATAATGAAAAAGAGTTCTTTGATGTGTTAGCTACAGAATCTTGTGATTCAAATGGTGTATGTTCATGGACTAGCACAGGTAATGAGTTTAAATATTTAACTGTTACTGAAAAGAATAGAGTTATTGATGTTGAAGGTGTTGTTAAAGTTGGTAACGATACAATTAAATTTACAACTAGAATATCTTATGTTGCTAGTGAAGATTTAAGAAATGCTATAAATGCAAATGAAACTGCAGTTAAAACAGTTAACTACATCGATAACTTCCAAACTAATATTTGGGCAGAACTTGCAATTTCAATTGTTCCTATGATTTTAATTGGAGTAGTATTTGTGTTCCTATTAACTAGAATTTTAGGTGGTTCTGGTGGTGGAAGTGCTAGAAGTGCAATGGATGTTGGTAAATCTAGAGCTAGAAGAGAAGAAACAACTAAAGTTAGATTTGATAATGTAGCTGGTTGTGTTGAAGAAAAAGAAGAAATGAAAGAACTTGTAGATTATTTAAAGAATCCTCAAAAGTTTGCTAGAATGGGTGCTAGAGTTCCTAAAGGTGTATTACTTACTGGTGCTCCTGGTACTGGTAAAACATTACTTGCTAAAGCTATTGCTGGAGAAGCAGGAGTTCCATTCTTCTCAATTTCTGGTAGTGACTTCGTAGAAATGTTTGTAGGTGTTGGTGCTAGTAGAGTTAGAGATATGTTCAAACAAGCTAAATTAAATGCTCCTTGTATTATATTTATTGATGAAATTGATGCAGTAGGTAGACAAAGAGGTACTGGTTTAGGTGGAGGACATGATGAAAGAGAACAAACACTTAACCAATTATTAGTTGAAATGGATGGATTTAATGAAAATAGTGGAATTATTATTATTGCTGCTACTAACAGAAGTGATGTACTAGATCCAGCATTATTAAGACCAGGAAGATTTGATAGACAAATTATTGTTAACTTACCAGATAAAAAAGGTAGAGAAGAAATCTTAAGAGTACATGCTCGTAATAAATTCTTTGAAAGTGATGTTAACTTTGCTAATATTGCAAAGAGAACACCTGGATTTAGTGGAGCAGAATTAGAGAATACATTAAATGAAGCAGCTATTTTGGCTGTTAGAGCAAATAAAGATAAAATATCTAGAGCAGATATTGATGAAGCTATTGATAGAGTTATGGGTGGACCTGCTAAAAAGAGTAGAATTATTACTGCTAAAGAGAAAAGAACTGTTGCATATCATGAAGCAGGACATGCTACTATTGGATTAAAGGTTGAAAAAGCTGATATAGTTCAAAAAGTTACAATTATTCCTCGTGGTGATGCAGGTGGTTATGTATTAATGACTCCTGAAGAAGATACAATGCTTCAAACTAAGAGCGAATTATTAGATAGAATTACTGGTTTACTTGGTGGTAGAGTTAGTGAAGAAATATTCTTTGGCGATGTAACTACTGGTGCTCATAATGATATTGAGAAAGCTACTCGTATTGCTAGAATGATGGTTACTGAATTTGGTATGTCAAGTTTAGGAACAATTCAATATGAACAACAAACAGGTAGTGCTTTCTTAGGTAGAGATTATACAAACTCTAGAAAAAGTTTCTCTAGTCAAGTAGCATTTGAAATAGACCAAGAAGTTAGAAAAATAATTAGTGAATGTTATGATAGAGCTAGAAAAGTTTTAACAGAGAATAAAGATTTATTAATTAAGATTGCTGAAGCTTTACTTGAAAGAGAAGTATTAACTAGTGAAGAAATTTATGAAATTGCAGGTATGACTCCTCCTGCAACTGAAAGTGAACAAGTAAAAGAAGAAGTTCAAGAGGAAGAAAAAGAAGAAAAAGCAAAGGAAGCAGCAAAAGAAGTTAAAGAAGAAAAATCTGAAACTGAAGAAAATAAAGATGCTGAATAATGAAAAAATGTAGGTTTGAATCCTACATTTTTTATATCTAAAAGTTGGAAATGCGTTTCAAATAAATTAAAATTGTAACAAAAGTTGGAAATATACTTCCAATTTTTTAAGTAAGACCTTATAATTATAAAAAAGAAAGGAGCATTACTTATGATACAGAGAGATGAATATTTAAACTTTTTAATAAGTTGGAAAGATCATAAAGTTATAAAAGTTGTTAGTGGAATAAGAAGATGTGGTAAATCTACTTTATTTGAAATCTATAAAGATTATTTAATCCAAAATGGCGTTAGTGAAGAGCAACTTATTTCTATTAATTTTGAAGATGCAGATAATGAATATTTATGTACATATAAATCTTTGTATGAATATATAAAAAGTAAAATGATACCAAATAAAAAAAATTATATATTTTTAGATGAAATTCAACATGTTGAACACTTTGAAAAAGCGGTTGATAGTTTGTTTATAAAAGATAACGCTGATGTTTATATAACAGGATCTAATGCGTACTTTATGTCTAGTGAATTAGCAACACTTTTATCAGGTAGGTATGTTGAACTAAGGATGTTACCTTTATCATTTAAGGAATACTATGGAGCAATTGAAAATAGCAAATTGACTAAACGAGAAATATATAACATGTATATTACAAATAGTTCATTCCCATATACAGTTTATTTAAAAGATAAACAGCAAATTCGTACCTATTTAGATGGAATTTTTAATACAATTGTTCTAAATGATATTGTTCAAAGAAATAAAATAGCAGATGTATCTATGCTTAAAAGTGTTATTTCTTTTATGTTTGATAATATAGGCAATACAACATCAATAAAGAAAATAGCGGATACTATGACTAGTATGAATAGGAAAATATCTAATCATACAGTTGAAAATTATTTATCTAGTATGACTGATAGTTTGCTTATGTACAAGGTAAGTAGATATGATGTAAAAGGGAAACAGTATTTGCAATTATTAGATAAATATTATTTAACAGATATAGGTCTTAGATATTATTTGCTAGGAACTAATAATGTTGATAAAGGACATATTTTAGAAAATATAGTATATTTGGAACTTTTAAGAAGAGGATATGAAATATATGTTGGAAAAGTAGGAGAATTAGAGGTTGACTTTGTTGCTAAAGATATTAATGGAAATATATCATATTTTCAAGTTGCACAGACAGTTATAGATGATAATGTTCTTAAAAGGGAACTTAATTCTTTAGAAAGCATTTCTGATCATAATCCAAAATACTTATTAACATTAGATGAAGATATACCAACATCATATAATGGAATACAAAAAATAAATGCTTTGGATTGGCTATTATCATAGTGTTTATAAAAAAAATCCTTTTTTGAAAAAGGATTTAAAAACAATTTATTGATTAAAGAAGAAGAGTCTGTAAATAAATTTGTGTAAAGTTAAATCCCTCTATGGTAAGATAAAAATACCAAGGAGGGTTTTTATATA
>CAKORZ010000031.1 GCA_934101685.1 uncultured Bacilli bacterium
GAAGTTAAGCACAGTAGTGGTGAAGGTAGTTGGCAATAGCCTGCGAGAATAGCGCGTCGCCAGGCTTTTTTTATACAATTTTGCTTTTTATGACAATATTCTCTATTCTTTTATTTTATAAATATATATGGTGAAATATATGAAAAAAAGAATATTATTATTTATTTTTATTTTTATATTAAATTTATTATTTAATTTTTATGTTATTAAAGCAAAAGAATTATTGAAAAAAGAAAATATAGTTAATATAGATGCAAATGACAATTATATGGTTTATGAAAGCATTAATAGCCAAGGAATGCATTTAATTAGCATTTATGATATAGAAAAGAATGAATTTTTTAATATTAAAAATAATCATAATGAAGAAATTAATGATAATTTATATTTTCCTTCTATAAGTAAAAAAAGTAATTATTTAATATATACTTCAAGAGCTACTAATATAACTAGTGATAATATAAATAAATGTGTGGATATAGTTGATAATATACTTAAATACTGCAGTAATATCTATTTATATGATATTAAAAATAAAAGTAGTATTTTAATCAAGTTAAATAATGAATATTTTAATGGTGACAATTACCTTGGAAAAATTAGTGGCGATGGTAACAATATAGTGTTTGAATCAATTTCGACTAATTTAATTAATGGTAATTTTAATTCAATAAATATATACAAATATATTGTTGATACTAATAAGGTTACTTTAATCACAAAAGGAAATAATTTTAGTGGTGGAAACTATAACAGTATAAATCCATCTGTTAGTTATGATGGAAAATATGTTACTTTTCAATCCAGCTCTACCAATCTTGTGAAAGAAATAAACTATAATTCTAGTTGTATTAAATATTCTTCTTCAGAAAATGAAACTTGTAGCAACATATATATTGTTGATACTTTTAATGACACTATTGAATTAATAACAAGAAAGGACAATAGCTCATTTAACGATAATAGTGGGAATGCCTATATTAATGATGAAGGTAATTATGTATATTATGAGACATACTCTAATAGTTTGTATTTAAATAATAATAGAAGTCAAATATATTTATATAATTTAGTGAATAAAAATACTTCAATTATAACTAAAAATGATAATAGTATTAATAATAGGGATAATTATATACAAAATCTTTGCTCATCTGGGAAATATATTATATATACTACTAAGTCAACAAATCTTAAAGATTCTAACAATTTAAATAATTTATATGTGTACAATGTGTCTTCAAATAAAACTTCTAATATATTAAAATATAATAATATTGATATGAAAATAGCGGCAATTAATGAAAATAATATATTTTATTATAATGATAATAATTTATTAGAAATTGTAAAAATTGATAATGAAGCACCAATTATAGATGCAAGTCAAACAATATATTTGATTAAAGAAAATTTAAACAACATAAAAAGTAAAATAAAAATAACAGATAATTTATCATCTATGGATAATATAGAAGTTTATATTAAAAATTTAAATACATTATTATATGTAGGAAATTATGTGATAGAGATATCTGCGAGAGATGAATTTGGAAATGTTTCTAATGAAAAAGTTAATTTTATAGTAATAGAAGAAGATAATGAAGGACCTATTTTTAATTTGAATAAGGAAATAAAAATATTGAAAGGCTCAAATACCTTAAATCTTTCTAATTACATAGATGCTATTGATAAAGTTGATGGTAAAACTAAAATTTATATAATAGATGATGGAAATATAAATTTAAATGTTGTTGGAAGTTATAAATTAAAACTTATGTCAAAGGATAATTCTAATAATATTACATATTATGAGATAGAGGCATGTGTATATGAAAATTATAATTTTAAATATTATTATGAAATAATATTACTTTTGGGCGTTTTGTTTGTTATTATATTTTCTATAATTAAGGTTAAATAAATTCATAAAGTTTGCTATAATAATAAAGGTGATTATTATGACAAAAGTTATGATTGGATTAAGTGGTGGAGTTGATAGTGCAGTTGCTGCATATCTTTTAAAAAAGCAGGGATATGAAGTAATTGCTGGCTTTATGCGCAATTGGGATAGTATGCTTAATAATGATTTTTTAGGCAATCCTAATTCAAATGCTGATATTTGCCCACAAGAAAAAGATTATAATGATGCAAAAAAAGTAGCTGATCAGTTAGGGATACAATTATATAGAATAGATTTTGTAAAAGAATATTGGGACAATGTTTTTACATATTTTTTAGAAGAATATAAAAAGGGCAGAACACCTAATCCAGACATATTATGTAATAAATATATAAAATTTGATGCTTTTATGAAATTTGCTATGTCTAAAGGTGCTGAATATGTTGCTACTGGACATTATGCAATTGTTAAACATGATTCTGATGTAAGCAAAATGTACAAAGGCGATGACAGGAATAAAGACCAAACATATTTTTTATGCAAATTATCGCAAGAGCAATTAAAAAGATCATTATTTCCTTTAGGAAATATAGATAAACCTGAGGTTAGAAGAATAGCTAAAGAATTAAACTTAGAAGTTGCTTCTAAGAAAGATTCTACTGGTGTTTGTTTTATTGGTGAAAGAAATTTTAAAGAATTTTTGAAAAATTATATACCTGCTAAAAAAGGAAATATTGTTGATAGAGATACAGGAAATGTTGTTGGTACACACGATGGAGTTATGTATTACACAATTGGTCAAAGAAAAGGACTAGGAATTGGTGGATTAAAAAATCATGATAATGGTTCATGGTTTGTTGTTGGAAAAAATGTAAAAGAAAATATTTTATATGTTGTTCAAGGTGAAGAAAATGAATATTTAATGGCTGATTCTTGCCTTGTTACAGATGTTAGCTGGATTAGAGGATATGCTCCAGAAAATAATTTAAAATGTACTGCAAAATTTAGATATAGACAACCTGATCAAGATATAACTATAGAAATACTTGATGATACATCTGTTATGGTTCATTGTATAGCACCAGTTAAAGCAATAACAAGTGGGCAAGAAGCTGTATTTTATTACAATGATGAGTGTTTAGGCGGAGGAACAATTGATAAAGTATATCGAAATGGTAAACTTTTAGATTGTTAAGAAATGATGGAGGAAATACGAGGAAAATTAAAAGTTGTAGTTTTTCATAATGATGAAAATCTATATTCTGTTATTAAAATTAAAATATCTGATGAAAGTGACAATAAGTATATGACACTTACTGGTAATTTTCCTATACCAAATGAAAATAACGAATATATTTATAAAGGAGAATACATAAATCATCCTCGTTTTGGCCAACAATTTGTTGTTCAAAATTACGAAGAGTTATTACCTAATGGGAAAGATGCGATTATAAGATATTTATCAAGTTCTTTGTTTCCTAAAATTGGTGTAAAAACAGCTAATAAAATATATGATTTATTGGGCGATGAAACTATAGAAAAGATAAAAAGTGATTCTTCATGTTTAGATAATATTATATCTGTTGAGCAAAAAGAAACTATTGTTAATGGGCTTGGAAGCAATACTTATTTTGATGAAGCAGTAAAACTTTTTGTCACACAGGGTTTAAGCATTAAAATGCTTTTAAAAATACAAAGTGTTTATAAAGAAAAAATGATAGATGTATTGAGAGAAAATCCATACAAACTTGTAGAAGATATAGATGGTATAGGATTTAAAACTGCTGATGATTTAGCATTAAAACTTGGATACAATCTTCATGATGAAAAAAGAATTAAAGCAGGGTTATTATATAGTGCAAATATAGCCTGTTTTAATGATTCTGATACTTATACAAGTAGAGAAAAAATAATTAAAGAATTTAATAAAATTATTTATGATGTTGATGAAATTAGCAAAAATTATTTTATAGATATGCTAATAAATGAAGGAAAATTATATCAAGAAGATGACAAAATTTTTACTTTTGATCAATATCATGCAGAAATAGAAAACGCCAGAATATTATCTAAATTTATAAAAAAAATAGTTAATACATTTGATGAAAATCAAATAAATGAAGTGATAGAAAAAATAGAAGAAAAATTTGGAATCACATATGATGATGATCAAAAATCCGCTATTGTTAACTGTTTAAATAGTGGCATATCAATTATCACTGGTGGACCTGGTACAGGGAAAACGACAATAGTAAATGCTATAATACAGGTATATAAAGAATTGATTTTTAATAGTGAAATACACATATGTGCCCCAACAGGAAGAGCAAGTAAAAGATTAACTGAAATTACAGGAGTTAAAGCAACAACTATTCATAGTTTATTAAAATGGGATTTACATTCAAATGTGTTTTCTATTAATGAAAATAATCCTCTATCAGGTCAACTATTGATTGTAGATGAATTTTCTATGGTTGATAATTATTTGCTACATCAATTATTAAGAGCAAGTCAAAAAATAGGACAAATTATATTCATTGGTGATGATGATCAACTACCATCAGTTGGACCAGGAAATGTGTTAAAAGATTTAATAGATTCAAAACTAATAAATACGATTAGATTAAATAAAATATATAGACAAAGTGAACTATCAAACATAGTAAATTTGGCACATCATATAAAAAATAATGAAGACATATCAAATGATTTAAGTAATGATGTTACTTTTTATAGTACTAATGATTATAAAATTAAAGATGTTGTTTTAGAGTATGTTAAAATTGCTCAAAATAATGGATATAATAATGATGATATACAAGTTTTAGCACCTATGTACCAAGGAATAAATGGGATAGACAATTTAAATATACTTTTACAAGACTATTTTAATCCATCTGAAGAAAATTTAAAGGAAATGAGAGTTGGAAAAACTATATATAGAGAAAATGATAAAATACTACAACTTAAAAATCAAAATGATGATAATGTATTTAATGGTGATATAGGAACTCTTGTAGAAATAGATAAAGAATCTAGTTTAGTAAATTCTAAAATGTATGTTGGATATGATGATAATGTTGTTGAATATACTCAAAAAGATTTTATTAATATAACATTAGCATATTGCATAAGTATACACAAATCACAAGGTAGCGAATATCCATTAATTATTTTACCAATCAGTTATGCTTATAGTAGGATGCTTGCTAAAAATTTAATATATACTGCAATTACAAGAGCTAAACAAAAATTAGTAATAATTGGTGACTATAATGCATTTTTATATGGTATTAATAATACAAATTATAAAATTAGAAAAACAACGTTAAAGGAAAAATTATTAAAATATGTTAATCCACTATAAATAAGGGAATACTTATATTATAGGTAGGTGTTTCTAGTGAATGAAACAAATGAAAATCATAATTCTATAAACAAATTGATAAAGTTAAGTTTTCTTGTTTTATTAATATTTTCAATATTAGCAATAGCTAAATATATTGGAGTAAATTCATTTATAAATAAAATAGCAAAGGCTATAGTACCTGTTATTATTGCTATTTGCGTAAGTTTTGTAGTAGAGCCTATTATAAGATTTTTAGAAAGAAAAAATATAAAAAGAAGGTATGCTGTTTTAATAGCATATTTCTTTTTTATCTTGTTATTAGCGTTAATTTTATATATAACTTTGCCTCAATTTATAAAGCAGTTAAAAATATTTATAAATAACATTCCATATTTAATTGAAACGGTTGAAAGTTTTTTAAATAAAATAGGAATAAATACAGATGGGCAAGATACTTCTAATACAATTAATAATTTAATTATAAATATATCTAATTCTGTGTTAAAAAAAGTTAGTTCTTCAGTGTCTGTAATTTTTGATATTTTATTAGGATTATCTGGATCTATCTTTTTATCTTTTGATTTTTTAAAGTTTAAAGATGAAACTAAAAAAAGAATTCCCAAAAGAATAAAAGAACCTACAATTTATTATTTTAAAAATTTGTTACCATTTATTCATAAATATATTTTTGGTATGTTAATAGACAGCATATTAATATTTATTATAAGTATAATAGGATTTTCTATTATAGGAATAGAATATACTTTAGTAATAGCACTATTTATAGCAGTTACTAATCTAATTCCTATAATAGGTCCTTACATTGGAGGAATACCTGCGGCAATAATAGGCTTTAGTGTATCATCCACATTAGGTATTAGTGCAGTGGTTGTAGTTGTTATAGTACAAATTATTGAATCTAATTTTATGCAACCATTAATATTAAAAAATGTTATAAAACTTCACCCATTAGAAGGAATACTTGGAATAAGCTTGTTTGGGGCATTATTTGGAGTTGTAGGAATGATTTTCTCCCCAATACTTATAGTGGCAATTAAGTTGTTATTTTTACCTTATAATGAGAATATAGAAAAAGAAGTAAATTTAACATAATTGACTTTTAAGAGTGTAACGTTTTTGTATAACTAGCATAGTATATCATGAACACAAAGGAGGAATACAAAAATGAATAACACAGGTTGCGGATGTCAAACTTACGGAGGCTATAACAATGGATTCTTAGTTATCTTAATCCTATTCATCTTATTAGCTATCCTTGGAAGTTACTTCTTCTAGAAAATAATCTATAAGATTGTAACATTATTGATATTAGTAAAGTTTTTAAGTAGATATGGGACAACTACTTTCAAACTTAAAAAGAGGTCATTTAGACCTCTTTTTCTATATTATTTATAATTACTTCTGCACATTTTAACCCATCTATAGCACTAGTTGTTATTCCAGAAGAATATCCACTTCCTTCACCAATTGGGTATATATTAGTTATATTAGTTTGGAAATTATCATTTCTTAATATTCTTACAGGAGATGATGATCTTGATTCTATTGCTGTTAATATACTGTCATCATTAGCAAATCCTTTTAATTTTTTATCTAATTCTTTTATTCCTAATTTTAAAGTTTCTGTTACAAAGCTAGGTAAACAATTTTCTATTTTAGCAAACATTACTCCAGGTTTATAACTTGGTTTTACTTTTCCAAATTTAGTAGGCAATGTTCCTTCAATAAAGTTTTTATATAGGGAACAAGGTGCTTTATAGGAGTTAGTTAAAGAATAGGCTAATTTTTCATATTTTTCTTGAAAGTCTAGTCCTGATAAAGGGTGAGAAGTAGGATAGTCACTAGGTAATACATTTACTAAAAGAGCACTATTGGCATTAATTAAATTTCGTTTATAATAGCTCATTCCATTAGTAACAATTGTATAAGGATCACTGCTACTTGCTACAACCATTCCACCTGGACACATACAAAAGGTATATAAAGAGCGGTTGTTAGGTAGGTGTACAGCAAGCTTATAATCAGCAGGAGGTAAAGCACTATGTTTATAGAACTTTTCACCATATTGAGCTTTATTTATGTCTTCTTGCAAATGTTCTATTCTTACACCCATTGAAAAAGGCTTTTGCTCCATATTTATACCATTTTTATAAAGCATTCTAATGGTGTCTTTACTACTATGTCCACAAGCAATTATTAATTCATCACAGGGGATATTTTCTTTATTATTTATTTCTATAGAGCAAACTTTATTGTTTTTTATATTAATGTTTGTTAAACATGTATTGAATAAAAATTTGCCACCTAAATTAATAATTTTATTTCTTAAGTTTTTGACTACATTAACTAATATATCGCTTCCTATATGTGGCTTAGATAAATACATAATATCTTCAGTAGCGCCACATTCTACAAAAGTTTGTTTTATGTAGTCTATTCTTTCATCATTAATGTTAGTAGTAAGTTTTCCATCACTAAAAGTACCTGCACCACCTTCACCATATTGAAGATTACTTTCTGTGTTTAATTTGCCTTCACTAAATAATTTGCTAATAGTATTAATTCTACCGTCTACTTTTTCTCCTCTTTCTATAACCAAAGGATTAAGTCCTGCTTTTGCTAAATTATATGCACAAAATAAACCAGCAGGTCCACTTCCTACAACAATTATTTTTTTGTTACTTTTCACTTTGTTTATAATATATTTTAATTCTTTATATTCTTTCACATCTTTATTATTTTTCACTAGTTTTAAAACTTTATCTTTAACATTTATTATAAAATTAAAAATGAAAAATACATCATTTTTGTTTCTACTATCTATTGCTTTTTTCTTTATTTTATAAGAAATAATCATATTTTCATTTATTTTTAGTTTATTTGCTATAGCTTTTTTATAATTAGTATCGCTAAGAGAAATTTTTACATTATTTAATACAAACATATGATCACCTTTATATATATTAACATATAATTTTAATTATTAGTAAATGATAATTAATGATTACATATAATTTTTATCTATAAGTTGTATTTTAAAGGAAGAAAATGTAAAATATATAAGTGGATGGAGGTTATTTTAATGTCTAAATTAGTTATTAAAAATTTACATGTAAGTGTTGATGATATAAATATACTTAAAGGAATAAACTTAGAAATAAATGAAGGAGAAGTTCATGCTTTAATAGGACCTAATGGTCATGGTAAATCTACTTTACTAGCTACTATAATGGGACATCCACGTTATAAGGTTACTGAAGGAAGTATTACTTTTGATGGTAAAGATGTTTTAAAAATGACAGTTGATGAAAGAAGTAAAGCTGGCTTATTTTTAGCAATGCAATATCCTTTAGAAATTAATGGTGTATCTAATATGGATTTTTTAAAGGCTGCTATTAATGCTCATGAAGAGAAACCTGTAAGCTTATATAAATTTATTAAAGATTTTGAGAAATGTTCTGAAGAGGTTGGCTTTAATATTAACATGGCAACTAGGCACTTGAATGAAGGATTTTCTGGTGGTGAAAAGAAAAGAAATGAAATACTTCAAATGAAACTTTTAAATCCTTCTTTAGCATTAGTTGATGAAATAGATTCAGGATTAGATGTTGATGGATTAGAAATGATTGCTAAAGCTATTAATTCTATGCTTGATGGTAAATTTTCTTGTTTAATTATTTCACACTACTCAAAATTATATAAATTGATTAAACCTACTCATGTGCATATTATAATAGATGGAAAAATCATAGCTAGTGGTGATTATAAGTTAATTGAAAGAGTAGATAACGAAGGATATAAATGGATAGAAAAGGAATATGGAATAAGTATTTCTAAAGAAGAAAATAAAAGACCAATCTTAGGTTCTTGTAGTGTAAAGGAAAGTGTTAGCAATGGATAAAATCATTGTTAAAGATATTAATAATTTAGTCATTAATAAAGATGGCTATTATGTTATTAGTGAAGAAGTACAAGCAAAAAGTTACGAGATAAATATAATAGATTGTAGGGCAACTATTATAGATTTGTCTAGCACTAATGATAGAACTATAAAATTTAATAATAGTGATGTTACTATTATAGAAACTATTAATGATTCTAATTTAAAGTCATTAAATATAGAAAACAATAATTCTAACATTGACTATAACATTATTGATTTATATGATGATGAAATATCTTATAATTTACAAGAAGTTACTAATAGAGGAAATTGTAAGATTAATATTGCTAGCGTTAGTTACAAAAATAAAAAGAAGAATTATGTTATAAATACGTCTAATTTAGAACCAAATACATTTAATGAGATAAATTGTTTTGGAATAGTAAAAGATGAAAGTCTATTAAATTATGATGTTAGTTCTTTTATTAAAAATGGTGCTAAAAAGGCAATAGTTAGACAAAATAGCAATATTTTATTATTCGATGAGAAGTCTACAGGTAAAAACAATCCAATACTAATAATTGAAGAAAATGATGTTAAAGCAAGTCATGGTTCTAGTATTGGTAAAATTGATGATGATACAATGTTTTATTTATGTTCTAGAGGATTAAATAAAAATGAAGCAACTAATTTAATTTGCTTAGGTAAAATGGAACATTTAATTAATAAAATAAATGATGAAAGTATAAAGGAGTCACTAATTAATAAATTTAAAGAAAGGATGGGGTAAAATGGAGATTAATAAATATAGAGAAGATTATCCTTTTTATAAGAGCAATCCCAATACTATCTTTTTTGATAATGCATCAACTGCTTTAAAACCTAAATGTGTTATTGATGCTGTTAATCATTATTATTGTGATTTAGGAGTTAATGCACATAGAGGAGATTATTATTTGTCATATAAAGTTGATGTAGAAATAGAAGAGGCTAGAAAAAGTGTTGCTGAATTTATAGATTGTGAAGAGAATGAAGTAGCTTTTACTAGTGGATCTACTGCTTCTTTAAATTTAGTTGCTGAAGGATATTGTAAAAAAATATTAAATAAAGGTGATGAAATTTTAATTAGTAAATTAGAGCATGCTTCTAATGTTTTACCTTGGTTTAAAATTGCAAAAGAAACAGGAGCAGTTATTAAATATGTTGAGTTAAAAGATAAAAAAATAACATTAGATGAATTTAAAAAAGCTATTACTCCAAAAACGAAAATAGCTAGTTTTGCATATGTTTCTAATGTTTTAGGTTATAAAATACCTGCTAAAGAAATGTGTGAGGAAGCACATAAACATAATATAATATTTATACTTGATGGTGCTCAATCTACTCCACATTTCAAAGTTAGTATGAGAGATTTAGATTGTGATTTTTATGCTTTTTCTGCTCATAAATTAGGTGGCCCAACTGGTGTTGGTGTGCTTTATGGGAAAGCAAAGTATTTACAAGAATGTGATCCAATTATGCTTGGAGGAGGAATGAATAAAAAAATAGAGGCTGATGGTAATTATACTGTTTATAATTCTGTTAGAAAATTTGAGGCAGGAACTCCTAATATTGAAGGCATTTTAGGATTAGGGGCAATTGTGAAATACATTAATCATGTTGGGTTTGATTATATAGAGAAAAAAGAAAAAGAATTGCATGATAGGGCATTAAATGGGTTAAAGAAAATGTCTCATATAGAGATATATAATGAAGATAATGATGCTAATACAATTGCATTTAATATTAAAAATGTTTTTGCTCAAGATGCAGCTAGTTATTTTGCAAAGTATAACATATGCTTGAGAGCAGGGCAGCATTGTGCTAAACTTATTGATGGTGTTATAGATACTTATGCAACTGTTAGATGTAGTTTTTATTTCTATAATACAATAGATGAAGTAGATAAGTTTATTGAAGTAGCAAGTAAAGGAAGTGACTTTTTAGATGCGTATTTCTGATAATCCTAGTTTAATTAGGGAAATTATTATGGATCATTATGAATATCCACGTAATAAAAAATTGAAAGATGATGACAGGTATACTAAAGTTAATTTGGATTCTGAGTCATGTATTGATAATATTGATTTAGAAGTTTTAGTAGAAAACGATAAAATAAAAGATATCTGTTTTGATGGAGTAGCGTGCACTATATCTACAGCTTCTACATCAATTATGACTGAACTTTTAAAAGATAAAACAGTAGAAGAAGCTAATAAAATTATAGAAAATTATTTGAATATGTTATATGGAAGAGAATATGATGAGGAATTACTTGGTGAAGCTGCAGCATTTGTTAACACATCAAAGCAAGCTAATAGAATAAAATGCGCTACTTTATCATGGAATGGTTTAAAAGAAATTATTAATAAAAAATAATTGTTAGTGAGGGATAGAAATGAATATAAAAGAGGAAAATGAATATAAATATGATTTTAAAGATGAAGACATTTCTATCTTTAAAACTGAAAAAGGGTTAAATGAAAATGTTATTAGAGAAATCTCTAAGCATAAAGGTGAACCAGAATGGATGTTAGAGTATAGATTAAAATCATATAGAGAGTTTGTAAAAAGACCTTTACCTAGTTTTGGCCCTGATTTAACTGAAATCAATTTTAACGATTTTACTTATTTTATTAAACCTAGCGATAAAGTGAGTGCTTCTTGGGAAGAGGTGCCAGAAACTATAAAGAATACTTTTGATAAGTTAGGAATTCAAGAGGCAGAACAAAAGTATTTATCTGGTGTATCAACTCAATATGAATCTGAAGTTGTATATCACTCTATGCTTAAAGAAGTTGAAGAAAAAGGAATAATTTTTTTAGATACAGATACAGCTTTAAAAAGATATCCTGATTTATTTAAAAAATATTTTGGAACAGTAGTTCCTTATACTGATAATAAGTTTGCTGCTTTAAATGGAGCAGTTTGGTCTGGAGGATCATTTATATATGTTCCTAAAAATACAAAACTAGATAAGCCATTACAATCATATTTTAGAATTAATTCTAAAGAAATGGGACAATTTGAAAGAACTCTTATTATAGTTGATGAAGGTAGTGAGGTTCATTATGTTGAGGGTTGTAGTGCACCTATATACTCTAAGGATTCTTTGCATGCAGCAACTGTAGAAATTATTGTTGGCAAGAATGCTAAATGTAGATATTCTACTATACAAAACTGGTCAACTAATATTATTAACTTAGTAACAAAAAGAGCAGTTGTTGATGAAAATGGTCTTATGGAATGGATTGATGGGAACATTGGTTCTCACATTAATATGAAATATCCAGCATGTATTTTAAGAGGAAAATATGCTAAGGGAGTATGTATCTCTATTGCAGTAGCTTCTAAAGGACAATTGCAAGATGCTGGTGCTAAGATGATTCATTTGGCTCCTAATACTAGTTCAACTATTATTTCTAAGTCTATTGGTAAACTTGGTGGTAGTGTTGATTATAGAGGTATGGTAAAAATAGGAGAAAATGCTCATGGTTCACGTAGTAAGGTAGAATGTGATACTTTATTAATTGATGATATATCTACTAGTGATACTATACCTACAAATATTGTTTGTAATAATTCCTCTATTATTGAACATGAAGCTAGTGTTAGTAAAATAAGTGAGGAAGAATTGTTCTATCTTATGTCTAGAGGGTTAGATAAGGCAAAAGCATCCCAAATGATAGTAATGGGCTTTATTGAACCTTTTGCTAAGGAACTTCCAATGGAATATGCAGTGGAATTAAATAATCTAATTAAATTAGAAATGGAAGGTAGTATAGGATGAACAATTTAAGGCTTTTAGTAGAAAAATTATTTTTGGATTCAAAAGTTATGCGCCTTATTTTTTCTAATCCTTATAAAAAAGAAAAAGATGGCTTAATAAAAGTTACTGTAAGTCCTTTTGAATCTAATGATGAAATAAAATATCAATTTACTTATCATTTTGAAAATAGAGTTGCTCATTCTAATTTAAATGTTAATGATTCAATGGACGAAGTAGTTGCACTTATCACTAATATTTTTAAGCAGGTATTAGTTAATACTGATGAAAAAGAATATCATATATTATCTAATAAATCAGGAAAAATTAATATTGTAGAAAGAAATATGACTACTGCTCATAAAGAGATGAAGTTAACTCATAACAGAGAAAAACAATATATTATTAAAGATAATACAGTTGTGCCTTTTTTAGTAGAATTAGGCGTTATGAATTTGCAAGGAAAAGTCCTTAATGAAAAGTATGATAAATTTAAACAAATAAATAGATTTATAGAATTTGTGCAAGATATTATTAGTGAGTTTGATAAAAATAAAACAATTAATATAATTGATTTTGGATGTGGTAAGTCTTATTTAACTTTTGCAATTCATTATTATTTAACAGAAGTTTTAAATTATAAAGTAAATATTGTAGGATTAGATTTAAAGAAAGATGTCATTAATAAATGTAATCAAATTGTTAGTAAGTATAGAATGAAAGGCATTAGATTCCAAGTAGGAGATATTAAGGATTATAAGGAAACTAAAGTTGACATGGTTGTTACATTGCATGCCTGTGATATTGCAACGGATTATGCTTTGTATAACGCTATTAAGTGGGATGCTAAAGTTATACTTTCTGTGCCATGTTGTCAACACGAATTAAATAACCAAATAAAGACAGATACTTTAAGTGCGTTAACTGAATATGGTATTGTTAAAGAGAGAATTTCTGCTTTAATGACAGATGTTACTAGAGCCAAATTATTAGAATTAAATGGTTATAAAACACAATTGCTGGAATTTATAGATATGGAACATACACCTAAAAATATTCTAATAAGAGCAGTAAAACGTAATAAAAATATTAATTATAAGAAACAAAAAGAGCAATTAGATAATTTGAAAAAAGAATTCAATTATGAAATTACTCTTGATAAATTGTTAAATGAAAAGAAGGATTAACCTTCTTTTTTTAATCTATTAATGTTCCAAAACTGTGTATATTTATTCTGTATTGTTGATTATCTATGTTTGTATTTAAATAATCATACATTATTGCAAAATTAAAATCATCTGTTGAATTTAAAACATAGGAAAAATCGTAATATGGGAAAAAATATATATTTGAGATTGTTGTTTTGTTTGTAGATGTAATAGATATAATACTATTTTTAGATAGCTTAGAGCCATTATTAGTATTTATAGCATATAATTTTAATGAATTATTTAAGGTATAGTCACTTGCAACAACGTATCCCATTACTTTTCCTACATCTTTTTGGTTGCATCTGTTTTCAGGACAATAAAATGTGTTTGATAAGATAACTCTATAATACTTAACATTATTAACTATGACTTCACCTACAGCAATCAAATTAACGTCAATTGTAGAAGATATAGATTTTATATTAGTGGTATTGCCTATTTTAGAAAATGATTCATAGTAGTCTATTGTTTTAGTTCCTTTAGTTATAATAATAGGCTTTTCATATGTTTTTTTAGTTGAGTTGATGAAGAAGTTTTTATTAAAATAATCTTTCACTATGGCATATTGTGATGGATTTGATTTTAAATATTGAACACTTTCCGCATTTCCATCTAATGAATTTCGTAAATCTTTATAGTCTAATTTATAATCATAAGTGTCAGTTTCTTTTTTTGTAGATGTGTTATAGAAAAGTTCTACGAAATCATCTGCTAGTATCTCTTCTGGCATTGTGTAGTAGTATTCTTCGCTGCTATTATATGAGTTAGGTAATCCATCAGGATAGATAGTATCATATGAATCCCCTAATCTTAATTTTAAATAATCTTCATAGTCTTCATCATTTTTATATGCCATATGATAGAATGTTGAAACGTGTCCATATTCATGAGCAAAGGTATCTCTTAAAGGTTCATAATAGTAATATTCTACCTTTCCATTATTAATTCCTTTTTTTACTTTTTTCTCATTATAAAAATCATCTAATGTGGCAATAGCATTTAATTCTATTATTGCTTCTTTTCCACCATAATCAGCAC
>CAKORZ010000032.1 GCA_934101685.1 uncultured Bacilli bacterium
CTCCCTCATAAGACATAATATAAACTTTATCACCATTAATACTAGCGCTTGTTTGATCTTTAACACTTACATTCATATCTGTTCCTGTTAAAGCAAGTGGTAAATCATCAAATGTTGAGCCAGTCGTAGAACTTAAATTCTTTCTTGATTCTTCCATATTTTTAGATAAATTAAAGTAATCTTCACTAAACTCTACTCCTGTTTCTACTTTAGTAAAAGTTACATTTACTAAAACTTCATTTTTGTCATTATATAAATGAACCCATAATGGAGTTAAATCCTTAGTAAATTTAATTTCTTGTTTTGAATATTGAGGAGCATTTTTATAACTTGGTTCACTAGTAACAATAATTCCATCATCTACTTTTTTAGTAGTGTATTCACCATTAAACACATCTAATAATGATTGATAAATATATGGTTTAGCACTGTTTAATGGCCAACCTGATTTAAATTGGTATACTTGATTTAAAGTTGGTGTTAAAACATATACTCCTTCTTCATTTCTTAACATAATTTGTTCTTGATTGATTGTAGTGTCATATAAACTAACTCTAAATAAATCTTTATCTTCTTTCTTAGCGTATGATACTACTACATTAAATTTTCTTTGCTCTTCCCCATTGTTTAACTCCATATTAGCCTCTAATTGATAAGAGTTTAAATTTTTGTTTACATTTTGCAAAGTATCATTAATTGATGGTTTTGAAAAGAAAACCTTCCAAACTCCTACACCTAATAATGCTAGAACTAAAACTGCTACCATAATTTTTTTAAACATTTTTTATTTTCACCTATCCCTTTGTAAAAGTCTATGCAAGTAATTATTAAAAAATGTAAAAATATGAATTATTTTTTTAAATCTGGATATATTAATAAAGAAAAGGGAGGATTTTTATGAATATTTTACAGAAAACAGCACTTGTTTTAACTGTTATTGGTGCCTTAAACTGGGGTATGATAGGTTTATTTAATTTTGACTTAGTTGCTTCAATATTTGGATCTATGACAATTGTTACTAGAACTATCTATACTTTAGTGGGTATTGCTGGACTTATTAACATCATGTTATTCTTTGTGAATCTTGATGAAATGGTTGTTATCGATAATAGAGAAAAAGCAAGATAATCATTTAAAGACTGTCTTTGATTTCTAATAATATTATTAGAAAGTAAAAATAAGCGAGTTATTTAATTCGCTTATTTTTTTATTTTCGCTATATTATGATTCTTGTAACTTTCATCATTTGTTACTTCTTTTATAACCTTAACAAAAGGAGGTATTTCTACATCATCTGATTCTGTAAGCAACTCTACTTCTAATAAAGCATCCTTATTATTATCTTTAAATATATCTATTTCATAATAAGTTTTGCCATAAGTTATACAATATCTTGTTTTTCTTATTTGTCTACAAGAAGGATCAGCATTCATCAATAAATTTAGATATTCTTCCTTAGATAATCTTTTTTCTGTTTCTATTCTTTTTAAATTTGATATATTCTTCTTAATTGTTTGATAATAAATATAATTACCATTTTTTCCTCTTTGTCTAACTCTAACTTCTTCATCATTATCACTAAGTAAATATGTTTGAATAATTTCTACTTTTTCGCAATTATCCATACTTTCTAATAATTTTATATTTGGATACTCTATTAAATATTTTCTCTCTATTTCATAACCTATTGGCTCTTTTAAGAAAGAATCTATTTCTTTTAATAGTTTTTTTATTTTTTCTTCAAAAGACATAGAATTATCTATTATTCTAAAATGAGGATGACCAGTCCATGCAGCAATTATTTTATCATCCACTATTCTAGCCTCATCTATATTTTCTTGTCTTGCTGAATTGTTATCTTTTGTATAAAATTCTTCTGCTCCTTTTGCGCAACTCACAAGATGAAATACAGCATCATAATTATCGCGCATTTCTATTTCATTAGTATTAAAGTCATTGCATATCTTTTGAAACTCTAATTCATTTATAAATGCTTTAGAATCCAAAAGACCTCTATCACAAACAATTAAAATTTTACCATCCATTAATTTAGCAGCATTCATATATATTTTTTCTTTTTCTAATTGTAATCCCACTATTGCCTTTTGAAAATCAAGTCTTGATTTACAAGTTTCATAATTTATTCCATTATTAATTAACTCAGTTGCACTTTCATTTATAAATAATACTTTATATCCCTTTTTTATAAAATGATTTTGAATCCAACTTAAGGCTGTAGACTTTCCTGCACATGGGCCACCAGTTATAACAATTTTAGTAATATTAATATTTTCATTTTTATTATCTAATAAATATTCTAATTTAACATTAAAAACATCACACAATTTTTTTAAAACATCTACATTAGGTTTTGCTTTACCCATTTCCCATTTAGAAACAGCCTTATTGCTAACTCCTACTAATTCTCCTAATTTTTCTTGAGATATCTTACACTTTTTTCTTAATTCATATATTTTATTACCAAACTCATAATCATTCATTTCTAGCACCTCATTTTTATTTTAGCATTATTCTAAATTAATTTTATCTACTTTAAGTAGAAACTAAAAAAGTAGCTCTCGCTACTAATTTGCTTTTTTAGTATTAACTTCTTTAAAATTAATTATTGATTCATTATGATAATCAAATATCTTCTTTGCTGCTTCATTTATAGATTTAATTGAAAATTCATTTAACTTGCACTCTTTTTCATAAACCTCTATAAAGTTTTCAAAATCATCTTCATATATAACAAATTCTTTTTTATCACTACCCTCTATTTTACTAGTAACAACTGGTTTAGATAAATAAACTATATTTACAAAATCTTCAATTGAATTATCTAGTAAATTAGATAAAATTCTAATTCTTTTTTCATTATATCTTAAAGGATTTTCAACATGCACTAATTTATCTCTTTTATATAAAACCCATTTTTCATCTATTGCTTTAGCATTTAAATAACCATAATAACATTTACAAGCAATAACATAAATATATTTATTACCAATCATAATATGATCAATTTTAATATATTTATCCTCTCTTATTTGAATAACAACATCACTTAAAAGTGGAAAATCATGGTCGACTGCAAATCTCTTTAATTTAGCCGTTATTCTCTTCTTTTTAGTTAATCCTATTATTAAATTTTTTAAATCATCCATAAAAATATAACAAACAGAAAATATAACTAATAAGAATAAAAATAAAATCATTAACCAAAGGCCTAATTTATCCATTATAATTCACTCGCTACTTCCAAACTTAATTTCATCATATTAGTAAAGCCATTTTGTCTCATTTCAGATGTTGTTGCTTCTTTAGTAATAAAACTATCTGAAATACTTAATACAGTCATAGCTTTCTTTCCAAGTTTAGCAGCGTTTATATATAAAGCATATGATTCCATCTCTACTGCTAAGACACCAAGATTAGCCCATCTTTTCCAATATTCATCATCGTTTTCATAAAAAATATCACTACTAAATACATTTCCAACATGATATCTATAATCATTTTCTCTACATATTCTAGCAGCTTTTTCTACTAAATCAAACGAAGCTATTGCACTATAAGTACCTCTCAAGTCAAATTGTGAAGCATAGTTAGAATTACTACATGCTCCAAGTGCTATTACAATATCTCCAATTTTAGCATCTTTATTATATGCTCCTGCTGTTCCTACTCTTATAATAGTATCTACATCATACTCTGTATATAATTCATAAGAGTAAATCCCCATTGAAGGTATTCCCATACCACTACCTGCTACACTCAATTCTTTTCCTTTATAGTGACCTGTGTAACAATACATATTTCTTACTTTATTAACTAATTTGTAATCATCAAAGAAATTTTCTGCTATATACTTTGCTCTAAGTGGATCTCCACACATTAAAACGGTTTTAGCTATTTCTCCTTTTTTTGCTTCATTATGTGCTGTTGGCATTATAATTCCTCACTTTCATATAAATCTATAACTTTTGTTTTTGCTATTATATCAGCTAAATCTCTATTATCATCTCTTAATATCATTATAATAGTGGATGCTATTGCTGTTATTGCTAAAGATCCAAAACCTATAAAAATTCTACCAATTACTTCTCTAAAGAACATTGTTTTATAATCTACTTCTTCACCATTTTCTTTTACTATTTTAAGTTTAAATACTTTTTTACCTAATGTTTGTCCATTAAATAGTAAAGGAGTAACCATATAATAGAACATTAATAATAATCCATATAAGATTCCCCATCTAAACATGTCTACAATAAATTTAGTTGTAACTAAATGCTCTCCTTGTTTAAACATACTTATAATAAATGGAAGTTTCCATAAAGCAAGAAGCACTAATACTCCAAATACTATTCCAAAGTCTACTATTGCAGCCATCACACGATGTCTTACTTTCGCTAATTTCATCATTTCACCCCTTAAACAAACAATGGTATTAATATTTCCTTAGCCATTGTAAAATATATTAAAATTGCAATTGCATCTGCTATTGTTGTAACTAATGGTCCTGCCATTACAGCTGGGTCTATTTTACATATTTTTGCTAAAATTGGTAATGTTGTAGCAATTACTTTAGAAACTACAACAACTAACATTAGACTAAGAGAAACAACCATAAATATAGAATTAGCATTTTTCTCTACTTCTACTATTCCTGTAATGTTTTCTAGCCATAAGAAGCCATAGCAAACAATCGCTAAACTTCCCCCTACTAATATACCAACTACAAGTTCTTTTCTCAAGGCTTTAAGAAAATCTTTTGTAGTTATTGTACCTAGTGAAAGTCCTCTTATAAGTAATGCTGTTGTTTGACTTCCTGCGTTTCCAGCCATATCTGTAATCATTGGCATAAACACTGTTAACACTGATATTGTAGCAATCGTAGATTCTGCCTTGCTTAAAACAAAAACAGATACTGCTGAAGCAAACATAAGAATAATTAGCCAAACTATTGTTTTCTTAAATAACTTGATATTTGATACTTCAAAATAATCATCTTCAAGAGGAACGACATGTGCCATCTTTTCAATATCTTCTGTAGCTTCATCATCAATAACATCAATGATATCATCCGCAGTAATAATTCCTAACATTTTCATTTCTTGGTTAACTACTGCTATTGAACTCAAATCGTACTTTTTAAAGTAATTAGCAACATCTTCTTTATCTTCATCAACAACAACGCTAACTATATCTTTTTCCATGATATCTTTAATCTTTGTATCTTCTTCATTAAATAATATTTCTTTTAAAGATATGTATCCCTTTAATGTTCTTTTATTATCTACAATATAACAATAAGATATTGTTTCTGCTTCTTTTCCTTCTTTTCTTATCTTATTTAAAGCACTTTTACAAGTATCATTTTCCTTAAGTTCTATATACTCAATGGTCATTATAGATCCTGCACTATTTTCTCTATAACTCAAGATTTGATTTACTTCTCCTCTTACATCTTTATCAATAGATTTTAAAATCTTTTTTACAATGTTTGATGGCATTTCTTCAATAAAATCTACTATATCATCTGTATATAGTTCCTCAATAATATTTTTAACATCCTTACTAGCTAAAACACTAACAAGTTTTTCTTTATATTCACTATCTAAATAACTAAAAACTTCTGCAGTTAAACTCGAAGGGACTGTCTTAAAAATAAAAATTGCTTTCTTTACATCTAATTCATTAATTGCTTCTGCTAGATCTACACTATTATAATATTCAAAGACATTTCTTAGTTTTGCAACATCTTTTGATGTTATTATTTCTTCTAGCATTTCTACTGTTACATCGTTATTCATTCAAATCCCTCCTATTTAAATTATACATTCATTATTTAAATTTATTTTATGATTTTCACTTATTTTTTACTAAAAATAAAAGAGTTAGAACTTTCTAACCCTTTATTTTATTTGTATTAAGATTAATCTTATTAAAAATATTCATTTTATCAATACTTTTAAGTAGTTTATTTTCATAAAAACAGTCTCTTTTACTACTTTCAATAACTGTATCAAGCAACTCTAAAAAATCCATTTTATCTTTCCATAAATAATAAGAATATGATCCTGGTATTGCATTAACTTCATTAACATATAATTTTTCTTTATATAAGAAATCTATTCTTATTACTCCCTTTGCTTCAAATGATTTATAAATAATTTTAGCTGTTTTTTCCATTTCTTCTTTTATTTTATCATCCATAATACAAGGGAATATTCTTTTTGAAGAAACCATTCCATTAACCTTTTCTCCACCTTCATATTTTTGGGAATAGTCTAATATATCTTTATTTGATAACACTTCTTCAATACTTGATGTTAGTATTTCTCCATTTTTTTCCACTACTGAAATATTGTATTCTTTTGCTTCATTTAAGTACTCTTCTACTAACACATTTTTATCATATTCAAATGCTACTTTTATTGCTTCTTCTAACTCCTCCTTATTATTAACTTTTTTTATTCCAATTGATGATCCTAAAGTATTTGGTTTAACAATAAGTGGATAATTCATCTTATCTATTTCTTTTAAATCATCATCTTTATTTATTTCTACAAACTTAGAATTATTTATATTTAAACTATTTAATACCCTTTTAGTTAAACTTTTATTTTGTGCTAGTGAATAAAAAGACAATGAATCACTAATAACAGGTATCTTTTTAAACTTTAAATATGATAAAAGTGTACCATCTTCCATCCCCTTACCATGCACTATAGGGAAAGCCATATCAAAATATACTTTCTTTTTTAATTTTCTTTTCAAATAACATTTTTTATTATCTTTTTCTATTTTAACTTCATGCTTTTTCTTTAAAATCTTTTTTATATTTTTATATGTTTCTAAATCTTTTAATTCATTTAAATAATATATCTTATTTTCTTTACTTATATAAGCTGGTATTACTGTATAACCAACACTTAAAGCATTCATTACTTGATTCGCTGTTATAACACTAATCTCATGCTCCACACTCTCTCCACCAAACAAAACTAATATTCTCATATTATTCCTCCTATTTTAAATATATGCGTGGTAAATCATTTTCTATTAAAACTATTTTATTTTCTTTATCGCAACTTTTAACAAACTCAAATGCTTCAAAGAAATCTTTCTTTATAAATATTTTATTTTCATCAAAATTACCACTAATTAATCCGTCTTTAATAGTCATAGCATTTTGTTCTACTAATACAACTAAATCAACTTTATCACTCATATATTTTCCTAATTCATAATTAACATTTTCACTATTTTTCCCTTGTTCTATTATTCCTGGAGTAATAACTATTTTATACCCTTCCATCATATTTAAAATGTCTATTGCATTTTTAAAGCCAGATTCATTAGAATTAAATGCATCATCAATAACTTTAGTATTAGCTATTTTTTTTAACTCTAGCCTATGCTCTATTTGTTTTATGTTACTAGTTAATTTATCTATATTTTCTAAGCTAATATTAAGCCCCACTAAAATACCAATTGCTCCTAATACATTTGATACATTATGCTTACCTAATAGTTTTATTTTTATATGCTTTATAAATTTATTATAAACATACAAATCAAACTCAGATCCTTCATTATTAAAAGAAATATTTTTACATGTTATATCTTCATTATCTTTAATTCCATATGTTATAACATTGCATTTAAATTCTTTAATAGATGCTTTTAGATATTCATTATCTCCATTAATAACTACTGTTTCATTTCCTTTTAATATCTTTCCAAGTTTTATTTTTTCTTTTCTTATATTTTCTATATTTTTAAATGATAAAAGGTGTTGAGGACCTACTTCTGTTATAAGAGAAATATTAGGCTTAACTACATTTAATAACTTATCCATACCTCCTACTTTATCAACACCATATTCACAAATAAAATAATCATCTAAAGAATTACAATTTTCTCTAATGCTTTTTATGATACCTACTTTTGTATTATATGATTTAGGAGTTTTACTAACATTTACTATTTCACTTAACATATCATATAAAATATTTTTACAACTAGTTTTACCATAACTTCCTGTTATGCCTATAACCTCTATATCTTTTATTATTTTTTGTGCATCTTTTTTATAATTAAATAAAATCATTTTTTCTATTAAAGAAGATACATAATGAATTATTAACATGTAAAAAATAATAAAGCTATTAACTATTAACAATAAGTTAATTTTATTCACTTTAGATAAAACTAAAAGATATGTAATGGCAAAATATACTATAATAAATCTTTTTACTCTACTAGTAAATTTTATTTTGCTACCACTAATAAAACTTGTATTAGTAATTATTAAAGAAGTAATTAAAGATAAATATTTATATTTAGTAAAAATACTCATTAAAAAGATTAAAAACAATAAACATGTAACTATTATTTTTTTCTTTTTTTCATATAGCATATACTTTCCAACTTCATAATGATTACATTGCATTATATAATATTCATTTAAAATAATAGGAAGAAATATAAAAGGAAAAAGGATACTTATTATTATATTGATCACCTTATTTCCTCCTTAAATGCTTTTGAATTACAAGCTTAGTAAACTCTATATTTTTTATATATGCAAAATGATCTCCATTCATTATATACAATTCACTATTTTTTAATTTTTTATTTAATTCACAAGCCTTTTTTAAAGGAACTTTTTCATCTTCATTTCCCCATATTAGTATTACTGGTATTTCAATATTTCTTACTAATTTATCATAATGAGTATTAACTACACTTACAAAAAATGATTTCATTTCTTTAGAACAATTTTTATAATCTTCACTTCCTTCATTACCTTTTATTTTTAAACGTTTTTTTAGTTTATATTTAATAACTTTATAATAATAATTTAAATGTCTTTTAGGCTTTAAAATAGGACTAGCAATAATAAACAGTTTATCTATATCTTTATATTTTAAATAGTATTCAACTGCTACTTTACCTCCAAAAGAATGGCCTACTATATACCTAGGTAATAAATTGTTAGCTTCTAAGAACTTTCTTATGTATTCAGTATATTCTTCGATATTTTTAGCATTATTAAAATCGGATTTTCCAAAACCTGGCAAATCTATAAGAACACATTTATATTTGTTTTTTAAAGTTTCGATTAAAGGAATCATACTTTCTTTACTTTGCCCCCAGCCATGTAAAAAAAGAATAGTATCTCCTTTTCCCTCTACAACACATGATATATTATTAGGCATTATACCCACCTCAATATAAGATATGTACAATGTTAATTTTTGACATAAAAAAAGGTGAAATTAATCACCTCATATTAGGAAAATGTTTTTTATATAAATCAATATATTTTTGTGTTCCTTCCTTTATTGCTGGATCAACATAATCATTTTCTTCAAGACATTCAATAGCATCTTTAAAATATCGAAATGATTCTTCTTGATTAAAATAATCCGCATATTTTGTTTGTTTTATTCTTTCATCTCCACACATTATCCCCATAAAATAGCACGCTCTTTGATCAGAATCATTTAACTCATGAGCGTTTATTGTATTTTCACAAAAACTTATCAAATTATGATTAGACGCTAACAATGTGCTTTGATACAAATAATACTTTGCATATATAATGTATGCTGCAACTTTTGCTTCTCTGTTATCAAGCTGATACATTTTTCGTGCCCATGCTAATGCTGCCTCTCTATTAGCATCAGTAGAATCAAATAAAAATGCATCTTTTTTACCTAGTCTAATGCAATTTAGCCCATATTCTGCAATTGCTTTAGGATCTTCTAAATATGCTCCCTCTAACAAATATTTTCTACACAAAAATTTTCTAGCATCTCTATTAGTAGTTTCTTTTTTAGTTTTATAATAATTTAATATTTCTTCGTTTGTTTCTTTAATTTCGTCAATAAAACTATCATCACATTTACGTAATATTTCTGCTAAATAATAACATGCTTGTCCTTTTAAACTCTTTTTTAATCTTTGTGTTTTATATACTTTGTATAAATGATTATATGCTTGCATATATTTATCATTTTCTAATGCAATAATCCCACACTTTATTTCATCAGCACAACTTTGTGGATTATATATATCTGTCAAATTTTGTATTTTACTTTCATTTGCCATAAAAAGCACCTTCTTTCACTATAATTTTATAATACAAAGTTCAATATTTCAACTACTATTTCATTCAATACTTTTATTTTTAAGAAATTTACTATAATTTTTTAATTATTTATTTTATAATGTATATAGTAAATATGATTGTGCTAGAAAGAGGAGATTAAATGGAACAATTATTAGAAATTATGCCTTTTATTTGGGGAATTATAATATTAATAACACTTGCAATAGAATTATTTTCGGCAGATGTTGATGCTATATGGTTTTCTGCAGGAGCTGCATTATCACTGTTCTTATCACTATTTAAACTTAATATAATTATACAATTATCTACATTCATAATATTTACATCTTGCTTACTATTTACGGTTGGAAAATTAGTAAAAAAAATGATTGCAAGAAAAAATATAAAAAATACTATAGATTCCTTAATTGGAAAAGAAATATTTGTTATTGAAAATGCTGATGAATTTAATAAAGGTAGCGGGGTAATAAATGATATAGTATGGACACTTACTTGTGAAGCAAATAATTATGTAGAAAAAGGACAACATGCGATAATATCAGGAATTAAGGGTAACAAATTAATTGTAACTAGTAAAAGTGAGTAAATTAAAAGCAATCAAAATGATTGCTTTTTTTATTATAATGGTGCTGCTTGTAAGAATCGAACTTACGCTTAAGCCTTACCATGGCTTCGGTCTGCCATTAACCTAAAGCAGCATACCATTATTGTAAATAAGTATTTAAATTAATTCAATTATTTTCTATATGAAAAGCTATATAATTTAAAACTTCTAATTCATTATAATAATTACTAACATCTTCTTTAACAAAATAATTACTAATATGATTTTTCACTTTTTCTAATTGTTCTTCACTTAGTGTTAGTTTTCCATATTGCTTATTAGGCATTCTTCCTATTCTTCTTTTACTAACAGATCTTATAGCATCTAGTTTTAAATAGGATCTAGTTAATCCATCATCATTTAATCCATTTATAATTCCTAAATCAAGGCATAACATTGAATTATAGGAATTTCTACTAGTTAGAGGAATAACTACTACATTTCCTAAATCCACTGCCCATACCACTGCATAATGACCTTTAGTAAACACATCACTAAGTTCATTCCCTACATTAACGCCAAACTCTACCCACACGATATCTCCTCTTTTTATATCATCTGGTTGAGCACCATAACTTACTTTAAGTACACTTTGTCTAAAATATAAAGTTTTCTTTTCTAACCACAATAAATATTGAAGCACTAAATCCGGATCTAGATTAATTAAATTTTTTTTAATATTTTTAAAAATTTTTTCTTCTACTAATTTATAACTATTGTGCATATAAACACCTCTATAAATAATATGAAAAAAGAGGTTATAACTTAACCCCTTTTAAATCATAATTTTTAGCATCAGTAATTTTTACATCTACTAAAGTTCCTATATTTATATTATCATCACTAGTAAAGTAAACATATCCATCTACATTATCAGGTGCGCTCATATAACTTCTTCCTCTATATTCTTTAGTAATTGGATTATATATTTCTGTTCTAACTTTGTATGTATTACCTATTTTCTTTTTATTTAATTCTAAAGATATTTCTTTTTGAATATCCATAATCTTTTTTAATCTTTTTTCTTTTACTTTTTCATCTATTTGATTTGTATAAGAATATGCTCTAGTATTTTCTTCTTTAGAATAAGTAAATGCTCCCATCCTATCAAATGGATATTCTTTTATAAAGTCGCATAATTCATTAAATTGTTCTTCACTTTCTCCAGGATATCCAATAATAAATGTTGTTCTAATTATGCTATCAGGTATCTTTTTTCTTATTTTAGTTAATACATCTATTATTTCTTTTTTAGTTCCTCTTCTATTCATATCCTTTAATAATTCATCATTTACATGTTGTAATGGTATATCAAAATATGGAACTATTCTTTTTTCTTTTGCTATTAAATCAATAAGTGAATCTTTTACTTCATCTGGATATAAATAAAGCATTCTAATTTGTTTAGCATCTGTTTTTAAAACATCTTTTAGCAAATCCTCTATATAATAATTATCATTCTTATCGTATCCATAACCAGTGGTGTCTTGAGCAATTAAAATTATTTCTTCTTTTCCCTCACTAACAGCTTTTTTAACTTCTTCTATAATTGTATTTCTATCTTTACTAACTAACCCTCCACGTATCAAAGGTATTGCGCAAAAACTACAGTTATTTTTACATCCTTCTGCTATCTTTATATATGTATAATATTTAGGAGTTAAACTTACCTTTACTGTATCTTCTATTTTTTTGTTTATTTCTTCGCCACCAAGTAAATTAGAAATTATTTCATAAGCTTTAGGATATTCATTTATACTCATAAAGTAATCTACTTCTGGTATACTATCCTTTAATTCTTTTTTATATCTTTGTGCAAGACATCCAGCAACTAATATTTTAGCTCCTTTTTTCTTTTTATGTATACATTCAAAAATAGTATCTAAAGCTTCTTGTTTAGCACTTTCAATAAAACCACATGTGTTTATAATAATCAAATCACTATCTTTTATTTGATTTACAAACCTGATATTTTTCTTATCTTTAAATAATCCTAGAATCATTTCTGAATCTACTAAATTTTTACTGCACCCTAATGATATAATTCCTATATTTTTCATTTATTACTTCTCTTCTTTCTATTAAATTTATTTACTATAATCATCATCTATTCCATCATAATTTTTAGCTTTTACATGAACTCTATCGCCATTTTCTAATTGTTTTATAATTTTCTTATTAGTATAAGCCATTATTCTTTCGTTAATTTTAAATTCTGTTCTATTTTCACTTTTCTTTTTTCTAGTAAATAATCCTGTTGATTCATTATTTTTTATTTTTTCTAATGATTTTCCTACATTAATACCACAAATAAAAATTACTATATATGAAACAAAAGGAAATACAAAATAACTAAAAGCAAAACTATTTACTTCTTTGCTAACTAAATAAACTGCAAATACTATTGCAAAAGAAAAAATTATTTTTAAGCTTATATCTAGCATTGCTCCTAATGAACTTCCCTTTTTCATTTAAATCACATCCATGTTTTAATTATACTTTATCTTTAATTTTTAGACAATAAATTGTTAGCATGCATATTTATATATTTTATATTTTTTTAATTGCTTTAAATATTAAATAAGTATAAAATTCTAATGGGAGGAATAAAAATGAAAAAATTATTTAAAAATAAAACCGTTTGCATAGTGCTTGGATTTGTCTTTTTATTAGCAGCGTTACTATTTGCTCCTATTTGGAATTTCTGGGATTCTTGTCCTTGGAAAGACTGGGGAACTAAAATTATTAACTTATTAGTAGCTGCAGGAATAATTTGCTATCTATCTATGTTCTTATGGAAAAAGATAAAGGGTAGTGGAAAGAGAGTTATTAAAGTTCTTACTATTGTTGAATTTACAATGTTAGCTTTAATTGCACTAGGTTGTATATTAAGTCAATTCAAAGTATTTAACATTCAAGGAGCTTGTAAGATATTTGGATTTGCTTTATGGACTAGAGGTACAGTTGAATTGTTTAGAGCATATTACTATAGAGCAGACAGTAAAGAAGTTTATCCAGTTTGGTATTTAGCTTTATCAATTGCTTTAGTTACATTTGGTACATATTGCTTTGCTAAACCATTTATTCAAGATATCGTTTTATTATGGATATTTGTAGTAGCTCTATTATGTTTAAGCATTTTATGTCTTGTTTATGGCTTTAATAAACCAGGTAAAACTGCTAAAAAATCTTCAAAATAATTAAAGAAAAGTTCATTAAAAAAATGAACTTTTTTATTATATTAAATTTATATTTTTCAAAGCATAGTAAATCCCATCATTATCATTATTATTTGTGTGATTTACTATTTTTTTAATTCTTTTGGTACATTATCCATTTAAAATACTTTACCAACTATCTCTAACATTTCTAAATCGTTATAGTTGTCACCAAAAGTTATAATAAATATAATTTATTTTCTTCTATAAAATTTATAATATTTATTGTTTCTTTTTTAGAGAACCTCTATGATAAAAAGCATTCCTTTTATCATCAAATATCAATCATCCACTATAAGAAACTATATAACAATTAAAATTATATTTATTTAATATAGATAAATAGCAGATGGATTTCTAGCGAAAACTATAACAAATGGATATTTTTTTTATATTGCTATTTCTCCCTAGTTATACACATAGTATATCAAAGATTTTATTTATTACATATTTTTGTAATAAAAAAACCTAGTCACCTAGGTTTAAAACTCAAGATGGTGGCTCAAGCCAGAATTGAACTGGCGACACAAGGATTTTCAGTCCTCTGCTCTACCAACTGAGCTATCGAGCCAAATGGCGGTCCTGACGGGGATCGAACCCGCGATCTTCTCCGTGACAGGGAGACATGTTAAACCACTACACCACAGAACCTGGTTGCGGGGGAAGGATTTGAACCAACGACCTCCGGGTTATGAGCCCGACGAGCTACCAGACTGCTCTACCCCGCGAT
>CAKORZ010000033.1 GCA_934101685.1 uncultured Bacilli bacterium
TTAGAATTTCTTCCTTTTATTAGAAAATTTTCCCTAAATTAGAATTTTTTCCTGTTTTTAGTAATTATTAGCACTTTTTAGAAATTTTTTTATTTTTTTAGAAACTAACCTCCAAACGCTAGTTTAAGAAGAATATATTATTTTATAAGTAGATGATGAGTTAAGTATTACTTAAATGAAATTTAAATTGATTTTTTTGCATATCATTTAAAAAATAATGTAGCAAATACATTTTTGCATATTTTTGGACATTAAAAAATAATAAATTGCATATTTTTGGACATTGAATATTTCAAAAGTGCATATTTTCAATAATAATTTCCTGTTTTTAGAAAAATTTCCCTAAATTAGAATTTTTTTCCTGCTTTTAGCAATTATTATCACTTTTTAGAAAATAAGCAACTAAAATAATCCACTTATATATCTAAAACAATCAAAAATTTCAATTAACTTATTTTATCTATCATTTGTATAAACAAATCTTTAGAATAGAAAGATAAATCTTCATTTGTAAAAATAAATCTAGAAGCATCTGTTTTTACCTGAGTAAAATCAACTTCGTTCATTCTTTTCTTTAACATGTCTTTTAAAATATCTATATTAAATGCATCTTCTTTATTAAGTTTATTTGATTCAATAAGTTTATTTTTCAAATAAGTTAGATTAGGTTTAATTCTTTTTTGAATGTAAAATAAAAAATCATAATAGTCTCTTCCTTTTACTGTATTTTTATAATTTCTACATAATATAGCATGAATTTTACCTGCAAATAAACTTGGTGCATCAAGTATGGCAACACTTGCAAATTCAGGAATATCTAGCCATTTATTTTCTACATAAAACCCTAATTGAGGATTGCAATCAATTTCAAATTTCACTTTAATTATTTCGTCTTTATGCAACAAACCAATCATTTTTTCATTTAAATGCAAGCTAATAAATGTTTGATATGTATTTATTTTTGAAAATGCACTTTCAATAGGTGTTTCTATTTTTTTCTCTTTATTAATTATTTCTAATTCTAGTCCATATGATAGTGCCACTTCTTTAATTTTTTCTACAAATGGTTCAAGCGAGAAGTTTGGATTAACTTCATTCAAAGTAAAATCTAAATCTTCTGAATATCTATTCAATCCATAAAATATTCTTAATGCTGTCCCGCCATAAAAACTAGCATAACTAAAGAAATTAGATCTAGAAAGCCCGACAAGAACGATTTTTTGAACAAGTTCCCTTATTACAAGCTTTGTCTCATCTAACGATTTAGGATTATAAGATTTAATAATTTCTTCTATCACTTTCATGTAATCCCTCCAAGTATTTTCTTAATGTCAATAAATTATTTGAATGATAAAAAGGTGCTATTTCACTAATGAAATCAAAATCTAGTTTCATAAATTCGTATTCATCAATTCTTAGATCATCAAACAATAAAACTTTTAAATCTTTTATTGTTCTTACTGGATATTTTGAATATAATGCGTCACATAAACATTTTTCCTTTGATGCAATTTTATATCTAATGCCTTCTTCATTTTTATCAAAAATAATGCCATATGGAAAAGCTTCATCTGGAATACTTCTATATTCAAATGTTATATCATTTACTTTATATGTTTTATTATTTTTTTTGCCAAAGCAAGCTGAAGTATAAATTGATACATGTTCAGGAATAAGTCCATAAAATGATAATGCATATTCAAAAGAAATGTATGATGGTCCATAACAAACATTTGAAATTATGTAACTATCTAGCAATAAATTATCAGTATATAATCCTCTTTTTATTTTTATTAAATTGCCCTTTTTTGTTTCTGTACTTATTTTTTGTGCGATATTAGAATATTTTTTATATCTAATTTTTAAACTTTGAAAATCATATATCATTGTTTATTCACCACCATTAATATTATTTTATAGCACTTTTATTGGCAAATCAACAATTTTAACTTAAATTATTTTAATTGAACAATTATGTTCGCGCGTGCGACCATGCAGCAATAATTATTCTTGTTATCATTTTTTAGTAATTATTTCCTATTTTTAGAAAAATTTACCTAAATTAGAATTTTTTCCTGTTTTTAGTAATTATTAGCACTTTTTAGAAAAATTTCTGTTTTTTTAGAAACTAAATAATTAAAATTGCTAATAAGAAACTAACTACAGGTATTAAACATCCTGATATAAGTTCAAACAGAGTATGCCTTTTTAACTTTAAAGAACTCCATATTACAAAATATAATAAGGGAAGCGCTAATAAAAACCATATACTTATACTATAACTTAGAAATACTACTGGCCCTATAAAACCACAAGCATGACCACTTGTATTTATTTTTAATAACATAAAGACGAGCATAAATGATCCACTAAATAAATGTGTTAATGTCATTTCTTTTAATTTTAGTTTTTTTGTGATTTTTATTATTTTCTCTAAAGGAAGAGATACGGCAACACTATTTAAATATTATTTTTTTTCAATAGACACACAAGCGCAGAAAAAACACAAAGTAATACTATAAATGTATCTACAAATAAGGTGCAAAGAAAAAGTAATAGAATTATATGCTCATAAAACAAAAATTAATTTTTCTTAAATTTGTATTTACTTTGACCTATGCCATCAACCTTTTCTAATAAATCTAATTTTTTTAATTTGTTTATATAATTAGTAGCTGTATTAGGAGAAACTCCTAATAATTCTATTATATTTTTCGGAGAAAAAATCATATTGTAGAATGCTAAATATATTTTATCCATGTTATTTTTTGCTTTCACAGGATTTGAACTATTCATTATTATATTTCGAGTTATCACTTTTACATCATCAGTTCGCATTTTTACATCATCAGTTCGCAAATTTTGCCAACAGTTCGCAAATTTAATTTTTACAATAGATTTTACTTTGTTATAAAAAGATTACTTTTTTTTATTTTGTTATACATTTTTATATTAATAACATAATCACTAATGGAATATTTAATTTCACATATATTTATAACATTATCTCTTTTTTGAACAATCAACTTCGTTTAAGATTTAAGATCACTTATTTTACCTCTTAATATTTTTTTGTTAATGCTAGACAATTTTTTAAAGCACTCTTTATAGTATTTACATTATGTATGCATTCAATTTCAAACACATTCCTGCAGTTGTTAATTTTTCATTTTTGTAAATTATTTTTAGCAATTATTAGCACTTTTTAGAAAAATTTCTGTTTTTTAGAAACTAAATAATTAAAATTGCTAATAAGAAACTAACTACAGGTATTAAACATCCTGATATAAGTTCAAACAGAGTATGCCTTTTTAACTTTAAAGAACTCCATATTACAAAATATAATAAGGGAAGCGCTAATAAAAACCATATACTTATACTATAACTTAGAAATACCACTGGCCCTATAAAACCACAAGCATGACCACTTGTATTTATTTTTAATAACATAAAAATAAGCATAAATGATCCACTAAATAAATATGTTAATGTCATTTCTTTTAATAAATCTGATTGCTTAGTTATAAATACTATTATTGTTAATAATGCATAGCTAAACTCACTCATATATATAGCTAATCTTCTTTCTGAGTCTCTATTACTTAGATTAGGGTTAGCTCTAGAACATATATGAAATCTTTTTTCCACTACATATGATAGTGATGGTATTATTCCTAGACATAACAAGCATATAAAATACATGTATATATTACAAAAAGATTCTTTTTTTATAATTAATAGTAATGTGCATAAAATCAAAGCCATAATTGGCGCGACCATAATAACTCTAGTTACTTTTGCTACTTTTTTCACAACTAATGCCCCCTTTTAATTTATGGCATTATTATAGTAACTAGAACTTTGAATGTTAAGGAATATTACTCTAGTGTTATGCATAGTAATTCTCTTAATAAAAAAGTGATATCTCTTAGCGAGAGAATATCACTTTTTTGCATTTATTAAAATTCTTCTTTTAGTAAGAAATCTGCTATATTAATTATTTCAATACCATTTTCATTTCCTTTAGCTAAATTGTCTTTAACTACAACATACTTATGATAGTGATCTTTTATTTCCATTAGATTTTTTATTTCTCTGTCTGAATCATTAGGTAATTCTTTACAAACCTGTACATATATTCTTTGTTCCCTTCTTACTCCTATAAAATCTATTTCTTTAGTTTCATTCTTGCCAACGTATACTTCATATCCTCTTCTTTTTAATTCAAGATATACAATATTTTCTAGCATAGAAGCTATATAAGAAGAATTAAATCCAAATTTACTGTACTTGAATGATATATCAGACAAATAATACTTTTCCTGTGTTTTAAGTATAGACTTACCTTGAATATCATATCTACTACAAGGATAAATAATAAAAGCCTCAACCAACCATTTTAAATAATTATATATTGTTTCTATAGATAATGTTCTTTTTTCACTTTTTAAGAATTTAACTATAGAATTTGCAGAAAATGTTTTTCCAACATTCTCAATTATATATTTAACTACCCTATCAAATAAATCTTTGTTTCTAATCTTATGACGTTTAGAAATGTCTCTGGTTATAACTGCTGAATAAATTCCATCTACAATTTGATAAGCCGAACTACTATCAAACTCACTTATACCAATAAGAGGAAATCCTCCATATTGAAGATATTCATCAAACATTTCATAAACACTCTTATTTACAGCTTTTTTAAATGTTAAGTATTCTTTAAAAGATAGTGTATATATTGGTATTGAAATATATCTACCTGATAAATATGATGAAATCTCGCTAGACATCAATTTTGAATTTGATCCAGTTACATAAATATCAACATTGTATTTCTCTAATATATCATTTATGACCTTTTCCCAACCTTTAATTTCTTGAATTTCATCTAAGAATAAATAGTATTTGTTTTTATTAGTAAACATTTTAATTAAATCGTTGTACATTTCAGTAGATGTCATATCGTCAAATATAATCTCATTGTATTTTCTGGATATAATATTTTCTTCGTTTACCTTTCTATTTTTAACTAGTTCTTCTTTTATCATATCTAGAATTGTTGATTTACCACATCTTCTAACTCCAGACAATATTTTTACTAAAGGAATATCAATAAATTTGCTTATCTCATTAACATAATCCGGTCTTATTATCATAAAAATCGCTCCTTTATAATAAAAGAATACAAAAAAACTCTGCTTTTTTCAATAGTTTTTACTTTCATACTAGAAACTTTTACTAAAAATTCTTATTTTTTTCTAATTTGTCTTTTTTTTAAACAAGGCATTATAAGGTCATGATCTCCATTAATTAACTTATTTTTTAAAAGATTTTCTTTATTTAAATTTATTAGAAAAACAAATCTTTATTTTGTTCATTAATTAATGAGCATGCCACTTTTTGGACTATCAATTTGTGCTTTTTTGCCACTTTTTTGACAATGGTTCTATTACTTTTTGCCACTTTTTAGTCTTTCTTTTAATAATTCATATCTTTCTTTAGTTTTACCAGAATTTAAATCCGGCATTTTCTTTCTTGAATCAGTGTAATCTAATTCATAATCAAATTGCTCTTTAGTTAAGTCAATTACTTTTCCATCTATAACATTAAAATAATGATTTTCTTTATTGTGTTTATAAATGTCTCCACCAAAATAATCTTTCACTATTAAAGAGGTAACAGCACATTGTCCTAATGTAGGATTATCTTTGCTCCAACTACATTTTGGATATGCAGTCTTACTATCATATACTTTTAATAAATTTTCTTTTAATTCATTGATTTCCATTTTTTATGCTTTTCCTACTTTTCTTGCTTTTACAAAAGTATAGTAAGGTTTATCAACTTGATTTTTATATTTATCACAAATCTTTATAACTTCTTCAGTAGCGTATGAATCTTTTATATCTATTATTTTAAATTTATTATGTTGTAAAGTGTTTACTATAGTGCAATAGGTTCTATGATATTTAGTAACCTCTATATCATTCCATAAAATATTTCTTTCTGATTCATTACCATAATCACTAAGCAATCTATAAGTTTTATTATTTAAAACAATTTTATTATCCATTTTACTTCCATCATAAACAATCGCAGTGTTAAGTGGACTTTCTTGTGAATACACTAACATACCATTATATTTTAATAAACGATTAATATCTTTTATTAATTTATTGTAATCTTTAACATAATGAAATGCTAAAGAGCTATATACGATATCAAATTTTTCTTTTATTTTAGAAATGTTTTCCATTTTTAAAACATAGTACTCTGCATTACTATATTTATTATTCTTATTTGCAGTATCTATCATGTTTTTAGAAATATCTATGCCCACTACTTTTTTAGCACCATTTTTCATAAAGTATTCAGTCATATTGCCATCACCGCAACCTAAGTCTAAGATCTTTTTATTTTTCAAACTAGGAAGCATGCTTTTAATAATAGGGTTTTCTATTAAATTATTAGCATTTATAGCATTTTCTCTCATTGTTTGATAACTTTCAAAAAATTCTTTTAAATCATATACATTTTTCATTACTTTTCATCCTCCCTATTTTTCTAAAAAGTTTTCTTTTAATGTAATTTTTTTATTATCTAAATCTAGCTCACATTTAATACCATAAGGAAGTATTCCTATTGGTTGAGCATGACCTATATTAACATTGTATATAATAGGCAAATCTTTTCTTGTTTTTCCTATTACCCTTCTATAAACTTCTTTATATTCTTCATAGTATTTTTCTTCTTTTGGTTTGCCTACAATAATACCATTTATTACATCTATTATTCCTTTTTCTATAAAGACATTAAGCATTTCTTCAAGATGAGTAGGAGTAGGAAATTCATCACTAGTTTCTAAAAAGAGAATTTTTCCTTTTAAATCTTCTGTTTTAGGAAACAAGTTATACTTTTCATCTAACTCTTTTGCTTCTTTTGCATTTTCTTTTCCTTCATCACTAGCTGAATACCCTAATAGTTGAGACAAAGAATCTATGCATCCTCCAAATAAAGTTCCTTCTACTTTTTCTCTTCCTTGTAACACTTCATAGCCTTTGTTATCTACAAGAGTTTTCTTTTGCTTATTTATATTATTTTCATCCCACCATATAGTTTCATTACTCCATACAGGGCTAGGTTTAATTTCATATTCATTATTATCTTTAAATAGCATTTCTTTTACTGCATTTGCTTCATAATCAAACATTTTAGTATATTCGCCAAAATTGCACATAATATTAGGCCCATAGAAAGAAACTACTCCAGCTTTATAAAACATTAAGTGATCTATAGTAGAATCAGAAAAACCTGTGAATATTTTAGGATTTTCTTTTATAACATTAAAATCTATATATGGAAGCAATTTGTAAGTATCGCTTCCGCCAATCGCACATATTATTGCTTTAATACTTTTATCTTTTAAGGCATCCATTAAATCATCTGCTCTTGCTTTAGGATTATTAGCTAAATATGCTGCACCTTTTAATGCATTAGGCATAGTAACTACTTCTAGTCCAAACTCTTCTTCTAATCTTTTTTTAGCAATATTATATTTGTGAATAAACTTAGGCTCTCCTAGTATTCCTGCAGACAAACTAACTATTGCTACTTTGTCACCTTTTTTTAATTTGGTTGGCTTTATCATATTAACCCCTCATTTCCTACTTTATATTATAAATGTTATTAATAATTATTTTAAGCATTCATACCATAGATAAATAAATTTTATTATTTTTATGCACAAAAAAACCTTCTAGCAATTAACTAAAAGGTTTTCTTATTTTTTTATTACATCAATTCTTTTAAACTTTTCTTTGCTTCTTTAATTCTCTTATTAAATACAAGAGTAACTACTAATCTTCTTACACCTTCAACTATTAATGAACATCCAGCAAATACTACTACTGTATCAAAAGTCGAAAACATAACAGCTACACCTAAAATGATAGTTAAAAGAGATAATAAGAATAATAATAGCCATCCTTTAACATCAGCTTTAGCACAATATACACTATCAGATAATGAAGATGCAGAATCTATTACAATAAATAAGCCAAATAACACTGTCAAGATTCCTTGAACTGTACCTGGATATACTAAGCAAAATATACCAAGCGCTAATGTTACAATAGATAAAATTAATAAATGTTCTCCAAATAATCTATCATAAGCAAAGTATCTAACAAACATACCTAAACTAATAGCTAGCAAAGATACCCCAAACACAATACACAAAGCCTCTCCTGATTCATTTGGCATTGCAACGCATAATATACCTACTACTATTGTTAATAATGCAGTAATTATACTATCCCATTTTGCTCTTTTAAATATACTCTTTACTTCTTCCATTTTCTTTCCTCCTTGCATAGTTTTATTATATACCTATTTATTAATTTAAACTATTTATGTATCACTTTTTAAAATGGACATTTTTACATGTTTGTAAAGATTTTTTCTAGTTCATTTAAGTTATTTATTTTTATTATTTTAGGTGAAATATCTAGTGTTTTATTATATTCAGTTAACATTATAATAGGAGTAGTGTTAATACTATCATTTAATACTCTTTCGCATAGTTTTACATCGTCATCTATAAAATAATCAGCTTTTTCTTCTATACATATTTGCTCTTTATCTATTCTTCCTACATATAATTTATCATATTTTATATTATTTTTTTCTAACCATTCTTTAGTTATTCTTTCAGGTTCTTTGTGCCAATCATTTGCTCTAGCAGTAGCTATAATTATTGTGTGTCCTAAATCATGCAAGTTATTAATTACTTCTACACTATTTTCTTTACAAGGAAACTCTAGCATCATTTGATCTCCATACTCTTTATACCACTTATTTGCTACTTCTACACGCCAATCAAATTTAGCTTCTGCAAATCTTGTTATCTTTTTTATTTGTTTATATGGTAAATTATTTTCTTTTATAAATTTAGAAATATAATATTCGCTATATTTATCAGTTTCACTTATTGTATCATCTATATCTATTACAAAAATCATTTTATTTACTCCTTAATTTCTTGATGTATATTCATCATATAATATTTGAGACATTTTTTCAGGTGTTTCTTTACATCCTGTAAATATCCATGCCTTTGCCATAGCTTTTATTCCTCCTGCAAAGAAAGCTGCATGATAAGTAATGTTTTCTTTTGGATAATCTTTATTCATGTATTTATCTAGTAAAGAAAGATAGCTAAGAAAATCTTTTCTTTCCATTGTTGTTTCTTCATTTGACTCAAGATAAGCTTTATAAAATATTCTGTTTTTTTGTAAAAACTCAAACATTTTAGTAAAAGTATCTTTATTAAAAGTATCGTTCAATTTAAAAATATTAGACATATCTTTAGATAATTTATTTTCTATTTTCATCATTAAATCATTAATATCTTCATAATGCGCATAAAAAGAACTTCTATTTATTCCTGCTTCATAACATAATTCTTTAATAGATATATCAGTATATTTTCTTATTCTTAATAGTGAAACAAGGGCATTTTCTATTCTTTCTTCTGTAGATTTATATCTTTGATTATTAGTGTTGTTATTTATTTTCTATAATGTTTGTAACAACAATGAATGGATTTAATTGTATTGTAGCACACCATTATTATCTGTACAATTGTTGGAATAATAAAAAAGAAAAGAGGAAATTTTATGAACGAAAACGCAGTTACTTATGATTACAAAACTATTAAAGTAAAAAGGGAGGTTGAAGCACTTATTTGTGATACTTACGAGAATTTAGGTTGGGAACTTACTAATACTAGTTCAAGTGAAGGATCATTATTTTACATTAATTTATCTTTTAAAAGAGATAGAAAAATAGCTAATAAGGTTGATTTATTAAAACTACAAGAAAAAGCAGATAACGTTATTTCTAATATTGAATATTTACAAAATAAGAAGAAAAATTCAGGAATGATTTTTGCTCTTGTATTTGGTATAGTTGCTGCTTTAGTATTTGGTGGAGGAATGAGTATGTGTATGGTTCTTTCAGGTATTGGCTACATGCTTGGAGGAATAGCACTTGGAATAGTAGGAGCTGCTCTTTGCTTATTAACTTATCCTTTATACAAAAAGATTAACAAGAAACAATCTGTAACTATCCAACCACTTTTAGAAAGTGAATTTGATAAGTTATCAGACATTTGTGAAGAAGCTGTTAGTTTAACTAAATAATGAAATTTAATTATATTAAACAAAGGCTAGAAGAGACAAAAGATAAAAGACATAAACTTATCATTGTCTCTTCAATGATTTATAATTTTGTTTGGTCTATTACAAAAATTATATTTGGTGTATTCACATTTTCTTATTCATTTTGTATAAGTGGCGCTAGTACTTTACTGTTTGGTTTTTCAAAAAAAATATATTTAAAAAATTATATGTTAGATGATAAAGAAACAATAAAAGTAAAAAGCACAACTATTAGCATTCTATTAATTTTTATTGGAATACTGTTTAGCATATACATGTCTAGATTATTTTTTATAGATTACAATCCAACATATGGACTAATTATATCTATTACTATAGCTTTATTCTCTTTTGTTGAACTTGGTGTATCCATCTATAATTTAGTTAAGGCTAAAAAAAGTGATAATTTGTTATTGTATGTTTTTAGAGGATGTAATTTATCATCAAGTGGATTCGCTATTGTACATACACAAGTTGCACTTTTATCAGCACAAAATGTTAATGGTGGATTATATAATGCATTAACAGGTGTCTTTTTCGGAACACTAACCATATTTATTGGAATTTATTTATTATTAAATATTCATAAAAAAAGAGCATAACTTATTAATGTTTATGCCCTTTTTAATTACTTATTATCTTTTTTTTCTGTAGATAATCTTAAATCATCTTCAGGTTCTTCTTCTTTAAATTCAACTACATCAATAATTGTTTCTTTTACAGGTTCTTGTTTTAATGGTTCTACTGTAACTATTTTAATTTCTTCTTTTACTATTTCTTCTTTTTTTTCTTCATGATAAGAATATTTATTAATAAAATCTGCTATATCATCTGCTACTTGTTCTTTATTCCATTCAAGTAAAACATCATGTCTAGATTTATCATATAGTTTTAAATCTGTGTTAGTGAAACCTTTACCTTTATAATATTTTTCAAGTTGAGCTACTTTTTTACCTCTAGCAGTTACATAATCATCTTTACCTGCTAAGAATAAAATTGGTATATCTTTATTTATTTTTTTAAATTTAATGATATGTGGTATTGCTACTATGTATTTATATTGGTAATAGTAATATCCAATTGTTCCTACATATCCAGATAATGGATCTTCTATAAATCTATCAACTTCACTAGGTACACTATTTAGCCAATCATATTTAGTTCTAGTAGGTCTAAAGTGCATATTTAAGAATGAAGTTCTACTTTTAAATGTGCTTTTACTTCTAGTCTCATCAAAAAATAATACTTTTTTAATCCATGCTTTCAAGAATACCCTTCTATCTCTGTTAGAAGGCATACCACAAGATGAAATAATTAATCCATCAATTGCATGTGGATAAGTCCCAAGTACATATTGAGCCATAGTTCCACCATAGTCATGACCTAATATATATACTGGCTTTCCAGGATAAGTTCTTCTAATTAAATCTAGCATGTAATAAACATTATATGCTGAAGATTTGAAATCTGTTCTTTTCCAGTTTCCTAAGCTATCTTTTTTCTCAGTTGTTATTTTACCATGCCCCAAATGATCCATAGCATACATAACATAACCATTCTTAGCTAGTTCCTCACCAAATGGTTCATATCTTCCTCCATGTTCTTCTGCTCCATGTAAAACAAGTACAGTTCCCTTAATCAAGCTATCATACTCTGGTTTACATACATAATAGTAGAATGGCTTTAATTCTGGTCCAACACCTTTAAATACTTCCATCAACAAACACCTCACAACGCTTTTATATTATCATATAATTTTATAATTTTCAATTTTTATTTATTCGCAGGAATAACTATTAATTTTATTGAAACAATAATATCGAGGCGATTACAAATGAAAAAAACAGGTGTAACCAGAAAACTAGATGAACTTGGAAGAATTGTTATCCCAAAAGAAATTAGAAATAATTTTAAAATTGAAGAAGGAGATCAAATAGAATTTTATTTAGATAATAACGAAATAATAATAAAAAAACCTTCTCCTCTAAAAGGGTTGGATGATGAAATATATAAACTATTTCAAGCTTATAATTTAAGATTTCATCACTCAATTTCTATTGTAAGCAATAACAATATAATATTAGGATATGGCAAGGACATTAATAAAATTGAAAGTTCTCTTAATGATTTAAATTTTTCACAATATAATGCTAAAAGTTTAATGCGTTATAAATATAATGAAGATAATTTTGTTATTTCAAATATTCAAGATGATAAGTTTTTAATTTGTTATGAGTCAAAGCCTTTCTCTTCAATTGATTCTGCAGTAGTTAATTTTATTTTAGATTATTTATCAAGAATATTAAAAGAGGAATAATTTTAATAATTATTCATATTTTTTAGTAGGGGTGAAAATATGGATAATCAAGTTATAAATGTTAACAGCAATTTAAAACATGATTTAAGTTTAACTAGTAGAAAGGAATTAGTAGTAACTGGTGTTAAAAACATTGATAGTTTTGATAGTGAAGAATTTTTAATTCAAACAGTTTTGGGATTTCTTCATATAAAAGGTTCTAATTTAACACTTGACAAAATGGATAACGATAACAATGAACTAGTTATAAAAGGACAAGTGGATTCTATGTCTTATGTTAGTGGTCAAAAAGGAAAAGAAAGCAAAGGAAATATCTTTAAAAAATTACTTAAATGATAGAATTAGAGGTACAATTTCAAATATTTTTTATGAGTATTTTATTTGGAATGTACCTTCTTTCATCTTGGCAATTATTAAATAGAATATTTAAAAATAAAATAATTATAAGATTTTTCTTTGAATTACCTTTTTTTGTGTTCAACTTTTTACTATATTATTTTTTCTTATTTAAATTAGATGGCGGGATTTTCAATATTTACCTTCTTTTAGGATTGCTTATCGGATTCTTTATTCATCAAAAGTTTTATGCTCCAAAAATTTTATTGTTTTATGAATGTATTTTAAAAAAGATACATGCTATAATAATTAAAATTACAAGGAGGAATAAACATGGAAAGAACAAAAAAAGAAAAAAGCTTCAAAAAGTTATTCAATAGAGCATTATCATACGTGATCCTTGTAGCAAGCATTTTTGCTGTTTGTTTCTCTGTTGATAAAGTAACAAGTTATGTTAAAGCTAAAAATGACAATAAAGTTTTAACTGAAAGATTAAACGATTTAAAAAATGAAAATAATAAATTAGAAAACATAAACACTAAATTAAAAGATCCAAATTACTTTTCAATATATGTAAAAGGTAAATATCAATACTCACCTAGTGATGGATCAATAACTCCTTTAAATTAAAAAGAACTTCGGTTCTTTTTTTTGTATATATAAGGCTTTATGATATAATATATTAGAGGTGGAAATAGATATGTTTATTACTTTTGAAGGTCCTGATGGTTGTGGTAAATCATCTGTTATTAAAGTTATAAAAGAAAAATTAGAAAAGGATAATTATGATGTTGTTGTTACTAGAGAACCAGGTGGAAGTCCTATTGCAGAGCAAATAAGAAAAGTTATTTTAGATGTTAACAATAATGGCATGGATTATATGACTGAATGTATGCTTTATGCTGCTTGCAGAGCACAACATTTAAAAGATATTGTTATTCCTAGTTTAAAAGAAAATAAAATAGTTATTTGTGATAGATTTGTTGATAGTTCTTATGTATATCAAGGTGTTGTTAGAGGTTTAGGAATGGACAGAGTTATCAAAATTAATGAGCTTGTTGTTAAGGATCATATGCCTGATTTAACTATTTGTATTGATTTAGAATCTGAGAAATGTTTAGAGAGAATAAATAAGAATAATAGAGAAAAAGATAGACTAGATAATGAAGGATTAGAGTTTCACAAAAAAGTTAGAAATACTTATTTAGAACTATGTGAAATGTTTAAAGATAGAATAGTTAAAATAAATGGTGACCAAACATTAGAAAATGTTGCAAATGATGCTTATAAAGTAATAACTAATTTCTTAAATAATAAAAAGGAAAATTAATTATGAAAGAATATTTTAAAGAATATCAAAATGTAGCATATAATACCTTATTAAATTGTAAAAAATATAATAAGTTTCCTCAGGCTGTTTTATTAAATGGATATAAAGATACTCCTCTTCTTGAAATTGCTAAATATTATGCTAAAAGTTTAGTTTGCGATAATGAAGAACCTTGTGAAAACTGTTTAGATTGTTTGAGAATAGATAATGAAAGTTATGCAGATTTAATAATTGTAGATGGTAGTGAGCAATCTATTAAAAAGGGACAAATAGAGGAAATTCAAGAAAGATTTTCGATGTCTGCTTTAGAGGAAAAAGGAAAAAAAATATATATCATAAATAAGAT
>CAKORZ010000034.1 GCA_934101685.1 uncultured Bacilli bacterium
TGCGGGGGAAGGATTTGAACCAACGACCTCCGGGTTATGAGCCCGACGAGCTACCAGACTGCTCTACCCCGCGATATATAAATGTAAACAAACTGGCGGAGAAACAGGGATTCGAACCCTGGCGGGCCTCTCAGCCCCTACCGGTTTTCAAGACCGGACCCTTCAACCACTTGGGTATTTCTCCATATTAATTTTTAAGTGGTGGACCCTGTAGGACTCGAACCTACGACCAACCGGTTATGAGCCGGTAGCTCTAACCAACTGAGCTAAGGGTCCGATACAATGGTAGCGGAAATAGGACTTGAACCTACGACCTGTCGGGTATGAACCGAATGCTCTAGCCAACTGAGCTATTCCGCCATAAAATAAAATGGTGGAGCCAAGGGGGATCGAACCCCTGACCCCCTGCGTGCAAGGCAGGTGCTCTCCCAGCTGAGCTATGACCCCACTAACATGGTCGGAATGACAGGATTTGAACCTGCAACCCTCTGGTCCCAAACCAGATGCACTACCAAGTTGTGCTACATTCCGATTACAAATGCTTAAATATAATAACAAAACACAACTAATATTTCAATACTTTTTTAATTTTTTTTAAAGTTATTGAAATGGAGGTTCCTGTCGGACTCGAACCGGCGATCATTGAGTTGCAGTCAATTGCCTTACCAACTTGGCTAAGGAACCAGTGCTTTTCTATTATAACATTGATTTTAGGAGTTAGCAACATTAGATATAATATTTTTTTATCTTTTCTAAATAGTTCAAATCTAATTTATAATAATAGTATTTATTAATATAATCTTCTCCCTTTAAAGTATATTCATTTAAATTTATTTGTTTCACATTTATTATTCTTTTTATATTAAAATCAGTTAATTTTAAATCTGTTTGAACATTTTATTTAGCATAATTATAAAATTTTATTTTATCTATTACTCCTAAACTTAAATACTTATTGATTAATATTTTTAAAATTTGTCTTTGATTTTTTACGCGATCAAAATCTCCATTAGGCAATGACTTTCTATTTCTCATATACGCTAATGCTTGTTTGCCATCTATTAATATCTTTTTACCTTTCTCAAAACAATACTTATTTGTATATTTTTCATCTGATTGGCAAAAAGTATAATTAGGAGTTAGCTCTATTAGCCCAAAATAATCTATTAAATTAACAACATCATTAAAACTTAGCATTACATTGTTAGGTTTACTTATCCCAAATAAATTAGATACTGTATCATTCAAACACTTTTCTTTTCCATATGCATAAGCATGATTAATTTTGTCATATTCATTGTTTTTACAACTTATTCTCACATAACTATCTCTAGGAATAGACGTTGCTGTTATTTCGCTATTATTAAAATTATAGTTAATAAGAATGATTGAATCGCTTCTTTCTACTTCATCTATATTTTCTCTTCCATCTACTCCATAAATAAGAATATTAAGTTTCTCATTATTAAAAGCTTTAATAAACACTGTCCCCATTACAAAAGTAAAAGTTAATACAATTGATGCTATTATAAATAGTTTTTTCATTTTGCTTAATCTCCTCATTAAAATTTACTTACTTATCAAAATTATTATATCCATTTTATTATTTTAAATTTGTCTTAATATTAAAAAAGAATTAACTAAAAGTTCTTTACAATATATAATCTTAATAATATAATAGTAAAAGCAAAAAACAAAAATGTTTTATTTTATTGGATAATATAAAAAAGATAGGAGAGAAAAAATGAAAGATTTGGTTAATAATTCAACCAAAACCTTGGTTTTTGCGCTTGGCGGACTAGGTGAAGTTGGTAAAAATATGTATTGTATTCAACATGGTGACTCTATTGTTATAATAGATTCTGGTGTTATGTTTGGTGATGAATATCTACCTGGTGTAGATTACATTTTACCTGATTATTCTTATTTAGTTGAAAATAGTGAAAAAGTTAAAGCTTTAGTTATTACACATGGTCATGAAGATCATATTGGAGGAATCCCATTCTTATTAAAGAGTATTAATGTGCCTTGTATATATGCTCCTAAACTTGCTGCAGCTTTCATTAGAAATAAACTTGAAGAAAATAAAATTGATAGAAAAAGTAAAATAATAGAAATTGATGATAATAGTAATTTTAAAGTTGATTGCTTCTTATTCTCTTTCTTTAACACTACTCACTCTATTCCTGATAGTCTTGGTATCATTGTTGATACACCTAATGGTAAAATTGTTGAAATGGGAGATTTCAAAGTAGATCTTACTCCAGTTGGAAAAGATATGGATTTACTAAAAATAGCAAAACTTGGTGAAGAAAATGTTACTTTATTAATGAGTGATTCTACAAATATTGAAGTTCCTGGTATTACTTTAAGTGAAAAAGCAGTTATTTCATCTATTCACGATGTATTTAGAAACTCTACAAGCAGAATAATAGTTGCTACTTTCTCATCAAATGTTCATAGAATTCAACAAATAGTTGAAGCTGCTGTTTTATTTAAAAGAAAAATTCTCGTTTTAGGTAGATCTATGGAAAAGAATATTTTACTTAGTAGACAACTTGGATATATAAAATGTGCTGATAACAACTTTATATCTCCTGAAATAGCCAACACATTAAGACCTGATGAAGTTTTAATTTTCTGTACTGGAACGCAAGGAGAATCAATGGCAGCTTTATCTCGTATTGCAAGTGGTCAACATAAGCATATTAAGTTAATGCCTGGTGATACTGTTATTTTCTCATCTAGTGCTATTCCTGGAAATACTGCTAATATTAATAAAGTTGTTAATAATTTAAGTCGTGCTGGTGTTACTGTTTTGACAAATTCTGTATTATCAAATTTACACGCTTCTGGGCATGCTGCTAGAGAAGAATTAAAACTAATTTTAAAGTTAGTTAAACCTCAATACTTTATGCCTGTTCATGGTGAATATAGAATGCTTAAACTTCATGCTGAATTAGCACAAGAAATTGGAATGAAAAAAGAGAATACATTTGTTCTTGCTAATGGTGATGTACTATGTCTTGATAAAGGTAAAGTTACACTTGCTAACTATAGATTCCAAGCTGATGATATTTATGTTGATGGTCATGACACAAATGGTTTATCTACTGCAGTTATTAAAGATAGAAAGTTATTATCTACTGATGGTTTAGTTGCTATTCTTATTAGCATTGATTCTAAAAATAATACTTTATTAACTAAGCCTTCTGTACTATCTAGAGGATTTATATATATTAAAGAAAATGGTCAATTAATAACAGAAATAGAAAACTTAGTTAATGAATCATTAGATACTTTATTTAAGAAAGAGAGAACAACTTTCTTAGAAATTAAAAACACAATAAAAAGCACTGTTTCAACATTCTTATTCCATAAGACAAGAAGAAATCCTATGATAATTCCTGTTATTATGAATAAAGTTGATAATAGCGATTCTAACAATTATAATTTTGTAAAGAAAGAGACTAGAAATTCAAAAAGGACTAATAACAAAGCAGAACAAGAAACTACTGCTGAATAACAATTAAAAGGAGAAAAGAATTATTTATCTTTTCTCCTTTTTTATTTATTCTTTTTTATTTGATTCCTCATTAGAATCATTTTGTTCAGTATTATTATTTTCTATTTTATCTTTTCTAATAAATGGTCTATATTTCTTTTTTATTTTTTCAATATCATATCCTCTTTTTTCAACAAGTATTCTATTCATAGTTATGTTAAAAGCATATATTGAGCCTATCATTGCTACAACAATTAATAATGCTAACCATCCACTAATTTTAGGTTGCTTAATTTTCTTTTCTGTATAAAATGAGTTAGAGTTTAAATGAATAATATCTCCTTCTCTTTTTGACTGATTATAATTGTATAGTCCCTTTATTCCTTTTTCATTACTTTTTTCTATATCAAAATCATTATTAGAGAAATTATATACTACAAATACTTCTTGAATACGTTTTGTATATGCCCCTGGATAACTTCTTGTATATCCAATAACTCCTTTTTTATTATCATCACTATATATTTTTACATTATTTTGTATAATATTGGCTTTTGTTTGAATAATTGTTCCATCACTTTTTCTAAAATTTACAAATGACTTGAAACTATCTATCATATTTTCGTTTTTCTTTGCGTAGCTCCAATCTATAATTTTATTTTTTTCTTTAACATTAAAACAGAAGGAAGAATTTGAATTACATATAGATTCACCATTTGTACTTATATATGAAGATAAGAATTCTTCTCCTCCATATATATAAGGTGTCCCTCCACTCATCATAAGTACTCCAAATGCCAAAATTATTTTTTGTTGTATAATAGCATCACTAGTAAAATTTTTGATAAACATCTTATCATAAATTGATAAACCATTTTTATTTCCCAAATAATTCACTAATTGAAATGATTTACTATTATTCCAATAATTTTTATAACTTACACCTAAAACTTTTGAATAATCTATTTCCCCATTATTTACAGAACTTAAAAAAGTAAATTTTAGAGTTTCTAATATGTTTTCATCGTAATTTCCATCTAACAATCCCTCATCACTGTTATTAAGTAAATTTCCAAACAATGAATAAGATAAACTTCCATTAAGCATATTTATATTATTCAACTTATTCAAACTATTTTCCCCAGCTGTATCATTATTTTCTACGCTATAACTTCCATTGCCATATATATACATATTTTCATTTATTTTTAATAGTTCTTCACTAATTTTATTAGCAAAATCTATGCTATAATCAGCCATATTTTCAATCATAAGTCCTGATATTCTATACTGTTGTGCATAGTATTTCAATAAATCCAATATATACTTCTGCATCATGCTCTTACTTAAATCAACTTCTAAATTTTCATTTAAAAAATCATTTCTATCTATTTTATAAATATTTTGAGAAAAAACTCCGTTTAATTTTTTGTAATCAAAAGTTAGTATTATTCCTATTCCTTTTGAATAATACTTGTTAGAAACTTCTTTCATTTCAATATTACCTGAATATTGATATTCTCCACTAACTAAGTTTTGATCAATTGCAAATGGTAATATTTCATTGCTAATTGAAGATATCTCCAAATGAGTAATTCCTAAATTAGAAATATAATCGTATCCAGTTGAAACATTTCCATATTGAGTTCCTTCCTCAATAAGTCCTAATAATTTTCCTCTGTTCTTTGATGTTCCATTCCATGATTCATGATTTGTAAAATTTTTTACGTTTATACCATATAGTATGCTATCTATATCATTGTAAACCAATTTACTATTTTCCGTTCCTATTATACTACTCTCGCTATCAGTTTCTAGTACATTTGGATTGTATACTATATTTCTTGTATTTTCATTATTGATAAACAATCCATAAGGATCTATAACGTTATTATATTCTTCGCCAGAAGCAAGTTTAACATAGTATGAATAATGCTTTCCTGTTAAATCTCCTACAACAATCCCTATCCATATATTAGAACTTTCATTTTTCCTTTGCAATGCTATTTCTCCATCTTCTCCTAATTCATCTATCAATACTTTTACTTCCACAGCACTACTAGAATAAAATCTAAATATAGTTTTGTCTATAGAATATTGATAACCTAATTCTTCTAAAACAATTTCTTCAGTTGCGTTCACATGAATCTCGCAAGTAAAAAAACTTAATAACAAAGCAACCAATATATATATAAATTGATTGATCTTTTTCATACCATCAACTCCTATTAAAATTTTATCAAAATGCTTGTTTATAAACAATAAAATATTGTTTATTTACCTTAAATATATTAAAATTTTATCATAAAGGAAGTGCAAGTTGATGAACAAAGAAAAAATTAAAGGCAGCATAAAAACACTGGGGAAATCTATATATAACAATAAAGCTCTAATAGAGCGAAGAAATTATTCTTTTTTGGCCCCAATTATTATTTTTATATTAACAATATTTTTAACATGTGTACCATCTTTTCTTGTTTCTAAGAACATGAAAACATCTACCATAATGGATAAATTTCCTAGTGTAGGAACAGCTATTGAAGAACTATTAACTAGTGAATTAGACTGCAAAGTTGAAAATGCTACATTAGTGTGCAGTGAAACAGCAGAAAAATTAAATATTACTGCTACTGATACAAATACAAAAATAACATATACTGTTATAGCTAATAATTCTGCTATTACTTTACCAAATGTTGCATATGAAAACCCGCCTCTTGATACTGATAATTTCATTGTATTACTAAATAAATATATAAAATTTAGATATATCGAAAGAGATCATGTTAACCATAAAATTAAAAAATATGAATTGATAGGTGACTATACTGATTTGGAGGGCTATAATTTTAAAGAAATTTCACAAACTTTATTAAATTCTCCAGATCAAAAGACATCCGAAATAGAAAATTTTGTTCATAAAACATATACTTCTACATTAGATACAAAATTTTTAGTTAATTTATCAAGCATTTCTATTTCATTTTTATTACTAGTATTAGTAACAACACTATTATTAAAAAGTCCTTATATATTTAAATTTAAGAAAGGATTTAAATATAGTGAATGTTTAAAAATATCATTATCTTCTTCGCTATCAGCACTAATCTTTGGATTTTTGATTTCATTAGTCGGATTTGATTTTACTACTGCTTTTGGTTTTGTATTCGTAGCTAGAATAATATTTATATATTTCAAATATATTTTCTTAAATAAGAATAACATTTATAAAACTTTATATGCAGAAACTAAAGAAGAGAGGTTCAATGTTTAATGTACATATTAGCCAGTGCTTCTCCAAGAAGAAAAGAACTTTTAAAGAAAATAATACCTGATTTTAAAATAATCACAAGTAATATTGATGAATCATATTCTGAGACAATGGATAAAATGTCTGTAGCAGAATTTCTAGCAACCAAAAAGGCTTTATCTGTATATGAAAATAATAAAGATGATATTGTTATAGGTTCAGATACTGTTATTGTTTATAACAATAAAATTTATGGTAAGCCTGTGAATAAAACTGATGCAAAGAATATGCTAAAAACATTTTCAAATAAAACTCACTATGTTGTCACAGGAGTTTGCGTTGTATCACAAAAAAGAACATTATCATTCTCATCTATTAACAAAGTTACATTTTATGAACTAAGTGATGATGAAATTGATGAATATTTAAGTGATGATGAATATAAAGATAAAGCTGGTTCCTATGCAATACAGGGAAAAGCTTCATTGTTTATAAAAAATATAGATGGCGACTATAACAGTATAATGGGGTTACCTATTTCTGAGTTAAATAGAATATTAAAGAACTTCTTTTAATAAATTGAATATATTGTAATATAGGAGGCAAATAACTATGCGTAGACCACAATATTACAATACTTATTATCAGAGTTCTTATCCTATAAATACTACTGAAGAAAGATTTATAGGGCCTGTTATACCATTTATAGGTGGAGCTTTAATTGGATATATAGCAGGAAGACCACAATATACTTATAATAATCCACCTTACTATCCAGTATATTATTATCCTACATATCCTTATTATCCACAAACACCTACTAATTATACAAATATGAACTAAAAATAATCCGCCAGTTATTCTGGTGGTTTTTTATTTTAAATGTGTATTAAAATAATATATTTCAAATTTTAAAATTAAGCAAAATTAATAATTTTATTAACTTTAGTTAATACTTTTTTAATACTATTTATTTTTAATTTAATTAGATATGAATATCATTAAAATTTTTATTTTAAATATCAAACAAAAAGATCTACAACATTAGTATATTAAATAAACTCTTTGGTATGGTAAAATTTATTTTAATATCATGTATCACAATAAATGAATAATATATTATTATAAATAATATAAAAGTATAAATTAGCTATTAAAATAAAATATCAATTTATATACAAAACTTACTTTGGTATGGTAAAAAGCTTATATTTATAACATTGACACTTTATAGCATTTATAAGCAATTATTATATTAGCTGGGGACTAATATTTCAAATTGTTTATATATGATAAAATAGATTAGAAATACAAGTAAGACAGTATTTATCCTTTGAGGAAGAATAATAAAGTTTTTCTTACATATAAATATAATTATTGTGAATTCTTGGGGTTACTATTTTAATATTCTAAGAATAGTAAGAATTGTTAATAAATAATTTATAAAATTGTATTACAAAAATACCTATTTTTACAAAAAAAGCTATTGATTTTTCGCCAACAGCCCTAAAAATACATTTATATAATATTTTAATTTACTTTATATTTTCATTTAAATATTTATAGATAATAGGTGCTTTTTTACCTATTACTAATGTTGCTTTTTTATTAGATACGACGATGGATTCTACTCCATTATCCTTTATCTTTTCTTTGTCCAAATCTTTTTTATTTTCAAAATTAAAGCTGATTCTAGATCCATTTAAAGCTAGATTAGTGATGTTTTCTTTACCACCCATCGCTTCTAATAATTCAGGAAATTCTTGACTTTCTTTAATTCTATTTTTTCTTTTTAGCAAAATGATTAACACTATTACAAATGCAATTAATAAAATTGCACTACAACCTATAATTAACCATCTCAGCTGTTCTTCAGACATTTTAAATATTCACTCCTATATATTTTTATTTTTATTGTTTTTTATGTATAAAAGGAAGAGGATCCTTTTATACATTAAACAACTAAACTAATTGTATACTATAATTTGAATAGCTAATCCAATAATCATTGCCGTTAATAACAAGATAATGAAAACTTTCATAGCAATAGTAGCAAAGCTATCTTTTTCCTTTGCTTTTCTTGCATCTATTCTTTCTTGTTCTCTTTTACTTATCTTATTACTACGTATGATTTTTCTCTGTTGTTGAGCCATTATTAGTATCTCCAAATTTTAATTTAATTAAACTAATTCAACAATAGCCATTGGAGCATTATCTCCACGTCTATTACCTATTTTAAGCATTCTAGCATAGCCACCATTTCTATCTGCATATTTAGGTGCTATTTCATCGAATAATTTTTGTAAAGCAGTTTTAGTTTGCTCTTTATCAACATAAACATCTCTAACTACTGCAGCAGCTTGACGACGTGCGTGCAAGTCACCTCTTTTAGCTAAAGTTACCATTTCATCTGCTAATTCAACTAATTCTTTAGCTGTAGCATATGTTACTTCAACTCTACCATATGTAATTAAGTCTGTTACTACATTTCTTAACATTGATTTATTTTTACTAGTAGTGTATGGTGTTTTAAATTTTACACCAACTTTACCATGAAAAGTTTTACGTGCCATTAAAAATTTCCTCCTTCCTAGTTACTATCTTTGAAGCTTAATCCTAAGTTAGCAACTTTATCTTTTACTTCTTTAATTGATTTTTTACCCATATTACGAACTTTGCATAGATCATCTTCAGTTCTTAAAATTAATTCTTGAACAGTTTGGATATTAGCTCTCTTTAAGCAATTATATGATCTTACTGAAAGATCTAATTCTTCAATTGTCATATCATTAAATTTATTAACAACTGGTGCAACTGTTTCTTGAAGAACATTTTCATATTTATCAAGATTGCTCAAATCACATAATAAACTGAAATAATCATTTAAGATTTTAGAAGCTACTGCAATAGCTTCATTTGGAGTCATACCTCCATTAGTCCATACATCTAGGTATAGTTTTTCATAATTTGTACTTTGACCAATACGAGTTGGTTCAGTTTCATAAGAAACCTTTCTAACTGGAGAATAATTAGAATCAGTTGGAATAATTCCAAAATGTGTTCTACTACCCTTATTATTTTCAGCAGTAACATAACCTCTACCATTCTTTGCATAGATAGTCATATTAAGTGTTCCACCTGCGCTAACTGTAGCTATGTATAAGTCCTTATTAACAACTTCTACATCACCTGGGCAAACAATATCAGCAGCTGTAACTACTTTAGGTCCTTTTACAGAAATTTTTAATTCTTTCTTAACATTGTCTTCGTCATCAATCTTTAAGATTAAATCTTTTAGATTTAAAACGATTGTTGTAACATCTTCTCTAACTCCATCAAGAGCACTAAATTCATGTCTAGCGCCTTCTACTTCAATAGCATAAACACTAGCACCAGGAATAGAAGATAATAAAACTCTTCTTAAAGCATTACCTAAAGTTGTACCAAATCCTTTTTCAAGTGGTTCGATAGCAACTCTTAAGTAATTAGCTTCATTAACTTCATTTGATGGAATAATCTTTGGTTTTTCAAACTTTCTCATTATATTTTTCTCCTTTACTGAATATTATTGGTCAACTTATTATCCACGAGGACGCTTAGGTGGACGACAACCATTGTGTGGAACTGGTGTTGCATCAATGATTGCTTGAATTTCTAATCCTGCAGTTTGAAGAGCTCTAACTGCTGCTTCTCTACCAGGACCAGGTCCTACGATATTAACATCAACTGTTTTTACTCCATAGTCTTTTGCACTTGTAGCTGCTGCTTCTGCTGCCATTTGTGCTGCATAAGGAGTAGATTTTTTAGCACCCTTGAATCCTAATGCACCTGCACTAGACCAAGTTAATACGCTACCATTTTCATCAGTTATAGAAACGATAGTATTATTAAATGTTGAATGGATATGTGCGATTCCTTTAACAACATTTTTACGAGCACGTTTTTTACGAACTGCAGTATTTGTAGCAGTTTTTCCTTTAGTTGTTGCTTTTGCCATGTTCTAACCTCCTTATTGTGCTGCTTTCTTCTTATTAGCAATAGTTTTACGTGGTCCCTTACGAGTACGAGCATTAGTCTTAGTGCTTTGTCCTCTTACAGGTAAACCTTTACGATGTCTTAATCCACGATAACTACCTATTTCACTTAAACGTTTAATGTTTAAAGCTACTTCTCTACGTAAATCTCCTTCTACTCTATATTTAGAAACTTCATTACGTATTTTAGTTAACTCTTCTTCAGTTAAGTCTTTTACTCTTTTATCTTCTGAGATATTTGTAGCTTTCAAGATATCTTGAGCTAATGGTTTCCCAATACCATATACATAAGTTAATGATATAACAACTCTCTTATCGTTTGGTATATCTACTCCAGCAATACGTGCCATTTAATTTTTCCTCCTTAAAATTAACCTTGTCTTTGTTTATGTTTAGGGTTTTCGCAAATGATCATTATACGACCTTTTCTACGAATTACTCTACATTTATCACAAATTGGTTTTACTGAAGGTCTTACTTTCATATTTCCTTCCTCCTTATACTTTTTTTACTTATTAATTTTACACCATTTTCCTAAATATTCCAAGCATTAATTTGGTTTGTAATTTGTAGGAAAACGATACTTTATACGCCCACGTGTTAAATCATATGGGGAAATTTCAACTGTGACTCTATCACCTAGTAAAATGCGGATAGAATTGTTTCGGATTTTACCAGAAACATGGGCAAGAATCACCATCCCATTATCTAACTTTACCTTGAATTGAGCATTTGGTAAAGTTTCAACTACTTGAGCTTCAACTTCAATTACATCTTCTTTTGCCACTTAATTAACCTCCTATTAGACCTTAGTTAAGATTTCATAACCTTCATCTGTTACCACAACGGTATGTTCGTAATGTGCAGTTATTTTTCCATCTAGTGTTTTAACTGTCCAATCATCAAGAAGCGTTCTTGTATGATAGTCTCCTAAAGTTACCATAGGTTCAACTGCTATTACCATTCCTTTAACAATCTTAGGACCTCTTCCAGCTATTCCATAGTTAGGAATAATAGGATCCTCATGTAAATTACTTCCGACACCATGTCCAGTGTAATCTCTAGGAACACCATAACCATGGGCTTCAACGAAAGTTTGAACGGCATGAGATATGTCACTTATTCTATTTCCAGGTTTAACTTGTTCTAATCCTTTGAATAGTGATTCTTCAGTTACTTTCATTAGCTCCTTAGCCTCTTCACTTACTTCACCAACAGCATAAGTCCAAGCACTATCTCCATGATATCCTTTAAAGTTTGCGCCAATATCAACTGAGATAATATCACCATTTTTAAGAATATGTTTTGCATTAGGAATTCCATGTACTAATACATCGTTAATTGATGTGCATATGCTTCCTGGAAAACCTCCATATCCTTTAAATGATGGGGTTGCACCTTGGCTTAGAATAAATTTTTCTGCCAATTCATCAAGTTTTTTAGTAGAGATTCCTTCTTTTATAAATGGTTTTAAATACTGATGAGTTAATCCAACAATCCTGCCAGCTTGTCTTAATAACTCAATTTCTTTTTCATTTTTTATAGTAATCACTACTTAACACCTCCAAGTATTTTATTAATGTCTTGTGATACTTTTTCTATATCTTGAAGGGCATTGACATTTGCAAGTAGATTTCTTTTGTCATAGAAATCAATAAGTGGAACAACTTGAGTATGGTATACTTCGAGTCTTCTTTTGATACCTTCTTCTGTATCGTCATCTCTTTGATATAAGGCTTGCTCGCACTTGTCACAAATGCCTTCTTTTACAGGTTTTTTGTAAATCTTGTGATATGTTTCACCACAATTACAAACTAGACGGCCACTAATTCTATCAACTATAGCTTCATCGTCTATTTCAAGATTGATAACTTTATCAATCTTCCTGCCATATTTTTTTAATAATTCATCAAGTAAATTTGCCTGATGAATAGTTCTAGGATATCCGTCAAACAAGATACCCATATCACTAGCACAAGTTTTTACTTTTTCTTCTAGAACTTGTAAAACTATTTCATCATCAACAAGTATTCCTTGTTTCTGTAAGGAAGCAATCTTAACTCCTATTTCATCATTTTTATTTCTTCTCTCTCTAAGTAGCTCTCCTGCTGATAAAGGTAACAAATTGTACTTCTTTGCTGCCATTTGAGATTGGGTACCCTTACCACTAGAGATAGGACCTAAAAATATAATATTCATTATAAATTGCCTCCTACATGAATCCCTTGTATTCCTTACCAGCTAATTTTGCTTTAATTTGCTCATAAGTTTCACTAGCAACCCCGACCAAGATGATAATACTAGTTCCACCAAATGCTATTGCACTATTTAAATCAAAATAGATTGGTAACAATACTGGTAATACTGCAATTGCTGTTAGAGTAATTCCACCAACAAATGCAACTCTATTAATAACTCTGAATAAGTATTTTTCTGTTTCTTTTCCTTGTCTAATTCCTGGTATGAATGAATTGTTCTTAGCTAAGTCTTCACTAAGCTTTTTAGAATCCATTTGCATGTTTGTCCAGAAGAATGTAAACATGATAATTAAAACGATGTAAATAATTAATCCCCAATATACTCCTCCTACTTTAGTAGAATAGTTGAATATTGCTGCTACCTTTGCTGCACCCGTACTATTAGGAAACATAGAAGCAATTGTAACTACTGCCATCATTAATGAAGAAGCAAATATTACAGGCATAACACCTGAAGGGTTTAATTTTACTGGTAAATGATGTACATCTCCAGCTTTTATTTGTGTTGTATTTTGTGAATGTTGTAAAGGTATTTTACGAACACTATTTTCAATAAATACAACGAATATAATTACTAATAAATACGATAATACATAGATCAATAACTTTATAAATCCTTTGAACATTTCTGCACTAGTTCCTGTTAAATTAACAAAACTATAATATGCACTTAAGAATTGAGTTGGAATACTAGCGATAATACCTGCAAATATTATCATAGAAACCCCATTACCAATACCACGTGACGTAATTCTATCAGCTAACCACATTGTAAACATTGATCCAGCTATAAGAATTGTTGTTATGTAAATATAATTCCAAGTTGTAAATTCTCCACCACCAATAGGTTTTAAGCCATAATTATTTTTCATTACTAGAATTGTTCCATAACCTTGTACTGCTGCAAGTAACAAAGTTAAATATCTAGTTGCGTTATCAATTTTCTTTCTTCCTTTTTCACCTTGTTTAGTTAAGTCTTCAAGTTTTGGAAGAATTCCCATTGATAATAATTGAATGATAATTGAAGCTGTAATATATGGAGATATACCTAATGCAAATAATGAGAATGATTGTAAGTTTCCTCCGCCTAATACATTCATTAAAGTGAATATATCACTACCACTGAATGTAATAGAGCTAGAATCAACGCCTGGAACTATAAGTGTACATCCAAATCTGAATATAAGTATAATTCCAAGAGTAAATATAATACGCTCTCTTAGTTCTTTATTTTTAAAGATAGAGACTAATTTTCGTATCATATTAGATCACCTCAATTGATCCACCAGCATCTACGATAGCTTTTTCAGCAGACTTAGTAAATTTGTTTGCTACTACAGTTAATTTCTTAGTTAATTTGCCATTACCTAATACTTTTAATGTATCATACTTAGTCTTTAAAATTCCTTTTTCTTTTAATGTTTCTAATGTAACTTTAGAACCAGCTTTTAATGTTTCTAAATCACCAACATTAACT
>CAKORZ010000035.1 GCA_934101685.1 uncultured Bacilli bacterium
TTATAATCATCTGCACTTCCACTTAGTCCTTCTTTATAGCACAACTTAACTTTAGATACTCCACTATCAACATCTTTAACATTTATTGTTATTTCTGCATTATTTGTCCATTCATTAAATCCAGTAGTTATAGTTCTCTCTAATACAGGAATTGTATTATCTAAGTATATTAAATCCTCTCCTGTACTTAAGTCCCTTACATTTCCTACTTTGTCTTTTGCTCTTATATACAAATAATATTTTCCAGAAAGAGAATTTAGCTTTATTGTATTACCAGTAAATTTCATCCATCTGTTCTCTTCTATTGTGTCACTTGTACCGCTACATTTACTATTTGTTTTTTCTTTACTCAAACAATAATATTTTTCTGCAACTCCACTATTAGCATCACTAACATTAACTGTAAATACATGCTCTTTTTTATATTTGTTATAGTTTTGTGGATATACGATTGAAATGCTTGGAGCTGTATCATCCAAATATAAGACCATATTTTTTCCTTTAGTACTTTTTAAAAGATCATTATATTCATTTCCAAGTGCATCTTGTACTTTTATCCGCAAATAAAATTTCCCAGTGCCACTTACAGAAAAACTACCAGCAGAAGCAAAATTACTCGTTCCCCATGTCGTACATTCTTCTGTAGTACTTTTAACCAAACAATAATAAAAAGGATTCCACCCAGATTTGAAACGAGCACCATCATCACTAAAAGAAAGACGCACACTATACGATTTTGTGTATGGAACAACTTCATTAGATTGAGTAGCACAATCACTATAGTTAGATCCTGTTATTTTACACCATGTATCAATATAGGGAGCTGTCGTATCTATTTTTACATCAAAATCATAAGATAAACTTTTTTTAGAATCTGCCTTGCATCCTGCACCAATGCCCCAAACCAACCCATCATAATAATAATATACTTGTATTGTTATAGTTATTTTAGAAACAGTACCAGTAGTGCTAACAGTTATTTCATTTAAAGTATCTTTAGTTGTTGAATCTATAGCATACTCTTGTAAGCTTAAACCATTAGAATTCTTAAATGAAAGTTTAATAGATGGATAACATCCTTCATTTTTTACTTTAGTAGCAGAAAAAGTCCATTTTTTAAGATTCTTTTTTGAATAAAAAGTTGAATATTTATATACTGCATTGGTATTATGAAAATAAACATAGTTTCCTTCATAGCTCATAACTTCGTTACTACTACCACCGCCACCGTCACCACCAGTTGTTGTGCTAGCAAGTGAAGTATTAGAATTTAAAGCAAAAGAAATAAAAATAAAAGACATTATAAAAACGAGATATTTAAATATCTTCATAATATTAGAATGTAATTTAATATTTCCGTTTTTCATAATGCTCATCTCCTCATACTTCCTTATTCTAATTTTAATTGATTAAAGAAATATTTCCAATAATTCTAAAGCATTATGTTTATTATAAGTTCAAAAAAATTAAACAAAAAAAGCTACTTTATAAGTAGCCTTTTAATCATCATTGAACCAGTCATCAAATGACATAGAACTAAATTTTTTATCGGTTTTCTTTTTCTTATTAGGATTTTCTATTCCTAATTCATCCATTATATCTTTTAGGACTCTTTCTCTCAAATCTGTATCTTCAGACACTAATTTAATTAGTTCTTGTTGTAATTCAGGAATCATTTCAATAGAATTCATTAAGCTTTCCACTCTTCTAGTGTCTTTACAAGAGATACTCGAAACTCTATTAGTTTCTTGCATTAAATCAAATGTTTTATTTAGAACTTCATTAGTATTAATAGTTGTTGTGGATAAATGAGCTAACCACATAAAAATCTTTTTATTAGATTCAAATAATGTATTTATACATTCTTGATTCTTTAAAAAACTAGGATTATCCAAAACATCTAATATTTTAGGGTACTCACCCTTTATTGCTACAACAATGTTTTTTACTTTTGCTTTTTCTCCACCAGTTAACATATTAAACTCCTAATTAAGCTGACTTTCTTGAAGATAAATGATTTTTTTCACTTTTACGAGATAAAACTAAATCAAAACTTCTTTTTGTAAGTAATGTAACATTGTTTAAGTCTGCTGTATTATTAGCCTTAATAACTCCAAATGGCCATTCACCTAATTTTTGGCAATCAATTACCCTATAAGCTTTATTTTTACCAGTAACAAAGTAAACAACACCTTGTAAACTTTGTCTAGCAATTTTCTCTGCTTGTTCATAGAAAGGTTCCATATCTACAATCACATTGCTAGAAGTAGCACTATAATTTTCCTTAAGTATATCTATAAGTTCACTAGCAGAAATCATTCCTACTATTTCAATTGGTTTTCCTTTATATGTACTTACAACAGGATAAATCTTTTTAGGAATTTCTTTTTCGTCTTTAAATGGAATATTTATAATTACAGGAATAGTAACACTACCTGGATTAGTTGTTGCTGCAGCGCTACTAACTTTTCCTCTATACATATCATTACCATCAATTTGAATAAACTTTCCATCACCATTAGGTAATCTAAGCCCCATTTTAGAGTAATCATCTTTAACACCTGATAAAACAGCAACATTATCTAAAGATGTCTCAAAAGAGAAACTTGCTCCTCTTCTTTTTGTTGGAACACCTTCACCTTGTTCTGCTTTCAATAAAGCTTCTTTCAAACTGTTTGTAACAGAATAATTATAGCGATAAAATAATTTAAAATATTCAAATCCTTTATTACTACTATTACTTTCATATACTTTCTTTAATTCATCATAATATTTACTAGCTTCTGGTAAATTAATCAAGTTTTCTTCTCCCATGTAGTAAAAGCTATCTTTAATATTTTCACTATAACCCTTAACTAAAATTGAAGAGTACTCAGTTGAAATAAAATCTGTAGAAATACTAGTAGCTATTGCTGCTAAATTAGTATTTTCACCTAAATCACTAGTTTTTATAATTTTAAGTTCACACAACTTATCTCTAATAACACTTAAATCTTTTAAAATCTCTTTGGTATAATACCTACCTTTATAATTTAACATTTATATCTACACTCCTCGTTTGTATATTACCATAAATTAACGAAATACTCAATTATTTTTTTACATCTAGCTTCATTTTTATTATGCTGCTCTAACTCTTCTTCTAAGTCTTACAATTTGATATCCTAAGAATAATGTAGCAAGTGAACCAACAGCAATAAGCACAACACTTAAAGCCCCACCTTTTTCCTTTTCTTTACTTTCTTTTTCAGTAATAACAGGTTCATTAACATCTTTCTTAACAATAACATATGCATAATAAGAATCATTAAAGTTCAAGAAGTAATCTGTACTCTTGGCACCATTAATAAATTTTTCTCCATTACTTATTAAAGTAACTTTATTTGAACTAATAATATCATCTCCATTAACACTATATAGTACAAACACATCATTAGTATTAGGAACTAAACCTAAGACATATGCAATATCTTTACTTCCAATACTAATATTACTCAAATCAGTAGTAACATTAATATATCCATTAAGATCATATTCTATATCCACCTTAACAAGCAATCTCTTATCAAATGTAACAGAAGTTGTTGTATATTCTTCATTTTTAATATCATTAACAACATTTACATATGTATTTGCATTTATTACAAAATCCACAACTGTTTTATTGCCAAATGTATCAACTGTCTCTATTCTATAAGCACCATTCTTATTTAATTTAAATGGTATATCTTCTACTTCAATTTCTTCGTTATCTAACCATATTTTAACATAATCCAAACTATTATCAGAAACACTAATTTCTACTTCTTTATCTACTACTTCACCACTCTCTACTCCATTTATTACAGGTTTAGTAGTATCAACATAAATAGTTTTACAATCAGTATTATCACTAATATTATTATAGTAATCTACTGCTCTAATACATACCCTTACTTCTCCTACAAATCCATTTCCAAATTCAACTTTAGATGTATCATTGTATCTAAGCCAATCACCATTTTGAACATTGTATTCATGCCACCAGTTATTAGAATTATCTTCTCCTCCTACTATCTCTATAAGGATACTATTTAAATTAGTTTTATTAGGTAAAACTAATGTTCCAGCAACAGGTTTTGTAGTATCAATAAATCTAACATATATTGTTACTCTTGTTTCATTCAAAGACAAATCTCTAGCAATCAATGTTACCTCATAATCATATGTATCATTATTCTTTATTTCATACATAACACTAACATTTGAATAGTAGTTATCTTCTGCAACAACATTATATTTTTCAATAATATCCTTCATTACATCAAAATTAGAATCAAGATCTAGTTCAATAACTTGATACTCACTTATTCCCTTAATAACAGGACTTATGTTATCAACCACATTAACTTCATATTCAAACACACTTATATGATTAGTACTATCCATAGAAATAAATCTAATATAATATGTACCAACTTTAGTAAATTTAAATTTTAATCCCATAGCATCTTCCAAAACTAAATGCTCTTCATTACTTTTTGCTTTTGTTCCTATATTATTAGCAACATAAACTCCTTCAAATACAGGACTAATAAGATTATCTTTTCCATCACCTATATCATAACTAGTAGGTTTTCTCAAAGTAATCATAGGACTAACAACCTGTCCTAAAGAATCTCTTTCACTAATTTCTAAAACAAATGATGATTCATCATAAGCACTCTCAATTATAGGTGCCTTATTATCACTAACAACTATCACTTGTTCTATGGTAGATTTATTATTTGATGCATCACTAATTGTATATGTAAATTTATAAGTTCCTGCTTTAGAGAATACATATTTATTACTTCCTGTCTTTTTAACATTAGAGCAATAACTTCCCTCACAAATTGCACTATCAAGTCCATATATTTTTTCTTTTACTATATTACCATCTATAATTTCAATTGCATAATTATCAATAGCTCTAACACCTATAATTTCAACATCCTCATTTAGTTCAACATTATTAATATTATCTACAACAGTTACTGTAGGAGCTAATGTATCAACAATATTAACTTTAAATTGTTTTTCTTCAGCTTTATTTCCAGACTCTGTAGTGAAATTAATTTTTATAACATAGTTTCCTATATTAGCAAACATATTTTCTTCATACAAACTATTATTTTTATATACAGCCACATTAAATCTACTATCATTAATAAGACTATCATAACTTCTACCATTTATATTTAACTTCATAGCAATCAATAAATCTCTAATAGTTAATTCATCTTTTCCTATTTCTATACTAATAGATTCATCACTAATTGTATAACTACTATTTCCTAAATAAATAACACTACCATCTGTATCATCTAAATAAATATTAGGTATTTTATCATCATATCTTATAACCATTTCAGTTTCTCTATTTGCCTTATCATAAACTTTAATTGTAATTTGATTATATTCACTAGAATTATTATTAATTAATTCTAAAACGCTAACTCCATACTCACAACTACCATCTCTATTAACTAAACATTTACCAATTTCACTAGCATATGAATATGTCAAAGATGTTTTATTTGTTCCATTAGAAATAACAACATCAACATTTTTAAAGTTTTCCTCATCAACACTAACATATAATCCCTCTAATGATCCATATATATTTGCAATAACATTTTGATAATAATAGTTATTATTAATCTTTTTATATAAATTAATAACTGGGCTAGTAGTATCAGTAATAATCTTCACTTCTCTAACATTTTGTGTCATATCATATACTTTTAAAGTATAATTTCCAGTTTCTAAACGATAGAATAAAGTATTACCACTCTTTTCAATACTCTCTCTATTACAATTATAATCATCTTCATTTACATCAAAATAACAAGTAGAAACTAAAGTATTACTAGAATTATAAACTTCAAAATAATTCAATTGTTTATTATCAGTCATTTTAACTTTAATAGCACCTTGTACATATAAAACATCCTCATTTATAACAGTATAAGTAGAACCATAACCACCAGAACTATTTTTCAAAGAATATGCTATAACAGGCTTTTCATCATCAAATCTAGTAACAACCTCAAGTAATTCTTCAATAAGAACACCATCCACATAAATAAAGAAAGTAAGTTTTTTATCTTCACTTATAGATATTGAATAAATATTATTTGATACTGAATATACCTCACTCTTACATACTTCATCTATAACCTCATTACAATAGTTAATATTATTAATGTCATAACTAGAAGTAGAATTTATATCATCTATAACATATATAAATTTAGTAACTTTTTTACTTCCTAAATTATTAACTGTTACTTTAACATTCTTATTTTTTGCATTGAAATAAGCCTTAGCAAACACTGAATTTTTTATAGAACTATACTCATAATTTCTAGTAGTTTCATTGCCTGCTTCATCCACTAACTTCAAAGTAAAAATCAAAGATAAATTATTCTTATTAAAAGTATAAATATATTCATTATTATTTTCTATAAAATCAACTAATTCATAAGTACCATTAATGTTAATGTATAATTCTTCTTTTTCTAACTCATTGTGCATAACAAGTGAATATGTATCATCACTATTTTTCTTTACATCAATTATAGTAGACTCAAAATCTGGTGCAATAGTATCAATATTAACAAGAGTTTCTATTTTCTTAATAGTATAATTTCCAATTTCATTTCTAATGTATACCCATACATAATATGAATCATCTACATTATTTTTAGTAATAATTTCATGGTTAGCACTAGCAGTTACAAAACCATAAAGGTTTAAGAAATCTGTTATAGTACCACTATAATTTTCTTTTTCTTCAAGCAAATTGATATTTTTAGAAACAAGAGCATATTTTATATATTGCTTTTCAATTAAATAATCAGCATTACTATTACTTACATTAAGTAATACTTTAGTATATTTTTTATTTTCTTTAATACTACTATTTGAAGAATCTGTAATAGTAGCATTAATCTCATTAACACTTAGTGAATACACTACTTTGAAAGAATACTCTTCACTTCTATTACTTGCATCATCAATTAAATAATATGTTACTTTTCCTGAAAAATTAACTGGGGAGCTAACACTCAATTCTCTATTTACATAATATCCATCTTTGATATATCCAGAGAAAGTATACAAATTACAAGACTTTTCAAAACAAACATTTAGTCTTAAATTGTTGTTACTACCGCTAGATAAATCAAGCAAACTATTAGCAGCAAATTTAATTTTAATCTGTAATTCATTAGAATAGTTATAAACCTTTTGCCCATTTTCTAATGTAACATATAAATTACTTGAATTAGCAGTGTATGGAGAAATATAATCCATATTAACTATTGGGCTTATACTATCATATTTAACAGTGATAACCTCTAATTTATAATTTCCAAATTCATCTATTGCATATAAATATAAACTATTAACGCCCTCAACAAATGGTATATTATCTATTACATAACTATTAGTTTCTTTAATTTCTAAATTGATAAATCCTGATGATAACATTTTATTTTCATAAGAACATTCATTTAAACAATATGCAACTCTTTCTATATTTGCATCTTCATTATTACGAGAAATAGTAAAGTTCAAACTTCTAGCATTAGTATATTTATTTTGATCAAAGCTAGTATTAATAGAAATAGTAGGAACCTTAATATATAATTTATTAGTAGAATATGTAGCCTTATTACCAGCATTATCAAAAGCATAAACATAGAACTTATATGCTACATCTGCACTAAACTTACTAGCATCTAATTCTATATTTTCTATAACGCATGATTTACTACCTAATTCACAGTTTTTATATTGAGCTTTATATACACTTCTATTAGTGTTCGCCTCAACAAATTCATAATATATTTCATCCTTATTTAAAGAACTCAAAATATCATTTATTTCAATAATATATTGAAAATTAGCAATATAAGCATCACTATTTCCATTTGTTATATTTCCCTTTTCATCTTTCATAACAATAACTGGAGCATCAGCATCTACACATATATTTTCTAAATATGCATATGAAACATTACCTGCAATATCTATTGCCCTAATATACAAATTATATATTCCTGAACTATTAGGTGATGAAATAAGTAATTGTTTGCTATTAAGTATAGAACTTTCAATAACATTTCTACTAAGCTTTGTATCACTACTATAAAAATAATTATTAAAGTTATCTTCACTATAGAAAACACCAATAGAATTACTTTCATCAGTTATATATTTTCTAGTTGAAAAGAAATATGAATACTTTACATGTCTACTACTAGTAATATTCTCATCAAACATAACTTTAAATGTATGAGTATTTTTATATATTTCATTTTCTAAATTTGTACTTCCTTTTTCATTGTATATATCAATAGAAACTTTTTCTCTATCTATATTATTAATAACATAGGTTAATTTCTTTGAGTTACCAATAACATCCTCAATATAGAATGTATACTCACCATTTTCTACTATAGAATAAGCACTAATAGGACTTCCAAAATCACTTCCTGCGTAATATGTGACATTATTTTTTCCTCTTTCACAACTAACATCTGAAACATTCTTTCCAACAGCTACACATTTAATTGTGCTAATATCATTAAAAGTTATAGTTGTTCCAATAATATCTTTAACATAATCACTATTTAAATTAATAGAAAAATCTACGCTAAATTCATCTATATCATTATCAAATTCTAAATAATCACTACAAACTATATTATCATTTTGTTTAATACAAAGCATATATTTTCCATTCAAATTAGCATCACTTTCAACCATAAACAAAGATGAATTTTTAATAGTTGTATTAGTAAAATTAGAAACAGAACTTCCCTCTTTTATCCATTTATAATAGAAAATAGAACCATCATTAAACATAAAAGCATTAACTCCAACAGAATGACTCTTTCTAACTACCATATCTGTTTTATATTCAAACGCTCTATTAATCTCTAATGTTTTATTAACACATGTTTTATTATCTCCATAATCTACAATACACAAGTACACATTATAATATCCATTATCCAAATCATTTTTAAATGAATAAGTAAATTTACTATCTCCCTCAATATTTTCCCAATCATCACAAACATTTTCTGTACTTGATAAGCAATATGCTTTTAAATCCTTATCAGAGCTAAATAGTTCTATATTAATATCATTTCCACTAACTAAATAGTTTTTATCATTTAACGAAACACCCTTATACTTAGGATATTCAAAATTCATATCTATAACTGGAGCTTTTAAATCAACTGAAACTTCACTAACAAGTTCATTCACAAATGTTCTTTCAAAAATATCTTTAGCAAATTCCTTTTCTACAACAAAAGAAAATTTATCAAGCCCAATTAATTTATCAATAGAGATAACCGCACTAACCTTGTTACCATCAATTGATATATCATTACTATCAAAAGTAACTACTCTTGATCCAGATTTAATATATAGTTTAGATGTATCAAAGCTTAAATCACTAATATCATTTACAACAAATTCAAATGTAATTTTTGTATTATCTCCACCATAAATAACATTATCAATATTTTTACCATTAGATGCATTAATAGCAGCATTAGATATAACAGGCGATTCATTGTCTGCATATATTTTTAGATCTAAATTAGTATTAATAACTTTATTAAGACCATTTTCACCAACAATTGTAAAATTATCAAAAGTAACATTAAGTTTCCCATTATATGATTGCAAAACAGTAATATCAATAATTAATTTTAAGCCAGCAAAAGAAATTGCTGGAGAAGCAACCTTTTCACCAAAAGTAACTTTTATTGCATTAACATCTGCACTTGCTACATCTACCCCATCCCTAATAGGAACAGTTATAATAATACCATCATCTTTTTTTACAAATTTTTCATTTATTTCTTTTCCATCTCTAGTAATTTTATATGAAAAATTATTAAAATCCAACTCTGGATCATTAGAGTTAATATGAATTCCCTTATCATCCAAAACATTTCCACTTTCATCTACAACAGTAAGTTCATAATCCTTATCAACTATGTCAACTAATTTATTATCATTTAAATCATAAATATAAGATTTCTCATAATTAATTTTAGCAGTAGTTAAATACCCACTTTTTTCTGCTGATCTAATTCTACAAATATAAATTAGTGAAATATCTGTTGATTCACTATAATAACAAGCTGCATAATCGCCAAAACTTAATACTGGCAAATCATCTTTTTTAGTAGATTTAACAGCTTCGTTAAATATAACTCTTGCAACAATATCTTTGCTAACAGAATAAACATTCTTAATAACTTCTATTCTTTCTATAAAAGGTTTAATTCCATCAACTTTATAACTCTTGCTTACATTAACTTTACTTAAATCTTGATATCCAGATAATACATTGTTATATCTATCCTTAATCATGCTATTACTAACAAGACGTTTGAAAGATATATCTCCATTATCCCCTTCAAGAATTTGATATTCGCATATAATATGAGACTTAATATTATTAATATTGTTACTACAACTAGCAGTCTTAACATTTTCTCCTATATTAAACTCTAATTTTGTATTTTTATTAAATAAATTTTCATTAAAAGATAAATCAAATTTTATTGTATCTCCTATTTTTAATATATCTCTACCTGATGTATCATCCTTAATTGATACTGTAATATAATTAACAAAAGGTGCCTCATTATCCAAAACTAAATTTCTATTCGCATTAGTTTTTCCACCACCAATATATATAAAAAGAGCCTTTTTTTCATTATCTGCTTCCATATATAGCACAACTACACCAGTATTTTTACCATTATAATCTTCATTAGGTACAAGTACATTTAAAATTTCTGAACTAGGTATAGAAAACTCTCTAAGTTTTGAAGGACAAGTACCATTCTTATTATATAAATCACAAATTTGTGCCTTAGAAAGCCCATTTGAGTATTTCTCAGTCCAATCATTAACATCAATACTTTTGTTTATTTTATCAGAACTAAATCCATACTTTATATAATTAAAGTTATTTTCATTATATCCAACATATACCTTTAAATCCCCATCATCTAATTTGTAATCATTAGGTATAATAATAACAGGACCTTTATCCTCCGCTTTTACACTAATAGATTTATTCATAAACCCTAAACATGCAAACATAAATAAAAACAACACATAACATAATATGTTGATTATATGCACTTTATTTTTTTGTTGAGCCATTCTCATCAACTCCTTAGATATCACAAATATCTACTTAAATAATATAATATTTAAGCAACAATTTCAACTTTTTTATAAGTTACCAACATTTAAAAAGATTAACCTAAGCTAATCTTTTCAAAACAAATTTTTCTTTTTCCTTTAATACTAAAAACTTCTTCTCTAATATATCATTTACTAAATTAGCTCTAACACTTAAATGATATATATCATTGTTGCCTAATTCTACTATATTATCTTCTAATACTTTATATTCTTCATTTTCTATACTATACTCTACATTAACTATATCTTCATCTTCTAGTACATCTATTTCTACTTTATCATCTTTTACTTGAACTTCTATTATTTCTACCTCTTCTATTATCTCTATTTGTTTACTTTGAGGAGCTGCATTGTTCTTTTTGCCAATTATATCAAATAGTCCTTTAAAGTCTCCATCTACTACTTCTCCTCCACCTACTGTTACTCCACCATTCCCATCTATATAGAACTCACTGAAATATTCACCATAACTAGCAGATTCTGAATTATTTTCTACCTCATCTTTAATAGAAAAAGATAATTTCAAATTTGTTGAACTTGTACAATTTACTTCATAAACAACTTCTAATTTTGTTACTACTTCAACATTACCACCATCTCTATTTTCAGTTCTAGTTGATAATGGTGTAACTGATATCACTTTAAAAGCACATGAAGACATTGAATTATTGTTATAATTATTTTTCTGTATCATACTATCAATTGAATTAACATTAAGATTTTTACTAATTCCTAATGTATTATCACTAATTATAAGTTTATATTTAATTATATCTTTATGATTAAAATAGTTTTTACCAATTATTTTTGGTAATGTATCTAATTCTTCTGATGCTTTTAATTCCACATCATTTTTATTCTTGTAAAAAGTTTTGATATCAATTTCTGGCCCATAATTATCTATTTTAAATGCACCACATATTTTTTCTTCGTTCTTAGTATTTCCTGGTACGCTATCAAATATAAATGCACATAAATATATTCCTTCCTTAAACTTATATGGTAATTTAAATGTTACTGTTTCAGATTTTTTTGCATCTAATGTCTTTAAGTATACATCCTCATCTTTACAAGTATCGTATTTTATATCATCATCTTTTCCTTCTAGTCCCTCTGAATAACATATTTTAACTTTCGATACTCCACTATGCTCATCTTTTACAGTAAATGAGATATCAGTATTATTAGTCCAACTAGTAAATCCACCATTTAATGTTCCTTCTATTTCTGGTTTTTTATTATCTAAATATATTTTTTCAGATGAGGAACCATAGCCAACATTTCCAGCATTATCGCTCACTTGTACATGAACATAATATTTTCCTGTTAATGTGGAGGCAGAAAAGCTCAATCCTTTCGTAAAAGTAGTACTCCAATTTAATGTACCTTTTATCCATTTATTTTCTACTATTTTTTCGCTTGTACCATTACATTTAGCATTTGTACTATTAGTGCTTAAGCAATAATATGCAGATTCCATGGATATTTCACTATGAGAATCTGTTGCTGACCCACCTATACTATGAGATTTTTTATAAGTATTATATGAAGAAGGGAGTGTTACGCTTATAGTAGGAGCCTTGTTATCCATAAGCATCATTACCGCTGACTCATTACTTTCATTTCCCACATTATCAACAGATATTGCATGTATATAATATTTTCCAGTACCATCTTCTTTTGTAACTGAAACAGAACTTCCATAAGTTGATTTCCAATCTGTGCATGAACCTGCAGTAGATTTATCATTTACACAATATTTTATCAATCTTATTCCACTTTGTGAATCTGTAGCAGAAAGTGTAGCTGTATGTGTTTTTAGATATTTAGTTCTATTATCTACCGTTACTGATATAGTTGGTTTAGTATTGTCTTTCTCAACAGTATAGTTCGGAGAGCCTCCTACCCCTTTACTTCCCCAGCATAAAATACCATAATTAATAGCCCCATGCATCCATAATTTATTATTTTTATCATTAAATTCCCATGTAAATCCCTTTACTGGATCAAAATTAAGTAGTCCTCCATAAGTATATGAAATATTATTTACCCAAACATTAGATGCACACGCATCTCCATTTTTATGTAAAGAAATATTAATTTTTAATTTATCACCACTATAATAAAGCTTTGAGCCATCTAAATATGTCGTTTTATAATTTGTTGAAACATAAAAATTTCCTTGTTCAAAACTCCCCTGAAGTAAAGTAACAGTACCAACCAATTCTTCAGCAAAACTAACATGTCCATTAAGCGATACATCAAATAGTAAAAACATAAACACAAAAATAAAATATTTAAGTATTTTCATAATATTAAAATGTAATTTGATGTTTTCATTTTTCATAATATTCATCTCCCAACATTTCCTTATTGTAATTATAATTTATTGGAAGATTATTTCCAATAAAGTAGAAACACTATGTTTATTATTGTATCACACAATAAAAAAAAGACTAGCTATGCTAATCTTTTCAAAACAAATTTTTCTTTTTCCTTTAATACTAAAAACTTCTTCTCTAATATATCATTTAGTAAATTAGCTCTAACACTTAAATGATATATATCATTGTTGCCT
>CAKORZ010000036.1 GCA_934101685.1 uncultured Bacilli bacterium
AAAAAATGATGGTGCTACTATTAAATCATATGGTTTAAATGCATCATTTAAGCAGGTCATGCTTTCTTTACTTACTGCAGTTATCGTAGTTACAGGAGTTTATGTTATCGTATTCTTAGTTGATTTAATATTTACAACAGACTTTAGATTATGGGTATATGCTGTTAAATCATTTGGTGGTCAACACTTTGTAGCACTATTAAAATATTTACCTGTATTCTTCTTATACTATTTAGTTAATTCAATTCTAGTAGTTGCTAATACAAAAGATATTAAAGGATTTAAAGGTTATTTGTATGCAATGTTACTTAATGTAGGTGGACTAATATTATTCTTAGCTTATCACTATGGCAAATTATTTATAACTGGTACAGCTTATGTTCCTACATTATCATTACAACCAATACTACTTTATGGATTAATTCCATCCCTTGCATTAGCAGTAGTATTTACTAAAAAATTATATGAAAAAACTAATAATGTTTGGTTAGCGGTATTCTTAAATTCGATTTTATTTACTTTAATTACAGTAGCTAATACAACATTATATTTACTTGCAAAATAATAGAAAGGAGAGAAAATTATGAAAAAAATATTAAAAACACCACATTGGTTATTTTGCATATGTATGGCTGTAGTATTAGTATTTAGCTTTTTAGCTAATATAGTTAATACTTCAGGATACAAAGTTAGTGTTAAAACAGTTAATTTTGACACTAATGATAATAATGGCAATATAGAAGGTTTACTTTATATGCCAAAAGGATGTAGTAAGGATAATCCATGTCCAGTAATTGTTACTACTCATGGTTATTTGAATTCAAAGGAAATGCAAGATGCTCCTTCAATTGAACTATCAAGAAGAGGATATATAGTTCTTGCTATTGATATGTATGATCATGGTGGCTCTACTTGGGATACTCCATATGAATTTGGTTTCTATACTGTTTCTTTATGGGATGCAGTTAAATGGGTATATGACCAAGAATATACTTTAAAAGATGCTAATGGTAATGGTATGATTGCTGTTAGTGGACATTCAATGGGCGGCTTCTCTAGTGAGATGGCTGTCTTAAATGATACAATGTCTGTAGCAACTCAAGGACATCAAAAAATTGCTGTAAGTTTATCTGTTGGTGCTGATTATAGATATACTAGAGAATCTATTATTAATATGTTTGGTACTAGATCTAGTGGTATGATAATTGGTCACTATGATGAATTCTTTGGCGATGATGGTGCACTAGGTGCTAATACAGTTGGATATAAAGATTATATTAAAACTGAACAAGGTAAAGAATTTTTAGGTAATGGTACTAATTTAGGCGATGATGCAGAATATAAAATGGGTAAATTTTATGATTATGAAGGTGGTCAAAGAGTTATATATACTCCAAATGAAACTCACCCAATGAACCATTTTTCTGCAGAAACTACTGCTTATATGATTGATTTCTACACTGAAGCATTTAACTTCCAATTACAAAAAGCTGGATTAGAAAATGTTTATGCAAATAAAAAAGGTGGTCAAACTTGGTGGTTAAAAGAAGCATTTGAATTTATTGCAATGCTTGGATTATTAGTCGCTATTGTTCCTGCATTTAATATGTTACTTAAAGTTCCTTTCTTTGCTAAAGTAAAAACTGATGAAGAAAAACTTCCAGTAGAAAAAGAACAATCAAAAGGAAAGAAAACAGGTTTAATTGTAACAGCATTAGTTACTTCACTTATTCCTGCTTACTATTATCCAACATTTATTAAAAGAACTAGTAACTTATCAATCTTTACTAAATTAACTGAAACTATTATTAGTATCTGTATAGTGTTTGTTTTAGCAGCATGGATTACTTATTTTGCTGTTAAAATGCTTAGCAAAGACAATAATGAAGAAAAGGTTAGAAGTGGTGCTTGGGAAGTTACTAAAGGATCTATGATAATAAGTGCATTTTCACTTGTTTTAAGATATTTGACTGTAAATGCTTCTACTATGTTTTTAGGTGGCAATAGTAATCTTAATACCGTAAGTTATTACTATAATGCACCTACAGCTAATGATATAGGATTCTGGGCTTTATGTAGTGCAGCTATATCAATGCTTGTGATTGCTATTGTTCATGTATTAGTTAGAAAAAATGATGGTGCTACTATTAAATCATATGGCTTAGCAGCAGGTATTAAACAAGTTGGATTGGCTTTATTAATTTCTATAATTTTATTTACTGGTTTATATTTAATTGTATTCTTAATTAATTTAATATTTACTACTGACTTTAGATTATGGGTATATGCAATTAAATCATTTAAATGGCATCAATTTGTATCATTCTTACGTTATGTTCCAATTTACTTCATTTACTATTTTGTTAATAGTATTGTTGTTACAAGTAATACTAAGAATGTTAAAGGATGGAGAGGAATGCTTTATGCTATAGCACTTAATGTTGGTGGATTAGTGTTATTCATGGCATACCAATATGGTAAATTATTTATAACAGGTACAGCTTATGTTCCTACATTAGCACTTGAAAGCATATTACTTGTTGGCTTAATTCCTTCATTATTAATTGCTGCTATATTTGCAAGAAAGTTCTATGAAAAGACAAATAATGTATGGACTAGTGCTTTCTTCAATACGTTCTTATTTACGATGATTGCTATTGCTAATACTACAGTTTATTTATTAGCTAAATAATAATTATTTATTTGAAGAATTAACAAAGGCTCCTTTAAGGAGCTTTTTGTTATTCTAGTTCTTTTTATTTTTTATGTATTATGTTAAGATATTTATGGTGATTTAAGTGCAACAATATTTTGCTAAAAATAAAGTAAATAATGAATTTATTCTTGATGAGCAAGATAATTTTCATATAGAAAAAGTTATGAGAATGAAAAATGGAGACAATATTCATGTTTCATATAAAGATAAGATTTATGACTGTGAAGTTGAATTTATAAAGGGCAAATTAAATATAAAATGTTTAAGAGAAACTCCTGTTAATAATGAAATAGATTGTAATGTAACTTTAGTGTATGGGTTACCTAAAGGAGATAAATTTGAATTTGTAGTGCAAAAAGCAAGTGAGTTAGGTGTTACTTCAATTGTTCCTTTTGCTGCGAATAGAAGTGTTAGCGTTGTTAGCAAAGATAAAGAAGAAAAGAAACTAGAAAGATGGAATAAAATTGCAAAAGAAGCTAGTGAACAGTCTAAAAGGAATAAGTTAGTAAAAGTTGAGAGAGTTTGTGATTTAGAAGACATTTTAAATTATAGATCTAAACTTAATCTTATTGCTTATGAAGATGTGAGTAATGAGGGATGTAATAAACTATATAATTTATTAAATAAAAAATATGATAGCATTACTATAGTTGTAGGACCAGAAGGTGGATTTGAAGAGAGAGAAGTAGAATACTTATTAAATAATGGTTTTGAAGTTGTTTCTTTAGGGAAGAGAATTCTTAGAAGTGAAACTGCACCTTTATTTTTATTAAGTGTTATTGGATATATGTATGAGTGTGGTGAAATTAATGAAAAAATTTAAAATTGTAACATTAGGATGTAAAGTAAATGCATATGAATCTGAAGCTGTTGCTAATATGCTTGAAGAAAAAGGATATATTAGAAGCGAAGATGAGGCAGATATAGTTGTAGTTAATACTTGTAGTGTTACATCTACTAGTGATAGTAAATCAAGACAAAAAATTAGACATGAAATTAATAATAATCCTAATGCAATTATGTGTGTAATGGGATGTTATAGCCAGGTTAAATCTGAGGAAGTAGCTAGTATTAGTGGAGTTAATATTGTAATAGGTACTAAATATCGTGATAAAATAGTAGATTTAATTGATGAATTTGAAGAGAATAAAAAACAAATTATTCATATTGAAGATAGTAATTCTTTTAAAAAGTTTGAAGATTTAAGTGTAATAGATTATTTTTCTAACACAAGAGCGTATTTAAAAATACAAGATGGATGCAATAATTTCTGTAGTTATTGTATTATTCCTTATACTAGAGGTAGAGTTAGATCTAAAGATAAAGATTTAATTATTAAAGAAGCCAACAATTTAGTGAAAAAAGGATATAAAGAATTAGTTTTAACTGGTATTCATACTGGTGGATATGGGCTAGATTTAGATAATTATAGATTTGAAAATTTACTTGAAGATATGGCTAATGAAGTAAAAGGAATATCTAGAATTAGAGTTTCATCTATTGAAATACATGAGCTTAATGATCATGTTATTAAATTAATGCAAGATAATAAAGTATTTGTTAATCATTTCCATATTCCTTTACAATCAGGGTGTGATAAGACTTTAAAGGCTATGAATAGAAAATATGATGTTAATTATTTTATTGATAGAGCTAAATTAATAAAAAATAGTTTTAAAGATTGTAATTTAACTACTGATGTTATTGTAGGATTTCCTGGAGAAACTGATGAAGATTTTAAGATTACATGTGCTAATATAAGAAAAATAGGTTTTACTAAAATTCATGTTTTCCCATTTTCTAGTAGAAGTGGTACAGTTGCTTCAAGAATGAAAGATCAAGTTAATGGCGAAATTAAAAAGAAAAGGGTAGAAGAATTAATAAAGCTATCTAAAGAGTTAGGTAAAGAATATTATAGTAAGTTTATTGATAGAAAACTTGAAGTATTATTCGAAACTTTTGATAAAGAAACTAATATGTTAACTGGATATACAAGTAATTATATAAAGGTACATTGTCCAGGTGATCCTAGTTTACTTAATACATTTAAAGATGTTAAATTATTAGAACTTATAGAAAAAGATAATGATTATGAAATGAAAGGGAGGCTATTATAATGAAATATGCTAGTTATATTGATCATACATTATTAAAAGCAGACGCTACAGAAAAGGATATAAAGAAACTTTGTAAGGAAGCTAAAGAGTATGGTTTCTTTAGTGTTTGTGTTAATCCGTGTTTTGTAAAATATGCTAAAAGGCAACTTCGTAATAGCGATGTTAAAGTATGCACTGTTATTGGATTTCCTTTAGGTGCTAATATTACTAAAGTTAAAGTTTATGAAGCTAAAAAGGCTATTAGTGATGGTGCAGATGAACTTGATGTAGTATTAAATATAGGTAAGTTCAAAGAAAAGAAATACAATTATATTATTAAAGAACTATCTAAAATAGTTAAATTATGTGGTAATAAGTTAATTACTAAAGTAATAATAGAAACTTGTTATTTAACTAAAGAAGAAATTCTTAAAGCACTTGAAGTAATATATGAAGCAGGAGTTGATTTTGTAAAAACATCTACTGGTTATGGTAAAGCTGGTGCACAGTTAGATGATGTTAAAATGATAAAAGATGCTTGTAATAACAAATTAAAGATTAAGGCAAGTGGTGGAATTAAGACTTTAGCACAAGTAAAAGAATTTATTTCAGCTGGAGCGGATAGAATTGGTACTTCTAGTGGAGTTAGTATTGTTACAGAAATAGAAGAAAATGAATAAAATTTATTAAATTTTTGCTATAAATAGCACAAAATTAATTATTTTTGTTGATTTTATTAATTTAGTTATATATAATCATTAATGGATTAGCTAGTTTGCTTCAGAGGGAGGGAAATTGATGCCAAAAATAGCAGTACGCGATAATGAAAACTTAGACGATGCATTACGTCGTTTTAAAAGATCAGTATCCAAGGCAGGTACTCTTGCTGCAGTGAAGAAACGCGAATTCTATGTAAAGCCAGGTGTAAAACGTAAGTTAAAATCACTTGAAGCTCGCAAAAACAAAAGAAGAGATTAATTAAGAATGACCATTTGGTCATTTTTTTTTATTATTTTTTAAATTATGCATATAATAAATATGTAGATAGAAGAAATTATCTACAATACTAGTTAAAAAGGAGAAAGCTGTATGTCTTTTTCCTTTTTTTATTTTAATTAATCATATATAATTTTATTGAGGTAATAGTATGGAAAATAAAGAAAGAGTAGTGCTTGTGGGCGCTAATTTAAATGATAATAGTGATTTTTTAAATTCAATGATTGAATTAGCTTCACTTGCAGATGCAATAGATTTAGAAGTAGTTAACTCTATTTCACAAAATGTTAAAGAAATTACTAATAATTATTATATTGGTAGTGGTAAGGTTAAAGAAATTAAAGATTATATTAAAGGTAAAAATATTGATATAATTATTTTTAATAATGAGCTTAGTGCTTTGCAATTAAAAAATTTAGAAGATGATTTTTATACTAAAGTTATTGATAGAACCATGCTTATTTTAGAAATATTTGCTAAACGTGCTAGAAGTAAAGAAGCAAAAATTCAAGTAGAACTTGCTAGTTTAGAGTATATGCGTCCTAAACTAATTGGATCTAATATTAATCTAGATAGGCAAAGAGGTGGTAAAAACAAGGGCGTAGGAGAGAAATTCCTTGAGTTAGATAAACGTAAGATAGATAAACAAATTAATGAATTAAAGAAAGAATTAGAGGAAATAGAGAAGAATAAAGAATTAACTAGTAAACTTAGAAATAGTAGTAGAATTCCTAAAGTAGCACTAGTTGGATATACTAATGCTGGTAAATCTAGTTTAATGAATTGTATGCTTAATTTATTTGGAGAAAATGAAGAAAAAGTAGTTTTTGAGAAGGATATGTTGTTTGCAACACTAGATACTTCTAGTAGGAAGATTAATGCTTATGGTAAAAGTTTTATATTATCAGATACAGTTGGGTTTGTTTCTTCTTTACCACATCATTTAGTTAAGGCTTTTAAATCTACTTTGGATGAAGTTAGAAATGCTGATTTATTGCTTAATGTGATTGATATTACTAGTCCTAATTATTTGAGAGAGAAAGAAGTAACAGAATCTACATTAAAAGATATTTTAAAAGGAGAAAATAAAAAAATAATTAATGTATATAGTAAAATTGATTTACCTACAGGTAATGTAATTGAATTAGAGGATAATGAAGTATTTGTTTCTAGTAAAAATAATGAGGGAATAGATGAATTAGTTAGTATGATTTTAAATAGTGTTTTTAGCGATTTAATAGATTGTAAAATGTTTATTCCATATGAAAAATCTAATATTTTATATGAATTGAATAAAAATTCCTTTATTAATGTAAAAGAAGAAAGAGATGAAGGTATTTATATTGAAATAGAATGTAATCAAATTGATTATAAAAAATATAATGAATTTGTTATTAAAGAATAATTTATAGGTTATAATTAGGATAGGTGGTTTATATGAATAGAAAAGCATTTTATATTGTACTTGGAGTTATTTTATTTTTATTAGTAGGTAGTAGTATCTATACTAATTTTATTTGTAATAATCCTACTATAGTTAATTACATTTTATTAGCGCAAATATTACTTGGTGTTATAACATCAATTTTTACTTTATATGTTGGTAGTAATATTTTAACTAATAAAAAGAGTTATAAGATTATGTTAATCTCTTTATTAGAAGTTATATTTGTACTTCTATTGGTCACTTTAAATGTTGTGTATGGATATAAAAATGTAATAAATGCAAATGTATATAATGAGTATATGGAGTATGTTTCTATGTATACTAATATTTATATTTATGGTTTATTTGCTTTTATTTTAGGGCTACTTACCCTTAATAGTTTTATAACTTATAAAGTTAAAAATTAACATGTAGTTTATAAATGGCAAAAAGTCCTTATTTTAAGGGCTTTTTTATTATATTTATCAAATACTTCTTTGACAAAATGTTACAAAAAAATATATAATTGAAACATAAGTGTTTAAATCATGTCGTAATGTGTCGATAATCTTTTTAATAATGTTCTTTTTATAATTAATAGTCTAGTTTTGTTTGTATATTTTTGTAATAAAACATATACTTTTTTTGTATTGTGTTTAAAGAGAGGGGAAAATGTATGAAACAAATTAATCTTCTTGTAGCTGAAAATAATCCAACATTACAAGAAGAAATTAGGCAAAGATTTAAATGTGAGGAGAGTATTAATTTATTAGATATTGTTAGTGATGGAAAGGAATGCTTAGAAAAGGTTGCTATTAATACTAATATTGATGTATTAGTACTTGATTCTGTTTTACCTACTATAGATGGCTTTGAATTAATCAAAAGAATAAAAAATAATTATAAGAGTTCTGTTAAGAAAATTATTGTAACATCAGGATTAATTAATGATTGTTTATTAGAGTTTTTAAATGAGTATGGAATTGATTTATTAATTATGAAACCATATAACATGGATGCTTTGGTATCTAAAGTTAAAACATTGATTAATGGATATCCTAACACTAATTATTCTTTAAAAATAAATAATACTGCTAGCGAAAACGATGAAGACTTTTCTAAAAACAAACTATTAAATGATATTACTCATATTTTGCATGAAGTAGGAATACCTGCTCATATTAAAGGATATAACTATTTAAGAACAGGTATAGAAGAAATGTATTATTCTACTGATATGCAAGGTAAAATCACTAAAGCTTTATATCCTTTTATTGCAAGAAAGTATTCTACTACTTCTTCACGTGTTGAAAGAGCAATTAGACATGCAATAGAAGTAGCATGGAATAGAGGTAATGTAGATTCTATTGATGATATATTTGGATATACTATAAATGCATATAAAGCTAAACCTACTAACTCCGAATTTATTTCTATGATTGCAGATAGATTAAGATTACAAAATAATCTTCAAAAGCAAGATGAATATTATATTAAATCAATTTAAGTGAAGTTTATACTTCACTTTTTTAATTTTGTTAAAATTTTATTAAAAATGTCTTTTGCTAAATAATAAAAGGCATTTTTTTTATAATAATTAATATAATTGTTTAGAATTTATTCATTTATTTGCCTAATAGATGTATAGTTTGCTTTATTTTGATGGGGTATTTGTAATTTTTTATAGCTATTTTATTAGTTTTGAAAATTCATATGTTAAAATATAAGTATCTATTAGGCAAATAGATGATGCTTAATTTTTAAAAGACAGGGGGAAGAAAAATGAAATTAAGAAAATTTGCAAAGTGTAGTTTAGCAGTTGCACTAATTTTTGGTAGTGCAGGTGCACTTGTTGGCTGTAAAAAAGATAATAGTACAGCTGGTAATAATTCTAAGCAATACGAAATCTACTTGTTAGCTAAAGAAGCAGGCGTTACAGATCTTACTTACGAAGAATGGTTAGTTTCAATTAAGGGAGAAAAGGGTGATACTGGCGCTACTGGTGCTACTGGAGCAAAAGGAGAAAAAGGTGACCCTGGAGCAGCTGGTTCTAAAGGAGAAAAAGGAGATCCTGGAATTAATGGTAATGATGGTAAAGATGGAGCTACTTGGTTAAGTGGCACTACTGATCCTACAGATGAAGGAAAAAATGGCGATTTTTATGTTAATACTACTAACTGGACTATATTTAAAAAAGAAAATAATACATGGAATAAAATAGGATCATTAAAAGATGAAAAACATGAAGAAACTGTTGAGTTAAAAGCAAATGGAGTATATAAATTAGATGTTAGTGAAGAAGAAGGATCATTTACTGTTACTTTTGATGAAAATAAAAAAGTTAAATCAGTTATACGTGAAATTTCTGTTACTGATGATATTGCTGAAGTAAACTATTTTTTACTTGGCCTTACTCAAAATATGTATTTAAAAGTTAATACTGATGGAGAAACTGCTGAATTTGTAAATATTGATGAAGAAAATCCAGAAATTAAACCAAACGAAGCAGAACTTAATAAAAGATATACAATAGATAATCAAACTATAACTGCTGCTATTGGTGGCATGGGTGGTATGGAAATTACAGTTAAATTAAATGGAGATTTAACTATGACTGGTGAAGCTACTAATCCTTTTATTTTTGGAAGTAATTTTACTGCTATTCTTGTTAATGATTATACAGAACTAGTTATGAAAGTTGAGATAAAGGACAATTACATATATGCTGTAATAGGAACAAATCCTTTAGATACATTAACATTAGCATTAAAAATAGGTGAAGAAAAAGATGGATATACAGAATTAAAATTCTTAGAAAAATTAGATAAAGAAATGTTGAAATATATTGTAGGAACTTATACTGATGTTAATTTTGATGGGAAAACAGCTACTATTTCTATTTTTGAAGATGAACTTTACATCTATTTAGATGAAAATACTAAAATAAAAGGTACTTGGAATTATATTCCTTTTGATAGTAGTATAAATGAAGCGTATGTTATAGAGTTTGAATCAAAAAATTTGATCTTTGAAGCATATGTTGATTGTTATTCAAAAGAATTTTCTATATATGGAATTGAATACAATTATGAAAGCACCTATTATAATAACAATGATGATTGCATCGAACTTATAGAAGATACAGAAGATGAAAATAATTATATTGTTAAATTTAATGGTGAAATTGTTAGTGACGCTATAGTTGTTATAGATGAATATGATAATGGTATTATATATGTTACTATAGATAATGTTAAATATTTATTAAATGTTCTTTCTTCAAAATTTACTTATGCTCCTATTTCCAGTGAAGAAATTATAGAGAATATTAATAAATCAATTGAATATATAACTACAGATTTATATAATCTACCTGAAAATACAAATGTAGATTCTTTGCTAGATGAAGATAAGTTCTATACTTTAATAGGCAGAGTTGATTATGATTATATTTATGCATATCCAAATTATATTTATATCAATGAAACTTCATATACTAATGAAAATGTAAAAGTTTCAGTTGGTAACAATAATTTTATTAATAAGCCTTTATGGAAATTTGAAAATAAAAAATTGTATATTTCTTCATTATTACTTAAAGAATTAATGTTGTCTATTAATGCTAATGGCAATTTAGCTATTGATTTTGCTTCTAACAAATATAATGTAGAATATAGTAATGATGCTTTATTTGATGTGTCTAGTACCGCTCAAATTACTATGGGCATTAATTTAGATGAAGAAAGTACTAATTTAGAAAGAAACGATACTTTTACATCTAACGATGGTAGAAATACTTTAAGAATATATTTAGGAAGTAATGATGATTTTGCTAACGCTACAGTATATACAATTAAAAAGTATTATGATTCTAATGAAACTACTTATGGCTTTACTAAATTAGATAAAATAGGTGATGGTTATTATTTAGTATTCTATCCTAAATGGGAAAATGGAGCATATACTGAAAATAAAAATTTTACTATGTCTTATGAATTTGTTACAAGTAATGGATATTATGGTAATTTCACATTTTATATTAATTTAGTTTCAAATGTAGGAGAATAATATTTAATATATTATGAAAAAAGGTCAATGATTTTGACCTTTTTTCATAATTTTAAATTACAAATATTCTTTAATTATATTTTAAAAAGAAAAAAAGTAATGTGCTATTTTAAAGTAAATATTATAGCAATTTGTTATAATAAAAAAGGAGATGATTTCTTATGGCAAGAGTAATAATTCATATAGATTTAAATGCTTTTTTTGCTAGTGTAGAAGAAATCAAAAATCCTAAATTAGTAGGTAAAGCACATGCAGTTGGAGGAAGTATAAAAAGGGGAGTTTTATCTACATGTTCATATAAAGCAAGAGAACTTGGTATACATAGTGCAATGCCAGTAGCTCAAGCTTTAAGAATATGTCCAAATTTAATTATTAATCCTGGAGATTATAAGTTATATAAAGAGTATTCAAACAAGTTTTTTACTATAGTAGAAAAATGGTGTGGTAATAAAATGGAAATTGCTAGTATTGATGAATGTTATGTAGATGTTAGTGATTATAAGAAGTATACTGATGATTTAGTAAGTTATCTTAAGAAAATGCAATTATATATAAAAGAAACATTAAATTTGGGTTGTTCGATTGGAGTAGCGCCTAATAAGTTTTTAGCTAAAATGGCAAGTGATATGAAAAAGCCAATGGGTTTAACTGTTCTTAGAAAAAGAGATATAGAGAAAATGCTATGGCCTTTAGATATAAAAGATATGTTTGGAATAGGAAAGGCTACTTATCCAAAATTAAAAGATGTAGGAATAAATACTATTGGTGATTTAGCTAAATGTGATAATAATTATGAAGTAATGCAAATACTTGGAAAAGGATATTATTCTTACGTGAATAGAGCTAATGGTAATGATAATAGTGAAGTTATAGATTATGAAGTAGATGCTAAAAGTATAGGTAATTCTACTACTTTTGATCATGATTTGTTTGAAGAAGGAGAGATTAAAAGTGAATTAAAAGAATTATCTAAAACTGTTTCTAGAAGAATATGTAATGCTTCTTCTTTAGCTTTTGGTATTTCTATTACAATAAAATATAATGATTTTACTCATATAAGTAGATCTACTAAGTTAGATGAACCTATATGTAATGACGATGAAGTGTATTTAAAAGCTTTAAAATTATTTGAAATGAATTATTACTATGATAAACCAATTAGATTACTTGGTATTACTTTATATGATATTAAAGATAAAAGTGAAATTATTAAGCAAATGAATATATTTGATATAGAGATAGATACTAAAAAGAAAACTAGTGAAATTATTAAAGAATTAAATAATTTAGTGGGCGATAATGTATTTATAAAGGCTAGTGAGGTAAAGAAAAATGATTAAGTATTTGGATATTTATAAGCAATATTTAATAGTAGAAAAAGGTTTAGCTTTAAATAGTGTTAATTCTTATATTAGAGATATTAAAGAGTTTTTTAATTTTAATAAGGATGGAGATGTTGATGGATATTTAAAGTATCTTAATGATAATAAAGTTAAGTCATCTACTTTAAATAGAAAAATTACTTCTTTAAATAACTATTACAAGTTTTTATGTATGAACAAATATTGTAGTAGTAATATTTTTTACAGTGTAGATAGACCTAAAAATGAGAAAAAATTACCTGTATATTTAACTTATGGTGAAGTAGAAAGAATGATTAATAGTATTAAAAAAGAAGAATACTTAGAAAGAGCTTTAATTGAAGCAATATATGGATGTGGTTTTAGAGTTAGTGAAGTTATAAATATAAAGCTTAAGGATGTACATTTTGAAGAAAAAATGATAGAATGCATAGGTAAAGGCAATAAGCAAAGATATGTTCCAATTAATAATGTAGCTTTAAATTGCATTAGAGATTACATTAGAGAAATTAGAAATAATCTTACTAAGAAATGTGATGATAACTTATTGTTTTTAAGTTATAAGGGAAAAAAAGTAACTAGGCAATACGTTTTTAATCTTATAAAGGAATTAGCAAATAGAGTGGGTATTACTAAAAATATATCTCCTCATACATTAAGACATAGTTTTGCTACTCATTTATTAGAAAATGGGGCAAATCTTAGAGCAGTTCAAATAATGCTTGGACATGAGAATATTACTACAACTGAAATATATACTCATTTAAATGCTAATAAGCTTTTAGAAGATTATGATAAGTATTTTGAAAAGAAGGAGGACTAATATATGTTTAAAAGAGTATTTTTAATTGTTTTTGATTCACTTGGTATTGGTGGGGGAAAGGATGCAGATAAATTTAATGATGTAGGTAGTGATACCTTAAAGAATGTATTAAATCATGGTGATGCATCTACTTTAACTACTTTAAGAGATATGGGATATTTAAATTTGTGTAGTGATCCTAAATATCATTATGATAATTACAAGGGAATTATATGTAAACTAAATGAAAAAAAATATAGAGATAGCTCGTTATTACAAGCTTTTTAAAAAGAAAGCTTGGATTTTAATTTTAGGGGTT
>CAKORZ010000037.1 GCA_934101685.1 uncultured Bacilli bacterium
TTAAAAAATTTAAATCCTAATACTATTAGTATAGATACATTAAATAGTTATTTATCTATTCATTCAGATAATTTATCAATTAATGAACTTGAAAAGTATTATGAATTAGTTAGTAATACTAGTAGAAGCGATAAAAGTGAAATTTTAGATCAAATAAATTACATTGTTACTAATATAAATAAAAAAAGATTTAATTAAAGCATAAGGGAAGGAGATAATTAAAATGTATGAAACTACTAATGAATATATAGCAGCTATACAAAATAATAAAATTAAATATAGAGTAGTTAATTTTTTTGAGAATAGCGTAATATCAAATATTCCTTCTTCTTTATTACATAATTTAGTTGATGCAATTAACGAAGATTGCTCAAATGATGTGTTTAATAAATATGAAAATATAATGACTGAAGAGCAACTTAATAGTAAAACTCATAAGATTTTTATGAAAATTATTAAAGAATATTTTGGAGAATCAGCATATAAACTTTTATCTGAGAGAAAAAATATTAATATTTTTAATGTTAGTGAGATTCATGTGTTACATCAAGAAATATTTGATAAATTTGGAGAAGCATTTGTTAATAAAATATTAAATTATGATTTAACACCACAATCTTTAATTATTATTAAAGATATATTTTCTAGTAAAGAGAAAATGGACAATTTTGAATACTTTTATAAATTTTTTAATGAAAATTATCCTGATTCATATAGTAATTTTGAAAGAATGATAAGAGGATATGTAGAATACGAAAATCTTATAAAGAGTATTAGAAATAGTGGAAATAAGTTAAGTGAAGAGCAAATTAAGGCACTTACAGAAATATTTTGTGATAAGGATAACTATTATAATATAGAAAATCTTGATGATGTCAATGACTATTATAATATTAAAACTAATAAATATTTTAGAAATAAAGATTTTTATATAGAAGATATAAATTCATATCCAAGTGATTATAATTATACAAATGAATTTAAAAAAATTGCTAAAGCAATGTTTTTAAACTTTTACGGAATGAATAGTGAAAATCATAATTTTAATTTGTTTTTTCTTTCTCATAACGAACCATTTTCTATTTATAAATATTTTGATATAGATGCTATTTTAGAAGATAAGAATGGCCTTAGACAAAAATTTACTGATAAGGAAATAGAAATGCTAGAAGAAATTAAATTTGTTGGAAGTGTTAATACTAGTGGTGTTGCAAAAAAAGAAGATATAAAAAGATTATTAGAATTATGTGATAAAAAAGAAAAAGAAGGAAACAAGGTTGGTATGGAATGCTTTAATTTGATGGATAAGTTAGTTAAAGTTTTTGGTACTAATATAATGGATACTGTAACTAAGGTTTCTGATTTTGATAAAAGAATAGCAAGTGGAGAAAAGGGAATATTTACAGTTAAAAATCCATATGTAGATGAAAATGCTGAAGATGCAGATTACCCAATATATGTATTAGATGGTGCAGATTTTAGTTTTATTTCGTCTTCTATTTTTAAAAATGGATTATCTAACATTGATGTTGTTGGCGATGTTGAAAAATTTTGGTTTGAATATGAAAATGGTATTTCTCATATTAGTTGTTCTTATAGTAATCAAGATAAATTATCAAATTTAGAACTTCTTGATAGGATAGACATGCCAATTGTTACTTTTATATTTGATGAAGCTAGTATTTTGACAATGGGGCCTAGGGACATATATACTCCTGAAAAAACTAGAATAAGAGATGTTTATTCTGTTGTAGGCACACAATATACGCTCGCTAGTGACTTAATTAATAAGACAAAAGAAGATAGTTATAATGAGGTTGCTATTGAAAGATATTCTTATGATGGTAATATAAAATTTGGAGGTAAGATTATACCAAGTGCTATTTTATGTAGCCAATACTTAGAGGGAGAACATATTGAAATTGCAAAAAAATTTAGCAAATATTGTGTTGAAAATGGACTTAAACCAAAGGGATGGAAAATACCAATAGTCGCTGTTAATAAAGAATTTTACGATAAAAAAAATAAAAATGTATGCAAGGATATGTTGTTAGAAGATTTTTATGATGATACAGAAAAAGAAATCATTACTAAAGATATGCTTAAAGTTGTTTTGGAACAAAATCAAAAGAAACTTGCGTAGCGTTAGGAGGATAGCTAAAATATGTTATATGGTGCGATAATCGGAGATATAGTTGGTTCTAAATATGAATTTAATAATATTAAAACCAAAAAATTTAAGTTTTTTGATGAAGAAATGTTTTTTACCGATGATACTGTTATGAGTATTGCTGTTGCAGAAGCTTTATTAAATACTTATAAGAATAATTATGATAATTTAAAAAATGAAGTAATAAAGCAAATGCAGAAATATGGTAGTTTATATCCTTGTGCAGGGTATGGTGGCATGTTTACTGCTTGGTTACATTCAGAAAAACCTATACCTTATAACTCTTTTGGCAATGGTAGTGCTATGAGAGTTAGTGCAGTCAGCTATTTTGCTAAATCAATAGAGGAAGTAAAAAAAATATCTAAGATGGTTAGTGAAGTTACTCATAATCATGTGGAGGGAATTAAAGGTGCAGAGGCTACATCTGTAGCAATATATATGGCTCTTCATAAGGCTAGTAAGGAAGAAATAAGGGACTACATTAGTAAAAATTATTATGATTTAAATTTTGATTACGAAAAGTTAAAAAGGGACTATGAATTTAATGAATTATGTCAAACTACTGTTCCTCAAGCTTTGTATTGTTTTCTTATAAGTGACAATTTTGAAGATACTATTAGAACAGGTATTTCAATTGGAGGAGATAGCGATACTTTATGCGCGATTGCTGGCTCAGTAGCTGAGGCTTACTATGGAATAGATGAAAAATACATAAAAGAGGCAAATAAATATCTAGATAATAGGTTACTAAAAATAGTTGAAAAATTAAATAACTATAATAAAAAAATCATATTGTAATGAATATGATTTTTTAGTATACGTATAAATATATTCCTATAAATTGGGTGATACAACCAGCAAGTACTATTAAGTGCCATATAAAGTGAGCACTTTTTTTACCACGCAAAACTCCAAAAGGTATCATTCCCAAAGTATATATTATTCCTCCACCAAGTATATAATATAATAAATTTATATTATTTTTTATAAAACTAGGGATGAAAAGCAATCCACTCCATCCAATAACAAAATATAAAGTAAAATGAATCCATTTATTTCTACCTGGTCCAAACACTGATACAAGAGTTATTCCAGTAACTATAATAACCCATTGAATTATAAATAGTATTATATTTAATGGATAATTTAAGTAGACTAATAATAAAGGAGCGAATGTGCCACCAATTAGTAAATATATAGAAGTATAATCAAATCTTCTAAATACTCTTTTTACTGTGCTTCTTGCTCTAAAAGCATGATATAAACAGCTAGACAGCATCATGAAGAATATACTTAAACAATATACAAGACTAGCACATAACTTATAGCCTGTATCTGATTTTAAAACTAATAGAATTAATCCACCTATGGCAAGTAAAGCTCCTAGTCCATGGGTTATCGCATTACCTATTTCCTCTAAAGTAGATAAAACTGGAGGAGCATTTAGCGCTTTATTTTTCTCTTTTCTTTCTTTTCTTTTTAATTGTTTAGGTGAGAGTTCTTTAGCATTTTCTTTTAGTTCTAATAACGAAGTTTGCTTTTCTTCTATTTTTTGCTTTTTTAAATCTAATTTTTTAATCTTTTCCTCAATTTTGTTTTTATTCATAATTTCTACCTCAACAATTTTTATACTTTATTTATTAATAAAAGTAAATAAAAAAAGTTGGTTAATCCAACTTTAATTACTAAGCATTAGCAACAGTTACTTTTTTAGCAGTAGTTTTTCTAGTAGTAGTTTTCTTAGCTGTTACTGTACTTGTAGATTTCTTTGCCTTGCTTGCTGTAGTAGTTGTTTTTTTACTAGTAGTTGTTTTAGCAGGCTTGTATTCTGCGTAGAATGTTTCATAAGCATATGCACATGGATAACTATTAGTTTTATTACAATTTTTACAATAACTATATTCTCCACAAGTATCATGACATTTAGTTTGACTATCATTCCATTTTTGAATATCTAATTCAGTTTGCTTTTTTGAATAATCCATTTTTTACACCTCTTTTAATAGCATGAGTTAATTATATAAATTATTTGAATTAGATGTAAAGTTTTTATGCATATTAATTTTATAAAAAATACGCATTTTTATTAGCAAAAAAATAAAACTTTCATATTTTAAATTAGGATGTGATTATATGGCTAATAGTGATTATTTAATAGCAGGTAACGATGAGCATGGGTTAGAACCTCAACCTACGATTGGTAAAAGGACTCCGGTGATGCCTTATGTTGGAAGAAGTTTTTATGAAAATGAATTTAATAAGGAAGCTAAAAGATATTTTTTGGAAGCTTGTGCTAGACAAGGCTTTAGAACAGTAGATGTAAAGCCAGGCAATCAAGACTTATCATTAACTGCAAGAGCACAAATAGTAAATTCTAGTAAAGCTACTTTAGTTTTAACTTTTGCATATAACGCAGCTGCTTCTGATTCGGTATTTAGTAGCCCTAGTGGTTATGAAATATTTTATTCTACTATTAATGCCTATTCAACTAGAAGTAAAAATTTAGCTACTAAAATATCAAATAGATTAAAAGAAGGAACTACTCAAAGAGATAGAGGAGTAAAGATTGCAAATTATTATATGCTAAGAGCAGTTAATTGTCCTAGCGCATTATTAGAAGCTGGTTTTATGACAAACTTCAAAGAAGCTAAACTTATGATGGATCCTGATTTTCAAAAGGAAGTTGGAGAAGAGTGCTGCCATGGAGTTTGTGATTATTTAGGCGTTAGTTATAAAAAGCCTACTACTATGAGTTATCCTACTATTAGAAGAGGAAGCAAAGGAAATATAGTTAAATATTTGCAATATAAGTTATTATCTAAACTATATAATCCAGGTGATATAGATGGAATATTTGGAAAAGGAGTAGATGCAGCAGTTAGAGAGTTTCAAAAAGATAATAGTCTAGCAGTAGATGGAATAGTAGGACCTGCGACATGGAGAAAGCTTAGAGTAATAGGTGGAGGAAAAAGCTAAAGTATTAAAAAGATTTTTATAATGTCTAGAACTAGATTTAACTAGTTCTTTTTTTGTTAAAAAAAATTAACAATTTAAGAATAATGCTAATGTTAAGAAGTAGTAAGACAAAAAGGAGGAATATGTATGTCAATATTACAAGAATGTAAGAGTAAGAAAGGAATTTTAAAAGATGAAATTAATAAATGTAGTAAATGAATTTTTAAATGAAAAGAAATATGGAATTAAGAAAAGAACTTTTTTATTTTATAATCAAATGATTAATTTACATATAGCTAATGAAATAGGAGATGTGGAACTAAATGATTTAACTCAAAATAAATTAAATGAATTTATAATTAATAAATATGAATTTGGTAATAAGAAAAATAAAGGTGGGTTATCTTATTCTACTATTAAAAGTCTTCAAGGAATATTAAATAGATGTTTAAAATTTGCTTATAAAAGAAAATATTTAAGTGAGAGATTAGAAATAGATGTTAGTATTAAGCAAAATAATGTTAAAAAAGTAGAAGCATTAACTAAAGAAGAGCAATTTAAAATAGAAAAGTATTTATTAGACAAGAAAAGAAAATATTGTTATGGAATACTAATTAGTTTGTATACAGGAATGAGACTTGGTGAGTTATTAGCGCTTCGTTGGGAAGATATAGACTATAAAAATAAAACTATTAATATAAGAAGAACTACTTGTAGAGTGCTTGAAAATAATAAAACAATTATTATTGAAGATACTCCTAAAACTTTATCTTCTTTTAGGGAAATACCTTTAACTAATTTTGTTATTAGTATATTAAAAGAATTAAAACAATATCAAAATAATAAAAGTGAATATGTAATTTCTAAAAATACAGGTAAAAGAATAGAAACTAGATCATATCAAGAATCTTTTTCTAGACTATTAAAAAGATTAAAAATAAGACATTATGGTTTTCATTCACTTAGACATACATTTGCTACTAGATGTTTAGAGTTAGGCGTTGACATAAAAACTTTAAGCGAATTATTAGGGCACACTAATCCAACAGTTACATTAAACAGGTATGTCCATTCAAATATAGAGTTAAAAAAAGCAGCAATGAACAAGTTATCTAAAAAATTTAATTATTCTCTTTCGTAATTAATGAATAATAATTTTATTTACATTTTAAAATAAATGTATATTTATTTTTATTAATAAGAATAATATAGGTGTATTTTAATTATAAATACATCTTTTTTTGGCTTTATTTATTGTTCGTATATTATATATTTTGTATAATGTAAGTAACATATTACGTTATCATATGAGAAAGGAAAGGGAGAAAATATATGAAAAAATATGGACTTGGCGCATTAGCGATGGTTGGTGCACTTGCAATTGCTGGTTGTAGTTGTAATAAAGGTGATTTAACTGGAAATGCAAAAATTATTGATGAAGCAAAGAATTATTCGGTTGAAAAACTTGCTGAACTTGCTAAAGGAGAAACTGGTAAATTTACTGTTTATTCAACTTCTTCAAAGACTGCAAACGCACTTTCTGCATTTTGTACTAAATATGAAATTAGTGGATGTGAAGCAGTTCAATATAATGATTATGCATTATATGATAAATTGAGTAGAGAAATAGATGGAAATGTAGAAAATGGAGTAGATGTTGCTTTAACTCAAGATGGCTTAACACTTAAAACTACAATGGTAGATACTGGATATCTTATCAATTATAATCCTGTAGTTGAAGGTGCTAAAACTAGTGATTTATATGCATTCATGTATTATGTAAAAGCAATTGGTATTTCTGATGAAGTGACAGGTGACGATGTTTTAACTAACATATGGCAATTAACAGAAACAACAAATAATAGTTTCTTTAAGAGCCCACTAGAAGAATTAATTAATATGTCTTTTTTAACTCAATTAACTACTGACGAATGGGCTATAAAATTAGGTAATGCATATAAAACTTGGAAAAATGTTGATGATGCAGGATTAACTGCTGCATTAACATATACTGACACAAAGGGAAAAACATATACTTATGAAAATGCTGGTTATATGTTTGTTGATAAATTAATGAAAAATGTTAATTTTATGAGTAGTGAAAATGATATTTCAAGTGCTGTAGTTGATGCATCTATCCCAACTTATGGCTTTGGCGCTTATGGAAAATATGTAAAAAAATCTAACTATACAACTGCTAAAACATTAGCTGGTTATTCTTACTTTGTATATCATATGTATGCACAAATTTCTAAAAATACTGATAGACCTTATACTTCTATGTTATTTATTAACTATATTTCAACACAAGAAGGTGCTGATTTCTGGGCTAAAAAGAGTATAGGACCTGGTGCTTACTCTACTAACACAACATATGTTAGTGATCAAGTAGAAACTTTGCAAAGTGTTCTTGATAATGCAGTTGTTGAAGATGTTGATGCTATACTAAATGCTCCTAAGAGAGTAGAATATTTCATTACTAATAGTGTTACATCAAACAAGAAAAAACTTAAGTAATTTCAAAAAAATTGTTGTCTTAAATAGGGATTTAATAATCCCTACTTTTGTTTTTGAGAGGTGAAATTATGAAAAAATTTTTTAATAAAGTTAAATCTTATTTTTCTCAACCATCTAATGTAATATTAGTAATATTTTTACTTATATTAGCTGCTGGCACTTTGACACCACTAATTTCAATGTTTGTCGAAACATTTATAACTCATCCATCTGAAGTTAGAAATATTGGTGGAAAAGTAGGAGATGTTACAATAAATAGCTGGAAGCAAATATTAACTTCTACTGATTATAACTATAGCAAAAACTATTTTTATACCCCTTTATTCAATTCAATAAAAATAGCTCTATTATCTGCTGTTATTGCAATTGTAATTGGTGGAGTATTTGCATGGTTTATAACAAGAACTAATATAAAATTTAAAAAGTTCTTTTCTACTGTATTTATATTTCCTTATATAATGCCTTCATGGACACTTGCATTATTCTGGACAAATATGTTCTCTAATATTGGAGTTTCTGGTTGTTCATCTAATGGTATTATTGCTTCGGTGTTTGGTATATATGCTCCTAGTTGGTTAGTATTTGGTGCTGTTCCTATTTCAATAGTTTTAGGATTACACTATGCTCCATTTGCTTATATATTAATTGGTGGTATTTTGAAAAATATGGATGCTAACTTAGAAGAAGCAGCTACTATTTTGAAAACTCCTAGAAGAAGGATTTTAACAAAGATTACTCTTCCTATAGTAAGACCAGCAATTATGAGTACATTCTTACTTGTATTTGCGAGTTCAATTAGTGCTTATGCAGTTCCTGTATTTTTAGGATCTCCAGCAAACTATTTGACTCTTACTACTACAATGAAATATTTAAATAGTAGGGCTCCAGCGCAAGGATATATAATAGCTATAACACTTATAGTTATGGGATTATTAATACTTGGTATAAATCAATACTTTACTGGAAGAAGAAAGAGTTATACAACCGTTACTGGTAAGAGTTCACAAGTATCTTATATTAACCTTAAAAAGGCGAATTATCCACTTGCAATATTAGGTTGCTTATTTGTATTTTCTATGTCGATATTACCACTTATAACATTTGTATTAGAATCTCTTATTATAGAACCAGGTAATTATTCTTTATCTAATATGACTCTTGACTTCTGGATTGGAAGTAGTACATCAAAAGAGTTAGCTGATAAGTATGGATATGGTTGGACTGGTGGTATACTTACTAACCCTGATGTATGGAGGACTTTAAAAAATAGTATATTGTTGTCTGTTACATGTGCGTTAGTTGCTGGTACATGTGGATTATTAATAGGATATGCAGTTGTTAAAAAAAGAAATTCTAAATTAGCAGGTATTGTTAGTACACTTGCATTTATTCCTTATTTAATTCCTGCTATGGCATTTGGTGCTGCTTATTTAGCTTTTTCAACTAAGGTTACATTCTTATATGGAACATTCTTGCTTTTAGCAATTGTTGGTTCTATAAAATATATGCCTTTTGCTACTAGAGCAAGTACTGGTGCAATGATGCAGTTATCTGGAGAGATCGAAGAAGCTGCTGTTCTTACAGGCACACCATGGTGGAAGAGAATGACTAAAATTATATTCCCAATACAAAAATCAAGTTTCTTATCTGGTTACTTATTGCCATTTATATCGTGTATGAGAGAGTTGTCATTATTCGTATTAATTGTTGCAAGTAGAAATAGTGTTATTACAACATTATTAATGTATTATGATGAAAAAGGATACGATCAATATGGTAATGCACTTAACTTACTTATTGTATTATTTGTATTATTAGTTAACTGGTTAGTTAATAAAATAACTGGTGCATCTATAGATAAAGGAGTAGGAGGTAATTAATTATGTCTGAGATTAGATTAGAGAATATTACAAAAAGATGGGGAAAATTTGTTGGTGTAGATAACCTTAATATGGTTATTGAAGATAGGTCATTTGTTACTTTACTAGGTCCTAGTGGATGTGGTAAAACTACAACACTTAGAATGATAGCAGGTCTTGAAACACCTACTACTGGTAGAATAATTATTGATGGAGTTACCGTATTTGATTCTGAACAAGGAATTAATGTTTCTCCTAGTAAAAGAAATGTTGGTTTTTTATTTCAAAACTATGCTTTATGGCCTCATATGACTGTTTATCAAAATATAGCTTTTGGTTTACAAAACTTAAAATGGGATAAACAAAAAATTAATGATAGAGTACATGAACTATTAAAATTATTAAAAATAGAAGAATTTGAAAAAAGATATCCAAGTGAATTAAGTGGAGGTCAACAACAAAGAGTTGCTATTGCTAGAACTCTTGCTCCTAATCCTAAAATATTATTTATGGATGAGCCATTATCAAATCTAGATGCAAAACTTAGAATGGAAATGCGTGTTGAGCTTAAGAGACTTCACTTAAATACTGATTCTACATTTGTATATGTTACACATGATCAGCTTGAAGCTATGACTTTGTCTAGTAAAGTTTGTATTATGGAAAAAGGTGTTCTTAAACAGTATGCTAAACCATTAGAAATGTATAATAAGCCTGCATGTGTATTTGTAGGTGACTTTATTGGTAATCCTACAATGAATTTTATTGATGCTGAGTATAAAGATGGTAGTGTAGAGTTCTGTGGCTTAAAAGCTAAATTTGTTTCTAATGATACAAAAGAATTAGAAAATAAAAAAGTTATTCTAGGTATTAGACCAGAGTATATTCATATTAGTGATAAAGGAACAAATGAGGGAACTATCTTCTCAACTCTTCCTTCTGGTATGGAAACAACTGTTAAAGTTAGTGTAAATGATAACTTATTAACTTCAGTAGTATTTGGTAGTGTGGACTATAAAGTTGATGAAAAAGTAAAAATTGATTTTATAGGTGATTCAATTATCTTATTTGATGCTGAAACTAAAGATAATATAGCAATGGGTAGATTAGAATTTGGAAGTTCTACTAAAAAAGAAACAAAGGTAGAAACTAAAAAGGTTGCTAGTAAAGAATCTACTAAAACAACAAAAAAAGTTTCAACTAAAAAGACTACTGCAAAGAAAACTACTAAAGAGTAATATATAATTATTATATAAAGTAAAGGGACAAAAGTTTGTCCCTTTTTTAGTTATTAATTTTATTATAAATATTATTAGTTATTTCTGCAATTTTATCTATTTCAGTTTGACTAGATGTTTTTACTTTTTTCTTTTTAGGATAACCCCATACATTAAATACTTTAGGTCCTATCCATTCTAAATAATTACAATCATCATATATTCCTTTGATAATTGATAAAGAAGCTTTTTTAGGTTTAGGAAATATAACTTTCATTGGATATTTAATTATATATAAGAGCCATTTAGGATAATGACTTGTTATATTAGTGTATGAGATGCCAGGATGAGTAACTGCTAGTTTTACATAATTGAAATTTTTAAATAGTTCATACATTGAAAACATAAAGAATCTTTTAGAATTACCATAAACTTTAGTGCAATGAGTATTATTTTTAAAATCTATATCATTTTCATATATTTTAGAGTAGTTATGAGCAATACTAGAAACTATTACTATTTTTCCTTTTTTATTAGCTTCCATTTTTTCTGCTACTTTTCTTGCTAAATAATATTGTGATACAAAGTTAATTTGATATACATTATCATAACCAATATCACTAATTCTTCTTTCTATTTTATAAGCACCTGCTGCTAAAATGAAAACATCTATATCATATTTATTCAACTCTTCACTAGCCTTTTTAACACTTTCAAAAGACTCTAAATCTACATTAATTTCATATATTTTTATACCATAGGTACTTAATAGTTCTTTTTTTAATGAAGCAGTTTTTTCTTTATTTCTATTCAAAAACAATAAATTAGCACCTAAACTTGCTAATGTTTTGCACATCTCTTTAGCTAAGTCACCAGTACTTCCTGTTATTGCTACAAGTTTGTTATTTAATTCATCACAATTTTTCTTTATCCAATTTTTTATCATTTTATCTATTCCTTTACTTTTTTAATTATACATATTTTTATTTTTTATTTAAGTTTATTATCTTAAAAATAAATTAAAAATATATACAAATAATGTATCAGGTGATACAATATTGCTGAAGGTGATAAATGAGTGCCAAAAAACATTAAAATAGCAAAAAATGATATATTAGATGCTGCTTTTACTATAGCAAGAGAAAAAGGAATAAATGCAGTTAGTAATAGAGAGATTGCTAAAAAGCTTGATTGTTCCATTAGACCAATTTATTATCAATTTAAAAATGTAGAAGAACTCTATAAAGATCTTTATGAAAAAATAGAAAAATACTTCTATAAATTTATAATGGATAATATTGTTGAGGGAATACCTAAGTATAAACAATCAGGCGTGAATTATGTTAGGTTTGCTAGAGAAGAAAAGGAATTATTTAAAATATTATTTATGAGTGATAGTGATTCTTTTATGGAAGAATTTATTACAAAAGATAAGCAAGACTTTGATGAATTAGCAAAAATTATAAAGCTTAGTACAAAACTTGATGATAAAGAAGCTTTAGGATTTCATGCTAAAATGTGGATATTTACTCATGGTATTGCTACTTTAAGTGCTACTAACACTATTAAATTTAGTGATGAGCAAATAGGAGATTTATTGACATATGAATTTAATGCTTTAATAAAAATGGAAAAAGAAGAGGGGTAATTTAAATGAAAAATTGGAAAAGTATTGTAATTGGAATAGTATTAATTGGACTTGGTGTATTAGTTGGGCTTCATGCTTTAGATATTGTTAATTTTAATATCTTTTTTAAGGGTTGGTGGTCTTTGCTTATTATAGTTCCTTGCTTTATTGGATTAATTAGAGATGATGATAAAACTGGTAGTGTTCTTGGAATTTTATTAGGAGTAGGGTTATTACTTTCTGCACAAGAAGATATTTCTTATAAAACTCTTAGTAAGCTAGTTGCACCAATAATTTTAGTTGTAGTAGGAATTGCATTTATTATTAAAAGTATATTTAATAGAGATGTAAATGAAAAAATTAAAAGTATTAATAATACTTTAGGTAAAGACAATAAAGTTAGTGCTGTATTTGCAGGGCAAGATATTAATTTAGTAGAAAAAGAATTTAAAGGGGCTACTCTAACTTCTGTATTTGGAGGAATTGATTTAGATTTAAGAAAAGCTATATTTACTTCAGATACTGTAATTAACGCTACTTGTGTATTTGGAGGAATTGATATTTTAGTTCCAGAAAATGTTAAAGTAGTTATAAAATCTACTTCTGTGTTTGGTGGGGTAGATCAAAAAAGAAAAAATGATAAATTTGATGAAAATGCTTATACTGTATATGTAAAAGCTAGTTGTGTATTTGGCGGTATGGATATAACTGACGAAAAGAAGTAAAAATATGAGATATAAAGTAACAAAAATATTATTAATGTTCTTTTGCTTATTTATAGGTGTAGGAGCAGTTTATGGTAGTATTTCTATGTTTATTGATCCTAGTGGTAAATTCTTGCATATGGATACTATCCTTCATTATTTTGAAGTTTTACCTTTTTCTAATATACTATTTAAAAACTATATATTTTCAGGAATATCTTTACTAATAGTAAATGGTATTACTAATTTATGTGCATTTATATTAATTCTATGTAAAAAGAAAGTAGGGATTATTTTAGGTACTATATTTGGTTTTACATTAATGTTATGGATTACTATACAATTTATAATATTACCTAGTAATGTTTTATCTACGACTTATTTTATATTTGGGTGTTTACAATTAGTTATAGGTTATACTTGTTTTGTCTCTTATAAACAGAAAAATTTTAAAATAGATATGAATGATTATTTAAATATTAATAGTAATCATGATGAATTAGTTATTTATTTTTCTAGAACTGGTTACACAAAGAAAATTGCTTTAGAGATAGCTAATAAAAGTGGAGCAGATGTAGTACAAATCATTCAAAAAGAAAAGATAAAGGGAACGATTGGCTTTTTTTGGTGTGGAAGATTTGGACTTAGTCATATAC
>CAKORZ010000038.1 GCA_934101685.1 uncultured Bacilli bacterium
ACTTTATTGTTATTAATATAATGTTAGATATAAATTTTCTTTTTATTTATGTGCTTATTGCGTTATATAAAACAATTAAAAATAAAATGATACATGTATGATTTTAATAAGAGTTATGCTAAAATTAAAACTGCATGTAGGAGGTAAAACATGAAAGTAAATAAGAAAAGAAATATTATAATAAGTGTTGTTTTAAGTGTGTTTGCAATAGTATATACATTATTAGTTAAATTTGTTGATGTAAAAGAAGTAGGACCTAATAATTCTAAAGTTGGGTTTGCTAATCTTAATAAGGCTGTTTTTAGAGCTTTTGGAGAAAATAGTCATTGGTATAATTTAACTAAGTATTTAGGCTATATATTTGTATTAATTGTTTTAGTATATGTAGTAATAGGAATTATTGAGTTAGTAAAAAGAAAGAGTTTGTTTAAAGTAGATAAAGAGCTTCTTACTTTAGGTTGTTTTTATATAGTAATAGGTTTAATGTATATTTTATTTGAAAAAGTAATAGTTAATTATAGACCTGTATTAGTAGATGGTGTACTTGAAGCATCATATCCTTCATCTCATACAATGATTACTTTATGTGTATGTGGAAGTGCAATTATTATAAATAGCAAACTATTTAAAAATAATATTATAAGATATATTAATATAGCATTATCGTTTGTTATGATTTTGATGGTAATAGGTAGAACTTTATCAGGCGTGCATTGGTTTACTGATATAGTAGGTGGAGTTATTATATCTAGTGCATTACTTATGATTTACTACACTATTATTGATTGCTTAGAAAATAAAAATAATTAGTAGTTTACAAAAAAAATAATAGAATAAAAGACACATAATGTGCCTTTTTGTTTATACTTGTTTTTCTTTTTTAGGGTGATTTAATATAATGCCACTTACTAAAAATACAACTGAACAACATAATAGTGATAATGCAATTATAAGATGAACATTATTTTCTAATGTTAAATCAATAATCCATTTTGAAAAATCTGCTTTAAAGATATTCGCATCATCTATTTCTTTTTGAATAGTTAAATCTTTGACTTTTATAAATGGTGGTATTAAATACAATAAGTCAATTAAAAATAATATTATACTAGTTTTTAATAAGTTATTAACTTTTAAAAATCTTACAGTCATTAAAATATTTAACATTAAATAACATGCAAGTGTTAGTGGAAATCCAAGTTTAAAGAACCAATGATTGTTAGCATAACCATTTATAACTGTGAATATATCAAGTGTAATAAGAAGGATATTAAGCATAACATAATCAATTGCAACAGAAACAAAATCGCCAAATTTTCTAATATTTTTAAATGCTTTATATTTATTTATATAAATTGGTGTAAAGATTACAACTAAGCCAAATAAAACTGATAAAGTTGCAACTAGAAACCAATTACCTTTTGTGTAAATACAACAAACACCTAAAAGTAATGTTAATGCTAAATACATTGAAAGAGGAATAAAAATTAATTTGTATTTTTTAATGTATTTTGGAAGATTTGTGAATGTGAAAGAAAGAGTAAGTGATGATAGTACTATCCAAAACCATGTTAAACTTTTGTTTATTGCTAGATTACAAATAAAGCATGTTGCAATGGCGATTGCATAAGCAATATAGAAAAACAAACTCCAAGAAAAACTTAAATTTCTCCATTTCTTTGCTTGAACTTTTTCTTTTCTTGATTGATCATCAATACTTGCTGTTATAAGTTCATGTTCACTAACTTCTAAAATTTCACCAAGTTTTGGTAATAATGTAATGTCTGGATGTGCGACATCTTTTTCCCATTTACTTACTGCTGATTCTGTTACAAACAATTTTGCTGCAAGTTCTTTTTGCGTTAATTTTTTTTCTTGTCTTCTATTTTTTAGAAAAGACCCAAAACTATTTTTCATATAGTTCCCTCCTTAAGTTATGAAGATTATAACATACAAATTTTAGTGTTGCATTGACCTTATGTTGATTTTCAACTGGAAAATTATTCAAGTATCTATTTCATATATAAAATGATATTTAGATAGTTGTTATAACTTTTTAGTAGATGATTATTCAAAGTAAAATAAAAAAGAATTAGAATATTGTTTCCTCTAATTCTTTTGATTGCAATTTAAAATTAATTTTTTATTCTTTTTACACGCTTATATTACCACAAAATGAGAAATTTTTCAAGTCTTGTAATGCTTGTGCGTGTTAGTGTATTAAATATGTAGAGGTGTAAAAAAAATGAAAAATATGACAGCATTAATGAGTTATTTTGTTAGGTATTATTATACTAAAAATAATAAAGATAAAGTGTATGAAGAAAAGGTTAAATTATTAAGTGATGAGGAATATAAAAATATAGAAGAGAATCTTTCTAATGGTATTAAATTTTTTAACTCGCTATATGATGGTAGTGATCCAGTTAGTTGGATAGTTAATAATCAATTAGGTCCTTCAGTTATAGCTAGGAGTGTTATTAGTGAAGAATTGTTATTAGAAAGTATAAGAAAAGGATGTAAACAATATCTTATATTAGCTAGTGGGTATGATACTTCTTTTAGTAAAGTAAATAAGAGTGTTAAAGTTTATGAAGTTGATAAAGAAGAGATAATTGAAGATAAAGAGAGAAGAATTAAATTGAGTCATGCTAATAATAGCAATGTTACCTATATTAATTGTGATTTTAATAGTGAATGGATTAATAATATTATTAATACGATATTTAATAAAAATGAATTTACCTTTTGTTCGCTTTTAGGAATAAGTTATTATTTGGATAAAGAAATATTTGGAAAGACTATTGAATTAGTTTCTAGTATTATAGGAGATAATAGTTATATTGTGTTTGATTATCCTATTAATTGTGAAAGTGAAAAAGAAAAGTTAAATAAGAAGTTAGCAGCAGGGGCTAATGAAGAAATGAAATCTAATTATTCTATAAATGATATTGAATGTATAGCTAAAAAAGCAAATTTAAAGATATATAAAAACTATACTTATAAAGATATAAATGATAGATACTTTTATAATCAATGTATGAAAGCACCTGTTGGAGTTAACTACTGTGTATTAGTAAAAAATAACAATGAATTTTAATATTTCTTAATTTGTTTTCTTCATTAATTGACTATTAAAAACATATAATTTAATATTAATTATAAAGGTGCCGTGATAGTAATGTATAAGGAGTTATTTACAAAAATAAAGGAATCGTTTTTATCAATTTTACCAGTGTTTTTGCTTGTAATTGTTTTACATTTCACTCTTGCTCCATTAAGTAATAGTATGTTTTCTTCTTTTATAGTAGGAACATTATTATTAGTTTTAGGAATGTCTTTATTTACTCTAGGTGCAGATAATGCAATGATGCCTATAGGTAATAAAATGGGATCGTTTTTATCAAAGCATAAAAGTCTAACTTTATTAGTGTTTACTTGTTTTTTATTAGGAACCTGCATTACTATAGCAGAACCAGATTTAAAGGTGCTAGCTGAACAAGCAAGTTATCTGCCTAGTACAACTTTAATTATTACTGTTGCAATAGGAGTAGGAATCTTTTTAGCATTAGCAGCACTAAGAATTATTTTTAAACTAAGCTTATCAAAATTATTATTAATATCATATGGTTTATTATTTATATTAACTATATTTATACCATCTAAATTTATACCATTATCATTTGATTCTGGTGGTGTTACAACAGGGCCAATAACAGTTCCTTTTATTATGGCATTAGGTGTAGGAATAGCATCTGTTAATGGTGGAGAAACATCTAAAGATGATAGTTTTGGATTAATTGGGTTATGCTCTATTGGACCAATTGTAGCAGTTCTATTTTTAAGTATATTCTTTAAAAGTGGTAATACGGATTATGTTTTAGATTCTAGTTCATTAAGTATATTTGAATATCTTTTAAAATATGGTAAAGAAGTATTAATAGCGTTAAGTCCAATTGTAATATTATTTATTGTGTTTCAAATATTTTTCCTTAAAATATCAAAGAAATCTTTAATTAAAATACTTATTAGTATTGTTTATACATTTATTGGATTAGTTTTATTTTTAGTAGGAGTTAATTATGGATTTAGTAATGTTGGAAGCTATCTTGGTAAGGAAATAGGAAGTAATCATCCAGGTATTTTAATACCACTTGGAATGATTATGGGATTACTTACAATACTTGCTGAACCAGCAGTATATGTTCTTAATAAACAAGTTGAAGAAATATCTAGTGGTTTAATTACTAGAAAATCATTAACTATTAGTTTAGCTTTAGGAGTTTCTTTAGCAGTAGGTTTATCAATGCTTAGAATTGTTTTTGATATTCCGGTTATGTATATTTTATTGCCTGGATATTTAATTGCTTTAGTAATGACTTTCTTTACACCAAAATTATTTACTGCGATTGCTTTTGACTCAGGTGGAGTGGCTAGTGGACCAATGGCTGCGACATTTATTTTGCCATTTGCAATAGGCGCATGCTTAGCTTTAAATCATAGTGTAGTTTTAGATGCTTTTGGTTTAGTAGCCTTTATTGCTTTAACTCCTTTAATTAGTATTCAAGTATTAGGTATTATGTATAATTATAGACTTAAGAAACAAAGTAAAGAAGCACAAGCTCGTGAATTTGAAGAATATATTGAATTGGAGGTATAAGTATGAAAGTTGATAAAAAACTTAAACTTACAGTATTAATTACTGAAAGAGATATTGTAAATAAAGTAACTAAGTATCTAGAAAATGTAGGGGCTAATAAATACTTTTTAATGTATGCAATGGGTAGTGCTAGTTCAAGCATATTAGATTATTTAGGAATAGGTGAAACTAAAAAAGATATTCTTATTTATCCTTGTAGCGATGAGGATTCTTCAAAGATAATGGAAGCTATAAAAATAAGTGAATTTTTAAAGAATACAATTGCTTTTAGAGTTCCAATAAAAGGTATATCTAGTTTAGATAGTTTAAAGTATTTCTTAAAGGAGGAGATAGAAAATGAATAAGTTTGAGTGTATAGTTACTATTTGCGATGGTGGATATAGTGATTATGTAGTAGATGCAAGCAAAGAAGCAGGCGCTAAAGGTGCTACTATTATAAATGGAAGAGGAAGTACTTCTAAAGAGCCTAATAAGTTCTTTAAACTAAATATTCAACCAGATAAACAAATTGTTTTAATTCTTTGTAAGGGAGAACAAACAAAAGCTATAGTAGAAGCTATTAGTAATAAAGCTGGAATGAATACTAAAGCTCATGCATTATCATTTGTCTTACCTGTAGAAGATGCAATAGGAATGGCAGAAATATTTAAAGAGTAATAAAAAAGGTCATTTAAGTGACCTTTTTTAGTTCTTACTCAATAACAGTTATATTACTAGCTCTAGTTCTATCATTGTCTTCAACGATATCAAAGCTAACTTTTTGACCTTGTGTTAAACTTTTATAACCTTCAGCATTGATTGCACTATAGTGAGCAAATACATCTTTACCATCACTAGTAGTGATAAATCCATAACCTTTTTCAGAATTGAACCATTTTACAGTTCCTTGATACATAGGTAGAAAAATCCTCCTTCTTAATAATTAGTAGTAATAAATTAAAATAGCCTATACAACCATACAAATTTGATTGTATAAGCTATATGTTTACTATTACCAACTTAATGATACATCAAATAGTTAAATTAAGCAAGTAAATATCTTTTATTCACTAAGACTTGAAATAGCATTTCTTGCATATTCTGTTGTTACTATTTTATCATAAGGAGCACGTTTATCTAATTGATTAGCAAGTTCTATAATATCCATTAATTTGTTTAAAGATTCAACAGTTAAAGTAGGATCTTTAGCCCATGCTTCAATTGATCTATAGTTTTTAACTGCAGTAGTTAAATCTTCAATTGAAGAATCACTAAAATACGATTTTATTGCCTCTGCAACTTCTGCATCAGTATGTTCATATACCCATTTTTGAGCTTTATATATAGCATTTGTGAACTTTTGAATAGTATCACTATTTTTATTCATATAACTTTTTAAAGTAGAATATGAAGTATAAGGAATATTTCCTGACAACTCACCTAGAGATGCTACTATATATCCTTTATTTGCTTTTACAATGCTAGAAGCAGTAGGTTCAAATAAAGAAACATAATCTCCCTCTCCTGAAGTAAATGCTCCAGCCATTGCCGCAAATTGAACATCTGTTCTTACATTTACATCTTTAGTAGAGTCATTAACTCCAACATTTAATCCAGCATTTTTTAATATGTATTCAAGAACCATTTCTGGCATACCAGCAAGCCTACCACCAAGTATTTCTTTACCTCTTAACATAGAAATATCAAAGTTACTTGTATTAGTTCTTGAAACTAAGAAACTCCCATCTTTTTGAGTTAATTGAGCAAAGTTAATTGCATAGTCTTTTTGACCTTCGTTATAAACATAAATTGAAGCCTCACTACCCATTAAACCTATTTCAGCATCTTTAGATAATAAAGCTGCCATTGTTTTATCTGCACCATTAGTGTTTACAAAAGATACTTTTAACCCTTCTTCTTTAAAGAATCCCATTGTATCTGCTACATATTGAGGTGCATAGAAAACTGAATGAGTAACCTCAGCTACTGTGAGTTTAGTTAAACCGTCATCTTTACAACTACATCCATTTATAAGTAAAAATGGAAAAGCTAGTAAAGAAGCTAAAAAACATTTTATTTTTTTCATTTAATTATTCTCCTTTTACTCTATTAATAGAATATTAATTTAAATTAAATATGTGATTATTTACTTAGTTTCTTCTTTAATATTTTTTCTAATATATTAACTAATTGATACATAACATAAGCTATTATTGCTAAAACAAAGACTCCCATCATTACTAAATCTAGTTTAAATATTTGGCTACCATATACAATTAAGTATCCTATACCACTTCTAGAAACAATAAATTCTCCCATTATAACTCCAACCCAAGACATTCCAATATTAATCTTTATAATATCAACGATATTTACAATATTTGAAGGTATCACAAGTTTGCATAATATTTGAAATTTATTAGCACCAAAACTTTTTAACATTTTTATTTTCTCTTCATCAACATTTTTAAAATAGTTATAAGCAGATAAAACAGTTAAAATAAGAGAGATGGAGACCGCTACTACAACAATTCCTTTTACTCCTGTTCCAGCCCATATTATAAATATTGGAGCAAGTGCAGTTTTAGGAAGGGCATTTAAAACTACTAAAAATGGATCAAATATTTTAGCTAAAGTTTTGCTCCACCAAAGTATTATTGCTATAAAAATACCTATAACAGTACCTATTATTAATCCAAGTATAGTTTCATATACTGATATGTAGATGTGGGAGAATAATTCACCACTTGCTATATATTTCTTTAATAATGTAAATATTTCACTAGGGCTAGATACTAAAAAACTATTTATAATTTCTTTTCTTGCTAATAACTCCCATACTAAAAAGAAACTTATTAATATAAATATTTGTGCAAAAATAATTTTTATTTTATTAATTTTTTGTTTCTTTATATATTTTTTAGCATCATCACTTTTTAAATTCATCTAAATCCCTCCATATCTTGTCAAAATAGTCTTTAAATAAAGCATGTTTTCTTGAACTAAGAGGAGTTCTTTTTTCTAAATCATCAAATTTAATTTCATATACTTTTTTTACACTTGCAGGTCTACTTGTTAAAACAATTACTTTATCACTAAAAGCAATAGCTTCGGATATGTCATGAGTTACTAAAATAACACTTTTATTTTCTTTTGTTACAATATCATATACATCATCATTTACAGCAATTTTAGTTTGAGCATCTAATGCGCTAAATGGTTCATCGAGTAATAATATATCAGGATTTAAAACAAGTGTTCTGATTAACGCTACTCTTTGCCTCATACCACCACTTAATTCACTGGGATAACTATTTCTAAATTCATATAAGCCATATTTCTTTAATAACTCATTTATTATTTCTTTTTGTGTATCATTCATTTGTTTTCTTATTTCTAGTCCAATAGTAATATTTTTATATATATTTCTCCATTCAAGTAAATTATCCTTTTGAAACATATAACCAACATTTTTATCTAGATCAATAGTGCCTTTACTAGGTTTTATAAGCCCACTTATTAAATTAAGAATAGTAGATTTACCACATCCACTAGGACCTACAATTGCTATTTTTTCTCCTTCTTTTAATTCTAAATTAATATCTTTTAATACTTCAACTTCACCTTCAAGAGTAAAAAAACTTTTGGATATATTTTGCATATTTAAAATGTTATTATCCATAATTTCACTCCTATTCATTACATAATATTAATAATTATTGCTAAAGTGTAAAAAATGCACTATTACCTAAAAAATAATGATATAATGCGAGTAGAGGGAATGAAAAATATGTCTATTGAGGAAATAATTGAAAAATTAAAAGAAGATAAAAATCTATATGGATTAGTGCTAATATATTTGCTAGTAAAAGATGAAGATAGGAAGTATTTGCTTGAATTATATAAAAAAAGTAATGATGAAGATGTTTGCAAAGCTATTAAAAATGCTATATATGCAGATAAAGAGACTATGAATACTGTTAAGACAATTATTGATGCTAAAAAATACGAGAAGGGAGATATCCCTTCATTTAAAAGTGTAAGTGAAATAATAAAAAAGCAAATGCCAGAACTTGATTCTAATGACATAAAAGAATTTGTAAAGAAAAATAAAAAGTAATTTTGTGTCATGAAATAGAAAAATGAGTATGATTTCCAATAAAAATGTGTCAAATTTTAAAAAAATGACACATTTTTCTTTTTAGTTATTAAAAAAAGAAAAAATATATTAAAAAATGCATGATTGCCTAATACAAAATTATGATAAAAAGTATCTTAAATAATAAGGAAAAATGATGAAAATGTTATATTATATGATTGTAATTATTTAATACTTTATGTAATTAGGAGGATGGAATAATGGTTAAGGTAGTAGTGTGTATAGGAAGTTCATGTCATATTAAAGGTTCAAGACAAGTAGTAGAGAGTTTACAAAATTTAATAGATTCTAATAATGTTAAAGATAAGGTTGAACTTTCTGGTACTTTTTGTATGGGAAAATGTCAACAAGGTGTTTGTGTAACTGTTAATGGTGAATTTTATTCGGTTAGTCCAGCTACTGTAGAAGAATTCTTTAAAAAAGAGGTTCTTACTAGAATTTAAATAATGCTTATTAGTAGAAAAGAGGTATAGGTAATGGCTAGTTTTTTAACACTAAAAAAATCAAATTGTAAAAATTGTTATAAGTGCATAAGACATTGTCCTGTTAAGGCAATTCGTTTTTCTGCTAATCAAGCTCATATTAATGATGATGAATGTATTTTATGTGGTCAATGTTTTGTTGTATGTCCACAAAATGCCAAACAAATAACAAGTGAAGTTGAAAAAGCAAAGGTTTTAATTCAATCTAATGGTCCTGTATATGTAAGCTTAGCACCTTCTTTTATTGCTAATTATGATGGCACAGGAATGAATGAAATGAGAAAGGCTTTAAAGAAGTTAGGCTTTGCAGAAGTAGAAGAAACAGCGATAGGTGCTACTATTGTGAAAAATGAGTATGAGAGACTACTTAAAGAGGAAAAAAGAGATGTTGTTATTTCTTCTTGTTGTCATTCTATTAATTTGTTAATACAAAAATATTTTCCAAAAGAGATAGCTTATTTAGCAGATGTTATGTCACCAATGCAAGCGCATGCTAGTGATATTAAAAAGCGTAATCCTAATGCAAAGGTTGTATTTATAGGCCCTTGCGTTTCTAAAAAAGATGAAGCTAGTCATTATGAAGGAATAGTAGATGCTGTTTTGACTTTTGAAGAACTTTCTAACTGGTTAAAAGAAGAAAATATAGAGTTAGTTAAAAATATAGATAAAAATGATAATAGCAAGGCAAGGTTCTTTCCAACTACTGGAGGAATTTTAAAAACAATGGATACTAAAAATAGTGAATATACATATATGGCAATCGATGGGGTAGAAAACTGTATAGCAGCACTTAAAGATATAGAAAGTGGTAATATACATAAATGCTTTATAGAGATGTCAGCTTGCACTAATAGTTGTATAGGTGGACCGGTAATGGAAAAATATCATCATGCAATAGTTAAAGACTATATGTATGTAGCAAACTATGCTGGGAAGAAAGACTTTAATGTAGAGCAGCCAGATTCTTTAGAAATAAGAAAACATTTTGAACAAATTGATTGTAAAAGACTTAATCCTAGTGAAGATGAAATAAGAGAAATAATGAAGAAAATGGGAAAGACTAAAAAAGAAGATGAGCTTAATTGTGGATCTTGTGGATATAATACATGCAGAGAAAAAGCAATAGCTATTTATAATGGTAAAGCAGAGATATCAATGTGTCTTCCTTATTTAAAAGAGAAAGCTGAAAGTTTTTCTGATTGTATTGTTAATAATACCCCAAATGGATTAATAGTATTAAATGATAAATTAGAAGTTCAACAAATTAATAATGCTGCTAGAAGTATGTTAAGAATTAATAATGTAGATGATATTTTAGGTGATCAAGTAGTTAGAATATTAGATCCTGATATTTTCTTAAAAGTATTAGAAACAAAGCGTGGTATAAATAATAAAAGAGCTTATTTAGCAGAATATAATAAGTATGTTGAAGAAACAGTTGTATATGATGAAAATAACCAAATGTTAATATGCATTTTAAGAGATATAAGTGATGTTCAAGATGAAAAAGTTAAAAAAGAAAATATTTCAAAACAAACAATAGAAGTAGCAGATAAAGTAGTAGAAAAACAAATGAGAATAGTTCAAGAAATAGCATCTTTACTTGGAGAGACTGCTGCAGAAACAAAGATAGCGTTAACTAAATTAAAGGAGTCTATTTCCGATGAATGATTTGTGTGTAGATATAGGTTATAAAAGTATTAATCATGCAGGTGAACAATTGTGTGGAGATCACGTTGAAATTGCAAATGAGGGAGATAACTCTACAGTTATAGTTTTAGCAGATGGACTTGGAAGTGGTGTAAAAGCAAGCATTTTATCTACCTTAACTTCTAAAATAATTTCTACGATGATGGCAGAGGGATTATCTATTGAAGATTGTGTAGAAACAATTGCAGCAACTCTCCCAATATGTTCAGTTAGAGGAGTAGCGTATTCCACTTTTACTATTATTCATATTGTTAATAATGAAGAAGCTGAATTAATCCAATATGATAATCCACAAGTTATTATGTTTAGAGATGGTAATAACTTTGATTATGATAAAATTGAGCTTGAGGTTGGTCAAAAGAAAATATATAAATCTGTTATTAAACTTAATGAGGGAGATATTTTTATAGCTATGAGTGATGGATGTCCTCATGCTGGAATTGGTGTTTCCTATAATTTTGGATGGAAAAGAGAAGATATTATTAATTACATGGATGGCTTTTGTAAGGTAGGATATACTGCAAAAACATTATCTACAATATTAATAAATGAATGTGATAGATTATATGGTGGGGAGCCTGGTGATGATGCAACTGCATGTGTTATAAAGGTAAAGAAAAGAGTACCTGTTAATATTTTATTTGGGCCACCATCAAATAGAGATGATGTTAATAGAATGATGACTTTGCTTTTTGCTAAAGATGGAAAACATATTGTATGTGGGGGAACAACTTCATCATTAGTTTCAAAGTATCTAAATAAACCAATTAAAACAAGTCTTAATTTTGTTTCTAATGATATTCCTCCTACTTCTGAAATAGATGGAGTAGATTTAGTGACAGAAGGAGTAATTACTATTAATAGGGTATTAGAATATGCTAAAGATTATATAAAAGATAATACACTATATGAAAAATGGTGTTTTGAAAGAGATGGAGCTTCTTTAATTGCTAGATTATTATTTGAAGAAGCAACAGATATAAATTTCTTTGTTGGTAGGGCAATAAATCCAGCTCACCAAAACCCAAATCTACCAATTAGTTTTAGTATAAAAATGAATCTAGCAGAAGAATTATCAAAATGTTTAAAAGAAATGGGTAAAAGAATAAAAGTTAGTTATTTTTAGGAGGTAAATGAATGAGGAAATTTGATACAAAAGTACAAGAGTTAAAATATCAAGTTCTTAGAGAAGTAGCGCGTGAAGCATGGAAAGGAACACTTCCAGAAACTGCAATAGATATACCAATGACTATTGTTCCAGGTAAAAAGCCTACGATGAGATGTTGTGTATATAAGGAAAGAGCAATTTTACTTGAAAGAGTAAAAATGGCTATGGGTGGATATAAAGATAATAGCAATGTTATTCAAGTAATAGATATTGCTTGTGATGAATGTCCAGTAGGTGGTTATGAGGTTACTAACTCTTGTAGAGGGTGTATTGCTCATAGGTGTGAAGGTGCATGTAAGTTTGGTGCAATAACATTTGATAGTAACCACACTGCTCATATTGATAAGAGTAAATGTAAAGAGTGTGGAATGTGTGCTAGAGTTTGCCCTTATAGTGCAATTCATAACTATAAAAGGCCATGTGAAAGTGCATGTAAAGTAAATGCTATTTCAATGGGAGAAGATAAACAAGCTTGTATTGATAATGAAAAGTGTATATCATGTGGTGCATGTGTTTATCAATGCCCATTTGGTGCAATTACAGACAAGTCATATATTTTAAATGTTATAGATATCATAAAGAATAGTAATGAAAATAAAAATTATAAAGTATATGCAATTGTAGCACCTTCTATTTCAAGCCAATTTACTTATGCTAAATTAGGCCAAGTAATAACTGGTTTAAAAGAGTTAGGCTTTTATACAGTAATTGAGGCAGCTTTAGGAGCAGATATGGTTGCACAAAAAGAATCTAAAGAACTTGCCGAAAAAGGTTTTTTAACTAGTTCTTGTTGTCCTGCTTTTGTTGATTATTTAGAAAAGAATTTTCCATCTTTAAAAGAGCATGTTTCACACAATTTATCTCCAATGGCTACAATTTCTAAATATTTAAAAGAGCATGAAGAAAACTGTAAAGTAGTATTTATTGGCCCATGTACTGCTAAGAAAAAAGAAATATTAAAAGATAGTGTTAAACCTTATGTAGATTCTGCAATTACTTTTGAAGAGTTACAAGCTTTATTTGATAGTAAAGATATAGATATTACTACATTAAGTGAAAATGTATTAGATAACGCTTCATACTATGGAAGAATATTTGCTAGATCAGGAGGATTAGCAGATGCTGTAGTTGAAGGCTTAAAGGAACAAAATATCACAGATTTTGAATTAAAGCCATGTGTATGTGATGGAATTGAAGCATGTAAGATTGCTTTAATGAAAAAGAATAGAAATGTACTAGATGCAAACTTTATTGAAGGTATGGCTTGTATTGGCGGCTGTATTGGAGGAGCAGGTTGCTTGACTCATGGAGAAAAGAATAAAGCAGAAGTAGATAGTTATGGTAAAGAAGCATACGAAAAGACTATTACAGATGCAATATCAATATTAGAGAAAAAATAAAAAGATCAGCAATTTCTGAAGTTGTCAACAAAAAGTAGACATTAAAAAAGAGCTATTTAAACCCTAACTGAGTTCTGTACTCAATTGGGGTTTTATAATTTAGAGCATAGCTAGGTCTTAAAT
>CAKORZ010000039.1 GCA_934101685.1 uncultured Bacilli bacterium
CATACAAGCTTATACCTCTTGTAAATATGTAACAGTCTTTAAAATACAAATGCCAGTAATATTCAGCATAATCATGTATTAAATTGTCAGATATTTTCACATTGACAAAATCATGTAGTATGTAACTTTTCATATTTACTTCTTTATAAAGAGAAGCAGCTACTAATTCAATATCATTAGTATATGAATAAGCATTGTTTAAAAAATTATTTACCTGGTTATAATCTAAATATGATAAATCATTTTTAATAGATTCTAATCTTTCATTTAGTTTTCTTTTAATAACCCTGACACAAGATTCATTCAAAGCAGAAAGAAAACTAGATTTACCAGATTTTACAGGCCCTACTATGTCATTCATAATGCCAAAATTATTTTCAATATAATAATCAGATTTAGCAATTTCATAATCCTTTGCTTCTAATTCTTTATTATATTTAATAATTGAACTATAGATAAGAATTAATAATAACAGTGCCTTAATGCTTGTAATAATTAGAATTACGATTATAGCCATGTTTATTTATTTTCTTTAATTCTTTCTTCTTTTCTTTATCTATAGCTTTATTTTTTTCCTTTTCGTATCTCTTCATTTGTTTATTAAAATCTTTTTGATCTTTATTAATATTGAATAAACTACCTATTAATTTAAATGGTAAACTTATTATTTTAAATAACAGTTTAATAATTATCCATATTCCTTTAACAATAAATATAATTGGTGTTCCTAATGATATTAATACTGCCAATGCAATAATTAGTATTATTAAAATAGGTAACCACATATTATTACTTAACCAATTAAGGAATCTTTTAATTGCTTCAATTATCCTGTCTAACAAATCTTTAGGTTTATCATATTCTTTATAATATATCCATCCAGAATCATCGCTAAGAACAGGGATATCTTCATAATAAGTACCTTCGGTTAAATATGACATTTTTATTACACAAGCATTTTCTATTACTTCAGTATATTTAGTTGCGCCAAATTTATCAGATGAAAATGTTGTTTCTGGCAATAATACAGACCAATCATATTTTTCGTTGTCACTCTTTTGAATTGCATATACTTTTTCAAACTTTCCAAATAAATCATCAAAGATTGTCGCATGGTCACCATATTGCTTATTGTAATCTTCTTTAGTTACTTCATATGCTACATTTTTTCTGTCTGTATTTTCTGACTTTGTACCAAACCAAGTATTTTTATTTGTATATGTATCATAATCAACAGTCATTTTAGTTATATCTTCAGGAACTAGATCAGCAAATTTAAAATATAGTTTATTTTGATAATTTATGTAATTCCAGGATCCAGAACTTGTAGAATTGATATATGTAGTTACTAGTTCTGTGTTGCTAAGCTCAACATAATTATATTTATATTTTGATTCCATATTCCCTATATAATTATTTCCTACAGTTCTTTTATCTACCCAACTTCTTTTATCATCTAATATATACTTTATTTTTTGAATTTTTACTCCTTCTACAGTTTCTTCTATTCCACTCAAATCAATAGTATATGTTTTATTATCTATCTTTTTAAAAGTTTCATCTCTTTGTACCAGTTTACTTACTAAAATATTATTTAATAAAAAAGTATATTCATAAGTTACTGCAGATACATTGTATGTATCTTTTGTTTCAAAAGAAATGATAGATCCATTTCTAGTGGTCTTATTCAAATCAACATACGTTTGATATGTTTCTCCATCTTCTAAAGCTTTAACACTAGAGCCTGGAATAATAGATAAAAGAAAAGAGAAGATCATTGCCAACACGATTCCTAGTTTTGAAATAAATGTTTTGTTCATCTCTAATCTCCCCTTTCTATTTACTCTTATTTATAAAATAAGATATTAAGCCCAGAACACCAACTATGCTAAAGGCTACAAGTGCAGCTAAAGGTTTATCATTTATATTAGCAAATGCTAACCATATTCCACCTGCTGCAGTTAGTCCTAAATAAACTAAATTGAATCCACCTAGAATTAATCCAGGTATACCAATTATTAGTCCATAGATTCCCCAGAATCTAGTCATATTAAATGTTTTAGTGAAATGTAAGTAAATACCTACTCCTAATAGAATTATTGTTATACAAAGTAAAATAACAATAAATCCAGACATATCATATTCTTTTATTTTATCTTGTTTTCTTTGAACATTATTACTATAACTTTTCATCTTATCACCTACCAATTAGGAGTGAATTTTCCTGATTTATCCCATGCCCATCCAAAGCCAATGTATTTAACAATCCATTTGCCTAAATTTACAAAGAAATTTCCAATCCTTTTTAGAATATTTTTAAAAGTTGTTTTTACTTCTTCTATATCTTTTTTAGAATCAGCGTCAGGATCTTCTTCAGTCTGCTTCTCACCTAAAACTTTTATTGTTGCTGTTTTAACTTCACTTTCTCCATCAGCAGTTCTAACTTTATAAGATAAAGTATATTCTCCTGGAAGATTAACTGCACCTACTTCATATCCACCAAATGAAAGTACATTTACTTCAGCTGTATCATTAGCATATAAACCCTCCATATAAATTAATACATTAACTAATTCTTGGTGTGTTAAACCATTTGCTTGACTAATACCAATAAATTTTCCATTTGTATAGAATACAGGTGGTATTTTATCTGTTACTTCTATAGTAACGTTAAATGTTTCACTTATATTTCCACTTTTATCAGTAGTACGATAACTAATTGTATATGTACCAGGAATACTTTGATTTCCTGTATAATTATCAGCTATCTTTTCTAAAGTCAAACCGCTATCTACATTATCATTTATTGTTAAAGCACCCTCAATAGTACTTAGATCAATTGAATTTTTATAGCTAGTAGTGTAACTATTAGTTCCTGTTATTGTTGGTTTGATATCATCTACTACATTTACTTTAATAGTAAAAATAGCACTTTCATTACCACTACTATCAGTAGCTTTTAATGTAATAATCTTTTCTCCTTTTTCTTGCTCATGAGTAGTGAAACCATCAGAAACAATAGTTGGAGTTAAGCCAGTATCTACATTGTCAGTAACACTAATAAATTTTAATATTTTTTCAATAGTTAATGGATCAGACATATTAGATGTAAATACAGATGTACCATTAATTATTGGAGCTGTTTTATCAAGTACCCAGACTTCGATCGTGCCTGTACCAGTATTACCAGCTTTATCAGTTGCTTTTACATCAACAGTCCATTTTCCTAATTTATTCTTGTTAGGCGTATAGTTATCAGTAACAAGAACAGGCGCTAAATCACCATCAACCTCATCAACAAATTTAGTATTTGACAAAATGTAATCAATAGTAACTGGGTTGTCTACATTTGTCATGAATACCTTTGTTTCTAAAGCAGGTGCTTTTTTATCTGTATCAGGTAAAGTTATTTCTACTTTAGTAAAAGCATGAGCGTCAGGAAATTCAGGGCCATATGCTGTTACCCAAATTCTAGTGAACGGTTTATCAGCTTTTTGAGTATAAGTTGCAACATTTCCATCTACAGAAATTGGTCTATTGTAGCCACTTAAAGACCAGCCATAACCAGTACTAACATTTATATATATTTCACTTGGATTACTAACTACGCTTGAGTTATACCAAATTTTAATTGTATATTCACCAATAGGGAAATTACTATCATAACTTTCACTATTTGCATTTCCCTCATCTTCATCATAATCACCTGCATTCAAAGTAATTACATTTCCATTAACACTTGCAGCAGATATTATATTTTTTGACACATTGCTACCAAATACTGCAGATGTGCATATGCTTGCCATTAACATTATTATAAATAAGCTAATTGCAATAATCTTCTTAGCGTATTTTTTTATTACACGCATTTTTTATTTCTCCTTTCTTTGCTTTATTAAGCAAGAAGAGTCAGACATCTGACTCTATTCAAAATCTTCATCAAAACTGTCTAGATCTTCTTCAATTTCTACTTCTACGTAATTCAAGTTAATATCTTGTAACTGAAGAGTTTTTAATTGATTGTCATTAAAGAAGATTCTTGGCCTATATGATTTAGATACAAATATATCCACACCATAGAACCATTCGCCATTATCTTTTCTTTGGCCTTTTACAGGACGATATCTAGCATTAAGATCAACCTTAGTTGCTTTATCTATTTCTTCCATCTTCATTTTTTTCTCTAATAGAGCTAAAACGAATTTATCAGAATTGAATTTTTTATCTTTCAATTCTAATCCATGAACGAACCCTACAAATGTATAAGACTTCAAACTAGTTTTCTTACTAACTGTTTTTATCATTGAACATTTTAAAACAGGTAATGTACTGATATCTTCCTTCCTCATTTCATAAGCAGTTTTATATGATTCTTGCTTACTTTCAATTTTTTTCTCTTCAGCTTTAATTTCTTTGTTTTCCATTTTAATTTTTCTCCTTAATTATGCTTATAATGTCACTCTCGCAATCATCTACTAAATCAAATTTTAAGTAAGATACTTGTACGGTATTATTTTGTACTTCTTTCTCTTTCACGTATATGTCATCTTCAACGATAGGAAAGTCTATATGCCAAGCAAATTTTAATTGCTTGACGTCTTCTAATTTTTTTAGTGGACTCTTTCTCATGCACGATATAGTTCCACACGTACGTCTTCGTACTCTTTATCTTGTAACCAGTTCTTTAATCGTAAAGCAGAGTTATATGAGTAGAACTCTTTAATTGAACCTGTTAAACGATCTTTTAATATTTTTGTTTTGCCTAAATAATTTTTGTATTTCACTACATAACAATGATCAGGCATATTATCAACTCCTTTTTTATAATTGATATTGACACTCATTAAATAAAAAGTTATAATCTTAACAGAAAGTGATGGCTAGGATTCATTCCTTGGCCCCGCCAAATGAGCTGAAATAACGCTGCGGCACTTTCTTTTTTTATTGTTTATTTTTCTTCTTTTTAGAATTAGATGTATAATCTACTCTAACTCTGCAAGAATTATTTAATATATCTTCAACAATATCTTTATCCTTTTTACTTGCAAACCTATATGTAGGTTCATTTTTATGTAAAGAAGATCGTTTACCTACAAACACTCTATCAACTACATTAGATGGCTCCTTTCCTCTTTTTTGAGGATTAATATTACTTGATAATTTCCTAACTGGAACATCTTTCCCATCTATACGAGCAGGATCTCTTTTTGTAAAAGTCGTATATTCAACCTCATCTGATGATAATTGTCTATAATAAGCAGGATGTTGCTTTCCTGGATATCTTTTTGTTTTCGCAAATCCACTTTTCTTTTTAGATTTATTTTTATTCAATTAGATCACCTGTTTTATAACTGTAACTCATATTCTATCTTTTTTTCTTTTTGCCACGATTATAGTTGTAACATTTAGCACTATCTTTTTGTGCTGATAGATATCCAGCTCTAAAAGCTCTTTGCTCTGGTGTTAGTCCTGATACATTTCCATTTTTATCAGCTTTATAACGACCATCATTTGTATATCTAATATCATTCTTTAATTCATCAGCAAACTTACTACCTTTTTCACTTGGATTTAAAAGTGTTACAACTTTACCATTCTTATTTGTTATTTTTACTGCCATAATTCATTCCTCCTAACTAAATGGCTAATAATTTTTCTCGCATAATGATATAATCACCATTACACTCTTTATATAGCTGATCATATTCAGCTAATGTAAGATTCTTCCTTACTGCTAATTCTTTTAACTCTAAAAATTGAGTATACGTCATTCTTTTATTTTCCTTTCCTGAATTGTTTTTGAATATCTTCGATATGTAAGACAGTATCGATACAGAAATTATCGTTGATATTTTCTTTAGCAAATCTACAAGCTTGATTATGATCATCACCGCCTGCCCGAGCAGTGTAATATAAGATCTTATACATATCTTTTTGATAATCCTTATCAGATATCATGTCTACTAGAGAATTAAAACTTTTATTAGAGTTAGTAACTACTACATTGTCATATGTCATACATTTTGTTTTATCATTTAAAACCTCTTTATACTTTTTGTACTTGTTATTAACTTCGATTGCTTTATTCTCATAATATTTCATTTTTTCTCTATCAGTGTATTTGATCATATTAACACCTCATTTCCAACACACTAAACGTAACCACTTGTGTATCTCATTTACTTTCCCACCTTCCTTGGTCAGACATATGACCATTTATTAAATTTTTTAAGTAGCATTAAATCTACTCTGTTTTTTAATTCAAATTCATTTAACTCAAACTTCTTACTAGAAGATCCTAATCTACTTAGTTTAAACACACGTTCACCATCATAGTTATATCTGTACTCTTCTATCTTGAAGATAGTACCTGCTTGATTTTCAAACCAATCTCCTACGCGATCAGAAGTATGCTTTTTGCTCCTGGTATTAAAAGCTCCAGGATTTATGTAATTATTCCTTTTATATCTTTTTGCCATGTTAACCTCACTTTCCTTGTTAGAATCATTTAGTATCACCTGCCTTTTATCGGTCTAACCGATAATTTAAATATATAATAATAGTTTATTACTATAATATCAAGAAAAAATACCGATAATTCGTTTAAAATTAAATAATTTTATATAATTTTCGTAAAGGAATGATAAAAATGGATTATATAGACATAATAAAAAAAATTCGTAAAGAAAAAAAACTTACTCAAGTAGAGATGGCTAAAATATTAAATTTGGCACAAAGTACATATAATGATATTGAACACAAAAAAATAAAATTATCAACAGAAGATTTTATTAAAATCTGTAAACACTTTGAAATATCTCCTAATATATTAACTAACGATGAAAATACAATTAATATTGCTTTAACAAAAGAAGATGTAAAGCAGTTTAGAAAGATTAAAGAAATAATTAACAAAATTGATGATCAAATAAACTATAGCAATATAAACAATCAAAATATCACAATAGGAAATAATAATTCAAACATTAATTTCGGAGTGATAAATAAAGAAAAGGAGTAATTATTGTGGCAGGAAAAACATGTCAAATATGTGGCAAAAATAGCGGAATGTATCCTCTATGCAAAGAACATTTAGAAATGAAAAATCAAGGATTAGTAATAAAAAATGAAAATGGAGAATGGATTTTAAAAGAAGAAAATAGCCAAAAATGCATGGTCTGTAAAAATATTGAAGCAACACACAAAATACTTATGAATCCAGAAAAAAATCTTGTAATCAATGTATGTGATAAATGTATTGATGACTATAAAAAAAATTATGCAGATTTAAATAAGAATCAATCAAAATATGAATTAAGAGATTATTACTTCAACTTAAGAAATTCTATTTATCGTGTAAAAAATAAGAAAATTTTAAAAAGTCAAATAACAAAACTTATTGCAATAGCACGTGCATTATCCATTTTAAAGAACGACTATACAATCTCAGAACGTTGTGCTGATGACATTAAAGAAATTTTAGCAAAAATAAACTTTGAACAAAAAGAAACAAAAAATCTAACAATAGAAGAACAATCAGATCAAATTATTTTATCTACAGCAAATATAAAAGAACATAGAGCCAGAGATGGACATTTATGCAAATCAGATAAAGAAGTTATAATTGATGATTTATTGTACAATTGGCATATTTGTCATGCCAGCGGATTAGTAGTGAAAGAGATTCCTTCCAAGCAGGAAAGAACAATTATATCAGACTGGTTTATTCCTCTAAGTGGAACAAATGGAATATATATTGAATATTGGGGAATGGATACAAGTGATTATCAAGATAACGAAGACGAAAAAAAAGCTCTGTACGACAAATATGAATTGAAACTTATTAATATAAAAAAAGATGATCCTAATGATAGACAAAATTTAGAAAGAGAACTATATTCACAATTAATTGAAAAAGGTTGGAAAGATCCAAATAAAAACTATTAATTGACAACAAATCGACTACAATCATTACTAATAAAATTAGTAAGTACGTATCATAAACGAATTACCGATAAAAATAAAAGAATATAACAATATTATCGTTATATTCTTTTAAATTATAAATTTAATAAAACCAAGTATCCCAGCCAATAAAAATAGTAAAAGCCTAGAAATTCTAGACTTTTTTGATATTTTAAGGTGTATTTTATAGACATTTGTGCGAATTTTGTGCGAATAAAATTGAAAAACAGGTTTTACAAAAAATATAGTAAAAGGAGCATATAGCAAGGATGTTTGACAAATGCCAAAATAGGATGAATAAGGGTAAATAAACTAAAGTTCAAAACAAATAAAACCCCAAGTTCTATAATTTATATATATAATGATAGTTTGAAATTTTGATAGTACTATGTTAAAATATTATTAAGGAGATGTTTAAAATGAGTATCTTTAGAAAAAAAGAAGAGCCAAAGGCTATAGAACCAATAACAGATGAATTAAAAGAAAAAATTAATGATGCAAAATCAAGTCTAGGAGAAATGTTAAGTGATAAAAAGCTTTTAGATACATATGTTCCAAATGACTTAGATGAAGATCGCAATTCAAGACTTGTAGTTGTAAGATATTTTAATGTTCCAACTAGTACTTTTTATATTTGCAATTATCGTGTAACATTTAAAAAAGGAGATATGAATAATCCCACTATATTTTTGAGAGAACTTGAAATACTTAAACTCGATGAATCAAAAGAAGTGGAACACTATGAATATATAAATTCATATCACAAGTACCATCCATATCATGAAGATTGGGCTGGAAATATAAAAGAATCTTGGGATATAAATAAAGGATATGAAAAAATTAGTACTGTTGATGAAGGCGGAAATTATGATCTTATAAAAAGCTATGAGAAAAAAGAGTACATGGACATTTTAAGAGAAACTGCAAAAAGAAATTCAGAAATGCAACTTAAATTTCTAGTAAAAAATACAAAAAATATGTAAAACAAACATCGTATGTGATAAAATCATTTCATAGGAGGAAAAGATAATATGAAATGTGATAAGTGGTTTAATAAGCAATCTAGATTAGTTCAAATCATCTTATTATTAATTCCTGGTGTTAACTGGGTAACAGAAGTATTAGTAAGATGGAGCAAAGCATTACGTACTAAAGGTCTTATTGATGTTGTTCTAGCAGTAGTAGTAACAGTATTTGGTATTGTATTTGGTTGGGTTGACTTAGTTTGGTGCTTACTATTCAAACATTTACTTTTGGGTTAATTAAATTGTTTAAAAGCAAGATTGTATCTTGCTTTTTTTATACTTGAAATTACATTTTAAATTTTTTTGTTTAAATAATAAATTTTATGTGTTAAAATATTTTTAAATAGGAGTTGATTAAAATGGGACTTTTTAATAAGAAAAAGGTTGAAGAACAACCAAAAGTAAAACAAGAAGCACCAGATGAATTTAAAGAAAAAATAGCTGACGCAGCAAGGAATTTAAAAAATTTACTTTTTTCAAAAAAAACTTTTGATATTAAATATGGAGAAATAGAGCATTTTGATAATAATATAAGTAAAGATGAGCTTCAAAGTATGTCTGCTGTTTATTTTGATAAGTCATCAAAAACATTATATAAAGTAAATATGAGGGCAATAATACCACAAGGTGATAAAGAAGTAAATCTTATGACTCAAAGTTTAGAAGTTTTAAAACTTGGAGAAACTAATGAAGTAGCAGAATATGCTCATATTGAAAATGTTCATCATTATCACCCATATCAAAGAGATACATATGGAGAAATAAAACAATCATGGAATAGAGAAGATGGATATACAACTAGTAAAACAGAATCTGATACTTATATATATGAAGGAACAAATAGGGTAATAACAAATATTCTTGAAAATGTAGTTAAAAGAGATATTAGTAATAGAAAAACATATCAAACAAAACAATCAATGAAGATGTAACAAAAAACATGAGAATTAACTCATGTTTTTTTTATTATAAGCTTTTAACAAAACTAACAAACATATCATTATATTTTTTAAACTCATTAACATTTACAAATTCATTTGGCTTGTGTGCTAAAGCAAGATCTCCAACTCCAAATAGTATTGAATCACCACCTAGTGCTTGAAAATATCCAGCTTCACATCCACCAGTGAATTCATTTTCTTCTAAATTAAACTCTTTTAATAATTTTTCAATAATTAAACTATTTCTTTTTTCAAGTGGTAAAATTGATAGATTATTAGAAAGTTCAATTGAACATCCATTATATTTTTTCTTTAAATAAGCAATTTTATTTCTTATATCTTTTAATACTTTTTCTATTAATGATTTATTGTCAGTTCTTAAATCAAATACAATTTTACTATTAGGAGATACAATATTTACTTTATCTCCACCTTGCATAATTCCACAATTAAGGGTAGTATTTGGATATTTGTAACTAAGTTTTTCAATAAAAGAAATAAATTTAGCAGCAATATAGTTTGCATTTATGCCATTTTGAGGCTTACTACTGTGGCACCCAAGTCCAGTTATATCTATTTGATATTCGTAGCAGCATTTACTAGATGTACATATTTTCATATTTGTAGGCTCACCAACTATTGTAAAGTAAGGGGTTACATTCTTTTCTTTTAAGTAGGAAGATATGTTTTCAACTCCCTCAAAATCGGTTTCTTCATCACTAGTAATAGCTATAATTATTGGCTTCTTAATTTTCTTTAATTCTTCAATGTTATTTAATATAATAGCAAAATAACTTTTCATATCAATAGTTCCAAGTCCATATAGTTTATCATCAATTAAAGTTGGAATATATGGATTTGTTTTGTATAGATATTCATCTGCAACTACCGTATCCATGTGCCCAGAAAGAACAATTGCATCATTAATATTTTCTATTTTAGTATTTAATCCTATTAATAAATTTTTCTTTTTATTTAATTTGCAATTATTAATAATTTTGATTTCTTCTGCATATGGTTCAAACTTATTTATTAAATAATTAATTATTTCTTCATTACTATTAGTATCAAAACTTTTTATTGATACTAGATCTTTTAATATTTCTAAATTTTTCATTTTTTAATTCTCCTCTTTCTTATAAAATAAAGCCCACCTATTGTCCATATACAAAACATATAGGTGAGCGTTAAATTATATAATAATATGTATAATTATTCTTATATGTTTTGTATGACCAAAAGTGCCTACAAAACTTAATAAGAATGCAAGCACTTACAATAAACTATGGTGGTGTAGCCATGATTTACAAATATACATATTATTTCCTCCTTTTTAAATAAAAACCTGTCTATGATTTTACAAAGCATATAGACAGGTATAGTTTTTATAATAAAAGAAATATATAAATCCATTTATATGCTTTGCATCACTAAAAGTACTTACAAAACATATACTAGTTGCAAGTACTAATTAACTATTATGATGTAACCATAAAGATGGATTATACATAATTCATTCTCCCTTTCTTTTACAATAATAATCTTATATAAATAAATTTTTAAAGTCAAGTAAATTTATATTGACAAAAAAATATTTGCTAAAACACACAAAAAATGTTGACATAAAATATTTAATTTTTGTTAGTAATATTCTTATGCCTTAATTAATGAAGTATGTTAATATCATCTTAAGAGGTGGGGAGATATGCCTAAGTTGTATTTCAAATATGGAGCAATGGGGTGTTCCAAGAGTGCACAAGCATTAATTTGTAAATTTAACTATGAGCAGAGAGGATTTAATGTATTATTAATTAAGCCAAGTATTGATACTCGCGATTATAATGAAGAAGGAAAAGCCGTTGTAAAAAGTAGAATAGGTATTCAAAGCGAATGTGTTTTACTAGAAAAAGAACAAAGTTTATTGGATTTGTTTAATGAATTAAATAAAAAGAAAAAATATGATGTAATGATAATAGATGAAGCACAGTTTTGTACAGAATCACAAATTAATGATTGTAAAGAAATATCAACAAAAATACCTGTTTTATGTTATGGATTAAAAACTAATTTCAAAAGTTATTTATTTGAAGGAAGTAAAAGACTTATAGAAATAGCAGATAGTATAACTGAAATAAAATCAATTTGTTCATGTGGTGCTAAAGCTACTATTAATGCTAGATTTGTTAATGGTAAAATAGTTACAACAGGTGATGAAATACAAATTGGTGGAGATGAAAAATATATGGCAATGTGTTACAATTGCTGGAGAAAGTATCAAAAGGGAGATAAATAAAATGGAAGATATATATGATTTTGAAAAGTATGAATTTGGTATAATTGATGATTTAGATAAAGAAAGAGAATATTTAAGTGATATAGATACTTTTTATGATCCTAGCAAATACGATTGTGTAAAAGTTTTAGAAGACTTTTGGTGGGATTTTTACAAAGATACTAGTAGTATAGAAACATTAAATGTAGAGAAAAAGTTTGCTAAGAAAAAAGGCTTTTCAGACACAGGTGCATCAATTGTAACATCATCTAATTTAAATGAATTAAAAAAATGCGTAGAAAAACAAAGACTTAATAAAAAAAGAGTAATGGAAAGTGTTAAAGATGCTACATTAAATGAAGAATTTGATGAAGAATTTGATCTTTTATTAGAAACAATAAATAAAGCTATTAAAGAAAATAAAAGCATAATATTTTATGCAAATTAAAAAGACATCAAAAATGTCTTTTTTTATCCCTCTTCCTCTTCTTCATTATTTATTTTACTAAACATTCTTCTATTAACGGTAAACACACTACATGCTAAAACTACATTCGCAGGCATTTCAAACATTAATACTAAACTAAAAGGAAAATCATTTATAATATTAATAAAAGGAATATTAACAGTTATATAATTTTCTACTCCTATAAACAAAGAAAAGATAGCAGATAGAAATAGAATAAATAGTCCAATAGGAAAGAAGTTATTAAAACCTATATCTTTTATAGTATACAAAACATTAAAGAAAAGATTTGAAATATATAAAGTAAATAAAATAGAAATATAATCAGTTTTATTTCTTAATAATATAAAACTAAGAGCAAGTCCTAGCACTAATTCTATTAATCTAATAATTAAATCTTTTTTCTGATTTTCACTATTTATATATATTCTAAGGAAATATAGTATTTGTACTATATTTAACAAGAAATAAACAATATATTTAAAATTAACTAAATAAAGATTAAAAATACTAATTAATACATTTATTCCTATTGATGTAATCATAATATAGTAATCTTTAGTTTTACAAAATAAATAGATTCCTAAACCAAGAGATAAAACACTGCTTATAATAAACATTATATTTTCATTAAATATGTTATTAAAACAAATAGTAAATGAATATATGATTAATTGTGCGATTAGATATATTATCAAAGATATTTGTTTATTTCTCATTGTTCTTTCCTTGTAATTTATCTAGTATTTCTATACATTGTTTTTTATTCATTAAACGAGGATTACCACATAAATTACCTTCTTTAAATATTCTCTTTACAAGGAGAGGA
>CAKORZ010000040.1 GCA_934101685.1 uncultured Bacilli bacterium
TATTTACTAGTAATACCCCATCCATTTTATTTCTTTAGTATATTTAAAGCCTCTTCAAAGCTTACTAATACTTGTTCTCCTGTATTCATATTTTTAAGTGCTAAAACATTGTTTTTAACTTCATCTTCGCCAATTAAAACAACATAAGGTATAGCAAGTCTATTAGCATATTGCATTTTTTGTTTCATACCTTTAGCAATATAACACATATCTACCTTAACTCCATTACTTCTAAACTTACTAGCAACTTCTAAAGCTCTATCATCTTGATCTAATGATACTATCATAACATCTGCTAAACTTTTTTTAGTAGTATTAATAATGCCCAACTCTTTAAATACAGAAAATAATCTAGTAATACCAATAGACATTCCAACGCCTGGGAAAGACTTATCAGTATAATATTTAGTTAAAGAATCGTATCTACCACCACTACTAACAGAACCTATAGATTTATAATTATTAAGGAATGTTTCATAAACAGTACCAGTATAATAATCTAATCCTCTAGTAATAGTTAAATTAATTTTATAATTTTCTAAAGGCATACCAAGCTTATTCATATTATCACAAACAAACTCTAATTCATTAACACCTTCTTTATAAGTTTCACTAGGAACATCAAATTCTCTTAATTTAGCAATAATCTCTTTATAACTATCTCCATTAATAGACATAAAATCTACTATTTTAGAAATATTCTTCTCACTAGTAGCATTTAACTCTTTTATTTCGCTAACAACGTTTTCCTTACCTATTTTTTCAATCTTATCAATAATTCTAAGTATTAAACTTGAATCTTCTTTTTTAACACCTAAATATTCAAAAAATCCATTTAAAATCTTAAGATTATTAACATTAATAGTAATATCACTTAATCCCCATTTTTTAAATACATTATAAATAACTGTAGGTATTTCAGCATCATACATTAAATCTACTTTTTCATTACCTATTACATCAATATCACATTGATAAAACTCACGAAATCTACCCTTTTGTGGTCTTTCTCCTCTATATACTTTACCAATTGCGTATCTTTTAAATGGAAATACTAAATTAGCATTATTCATAGCAATATATCTAGCTAAAGGAACAGTTAAATCAAATCTTAAAGATAAGTCATTATCTCCTTTAGTAAAACGATATATTTGTTTTTCGGTTTCTCCTCCTGCCTTAGCAAGTAATACCTCACTAAGTTCAATAATAGGATTATCCATAGGTAAAAAACCATATTCTTCATATGTTTCTTCTACAACTTTTTTCATATTATTAAATAATATTTGATCTTCTGGTAAAAGTTCCATAAAACCAGTTAAGATCCTTGGTTCTATATATTTATTCATTTTTATTTTCCTCTTTTCTTTTTTTGTTTTTTAATAAATTATATATTTTTTGCATTATAAAAATTAACGATGTCGTATCGTTTTATTAAGTTTATGAGAATTATAATTATATATTTTTTTCATATATAATTCCCCCTCCATGTATAATATACACACTTTAGTAAAATATTGCAAATAAAATGAAAAAGGAATATAAAAAGTTAAATAAGTATTGATATTTTATTATTTATTTGCTATTCTTATAAGGCATTACATGGTGGATGTGGTGAAGTGGTTAACACATCTGGCTGTGAACCAGACATTGCGTGGGTTCGATTCCCATCTTCCACCCCATTTTGAATGCATAAGCCTTGTGATTATAATTTATCTAAGGCTTTTTTTATTAAGGAGCGTAATTATGAATAAAGAGTTTTTAAGAACCATAAAATTTGCTTTAATTGCAATAAGTGCAGGATTAATTCAATTATCATCTTTTGAAATATTGCAATTAATAACTAAACATAATAATAGTTTTTGGTGGATGAATTATTTAATTTCTTTAACACTAAGTGTAATTTGGAATTTTACATTTAATAGAAAATACACTTTTAAAAGTGCTAGCAATGTAAAAATAGCAATGATAAAAGTAATAGCCTATTATATCGTATTTACTCCAATTTCAGTTTGCTTTGGACAAATGTATTTAGTTAATAAAGTAGGTTTAAATGGCACAGTAATTGAAATAATTATGATGCTAATAAACTTTATAACTGAATATTTATATCAAAGATTTTATGTTTTTAAAAATAGTATTGATACATCTAAAGAATCACAAGTAAATAACTAAAAAAAAGCTCACATATAACTGAATTGTTATATATGAGCCTTTTTTATTTGCTTTTAAAAGCTTTTTTAAACTTTTCAAAAATTGATTCTCCTTGTTTTTCTTGGAGATCCTTTAATTTCATATACAAATCTTTTTCATCTTTACTTAATTTAGATGGGACTTGTATATCAAGGATGATATATTCATCACCCATATTAGTACTTCTTAAATCTTTAATACCTTTTCCTTTAATACGCAATTTTTGACCATTTTGAATACCAGCAGGCACTTCTACTTTTACATCACCATGAATTGTAGGAACATCTATTTTGCATCCTAAAGCAGCATCAACATAAGAAATAGGAATGTTTACATAAACATCATTATTTTGTCTCTCAAAGTATTTATGTTTAGCTACTATTATTTCTACATATAAGTCACCATTAGGCCCACCATTAATGCCTTTTTCGCCCTTACCAGATATTCTAAGTTGTTGGCCACTTTGTATACCAGCTGGAACATTTATATCAACATTAACTTTCTTACGAATGTATCCCTCACCTTTACAATCAGGACATTTAGTTTTAATAGTTTTACCTTTACCTTTACAATAAGGACAAGTTGTAGTTGATTCAAATGTACCAAACATTGTTTTTTGTTGAGTTCTAACAGTACCAGTACCATGACATGAAGAACATGTTTCTAACTCAGTACCATCTTTAGCACCAGTTCCTTTACAAGAAACACACTTCTCATCTACTGTTAATGAAATAACTTTCTTTACACCAAAAGCAGCCTCTAAGAAACTTATTTCCATGCGTAAGTATTTATCCTCTCCTTGCATTGGACCATTACTTCTAGCTTGTCTAGAATTACCGCCAAAGAAAGAAGAGAAAATATCACCTACATCAAAGCCATTAAAGTTAAAGCCACCAAAGCCTCCACCAATGTTAGAACTTGCATTAGGATCAACTCCTGCATGACCATATCTATCATATAAGTTTTTCTTAGTTTCATCACTTAATACTTCATAAGCTTCCTGTACTTCTTTAAATTTTTCAGGTGCATCTGGTGATTTGTTAATATCAGGATGGTATTTTTTAGCAAGTGTTCTATAAGCCTTTTTTATAGTATCAGCATCAGCATCTTTACTAACACCTAGCACTTCATAATAATCTCTTTTTTCAGCCATTTATTTACCCTCCATACATAAGCATAAGGGCTTTTGAGCCCTTAAACTTTATTATTTTTCACTATAATCAACGTCTACTACATCTTTATCATTATTATTTGTAGATTCAGTAGTTGTTGTATTTTCTGCAGTATCAGCAGTTGATGCACTACTTGCTTGGTTAGCATATTGAGACATCATAGCAGCAGCTTGTTCTAATTCACCAATCTTATTTTTAAGAGTTTCATAATCATTAGTTTCTAATGCTTTCTTTAATTCATCTCTTAATTTTTCAGTTTGTTCTCTTTGGTTAGCGTCAATCTTATCTTTTTGTTCTTCAAGACCACGATCGATTGAACTAATATATTGTTCTGCTTTATTACGAAGTTCTATTTCTTCTTTTCTCTTTTCATCAGCTTCCTTATTTAATTCAGCTTCTTTAACCATTCTTTCGATATCTTCTTTAGATAATCCACTATTACCTTGAATTGTAATAGATTGTTCCTTATTAGTGTCTAAGTCTTTAGCTTTAACATTAACAATACCATTAGCATCTATATTAAAGCTTACTTCGATTCTTGGTTCACCACGTCTAGCAGGTCTAATACCATCTAGTTTGAAGTGCCCTAACATCTTGTTATCTCTAGCCATTGGTCTTTCACCTTGGAATACAACGATATCAACAGCTGGTTGATTATCTTCAGCAGTAGAGAATGTTTGTGATTTAGTTACTGGGATAGTAGTATTTCTTGGAATTAATACAGTCATAACTCCACCTAATGTTTCAATACCAAGTGATAATGGTGTAACATCAAGTAATAATACATCTGTAACATCACCAGCAATAATAGCACCTTGAACAGCGGCACCAATAGCTACAGCTTCATCAGGGTTTACTGATTTATTAGGTTCTTTACCAAGTAAAGATTTAACCATATCATATACAGCAGGCATTCTTGTAGAACCACCAACTAATAATACTTCATCAATCTTGCTAGCATCAATCTTAGCATCTTTTAAAGCTTGTCTTACAGGAGCTTCAGTTCTTTCTAATAAATGTCTAGTCATTTCTTGGAATTTAGCTCTTGTTAATGTTGTTTCAAAGTTAATAGGTCCTGTTGGAGTCATTGAAATGAATGGTAACATAATAGTAGTTTGTAACATACCACTTAAATCAATTTTAGCTTTTTCTGCAGCATCTTTTAATCTTTGCATAGCCATTTTATCTTTAGTTAAATCAACATTGTATTGTTTTTTAACTTCATCTGAAATGTAGTTAACTAATACTTCATCCCAGTCATCTCCACCTAACTTGTTATCACCAGCAGTAGAAATAACTTCAAAAGTACCATCACCAATTTCTAGTACAGATACATCAAATGTACCTCCACCTAAATCGTATACTAATACTGTTTCATCTTTTTTATTTTCCATACCATATGCAAGAGCAGCAGCTGTAGGTTCGTTAATAATTCTAACTACTTCTAGTCCAGCGATTTGTCCAGCATCTTTAGTAGCTTGTCTTTGTGCATCATTGAAGTAAGCTGGAACAGTTATAACAGCTTTTTTAACTGGTTGACCTAAGTTTTCTTCAGCATACTTCTTCATATATGATAAGATCTTAGCACTTACTTCTTGTGGAGTAAAATCTTTATTTAAACAAGAAATGTGTACTTTCTCGTTAGTTCCCATTTTTCTCTTTATTGAGCTTACTGTATCTGGGTTAGTAACGCTTTGTCTTTTAGCACCATCACCAACAACTTCTTCACCATTACTCTTAAAAGCAACAACTGAAGCAGTAGTATTCTTACCCTCTGGGTTAGGAATTACTTTCCATTTACCATCTGCTTGTAAATATGAAACAACTGAATTTGTTGTTCCTAAATCGATACCAATAATAATTTCTTTTGCCATAGTTTATTCCCCCTTATCTTCTTCACTATTTTCACTTGTGGCACTTGAATTTTCATTTTGTTCAATATCTTCTTTTTTAACATAACTATATACCTTTACTGAAGTAGGTCTTAAAACCTTGTCCCCAATTTTATAGCCTTTCAGTAATAACTCACAAATTTTATCATTGTTTTCCTCAACATCTGTATCTATCTTTTCTACAGCATTGTGGATATTATGATCAAACTTGTCACCAACTTTACAATCAATTTCAACTACTTTATGTCTTTCCATCATCTCCTTGAACTGATTAAATACAAGTTCAAATCCTTTAAAGTAGCCACTAACTACATCAGGAATATTTGGATTATCCAAAACGAAACTAAATACATCAACTATAGGAAGTAACTCAAGCATTAAATCATGAGTAACATATTTAACAGAAATAGCATTTTCTTTTTCATATGTTTTATGAAGATCTTTCATTTGAGCTAATGCATATAAATATTTTTCATTTAACTCGCTTACTTTATCCTCAAGTTCCATAATTTTTCTTTCTTCTTTAGATAGTTTTTTATCTTTTTTCTTATCTTTTTTACTTGATTCTACTTCAGAATAATTAACTTCTTCATTTAATTCTTCTTCCATTACTCATCCTCCTCATCATCACCATATGTAAGTTTTAATTGATCAACTAAGAATTCCATAACTCCAATTACTTTAGCATAATCCATTCTAGTTGGCCCAACAAGAGCAATCTTTGCACCTTCTTGGCCTTTAACATTAACATCAACACTTACAACGCTAATATCATCTAATTCATCATTAACACCAATTTGAACATTGATTTTTTTATTATCATCACTATTTAATATAAATTTCCATACATTGTTACTTTCAATAAGTTTAACCATCTTTTTAAGTTTATCAATATTGTTAGCGTACTCAGGCTGTTCAAACAAGTTTGAAGTTCCCCAAGCATTGACCTTACTTGAATCACTCATTTGATTAAACATACTTACAAAAGCATCAATTAATAACTCATATTTTTCTATATGTAGTGATAAAACAGGTTTAAGTGCAATCATCTTTTCTACTAGTCCATATAAAGGTGTGCCTTTTAATCTCTCATTAAGAATTTCAACACATTTTTCTACATCATCTGGATTAACTCCATTAGGTATATTGAATGTTTTGTGTTCTACATGACCATTGCTAGTAATAAGTACACATACTGCACTATTATTGCTAATTGGAATAAGTTGTATCTTAGCTAACCTTTCTCCAAGTTCATCAGGTCCTAACATAATAGATGTAAGAGATGTCATCTCACTCAAAATAGCACAACTATGTCTAAGTACATCACTTACTTGAGTTGACTTATCATTTAATACTGTTTTAAGTTTAAATAGTTTATCTTCATTTAAGTTTTCATCTCTTAAATGATCAATATAATAACGATATCCTTTAGCACTAGGAACTCTACCACTTGATGTATGCGTTTTTTCAAGCATACCCATATTTTCAAGTTCCATCATATCATTTCTAATAGTAGCACTAGAATAACTTAAATTATATTGCTCTATTAAATATTGAGAACCAACAGGTTGAGCGGTTTTAACAAACAATTCTACTATATATTTAAGAATCATTTCTTTTCTGCTAAGATTTTCCAAAATCTCACCTCTTTTAGCACTCCTTTTCTTTTGGTGCTAATTATAGTATACACTCTTTTTTAGCACTGTCAACATAATATTGCTAATTTTTAAAAATTTTTATAAAAAAAAGAACTGCAACATAAATTACAGTTCTATACACTAATTAATATATAAATATATTATAACATTGCACTTCCACCAGTAACAATCCAACAAGCAAGCATAGCCACAACAAATGCACCTGTATAAATATTACCAGTTTTTCTATATAGATAAGTACATTTGATAGGACAATAAAACAAACTGCATATTTAATACCTTTTTCCATAAAAAATGGTACAAATACAATCATTAAAGACATAAATGGTCCACCAAATGTAGAACTAAACAATAAATCTGCTCCAGGTCCTATATTAGCAAAGAAAGGAATATATTCGATTAATATAATTAGTAATATGCCACCTGCCATACATAAAGCATTTCTCCATAAACAAGATAAGAATCCTTTAATGCCAGGTTTATTAGCATACTCATTTCTCATTTGTGCAAATATTTTTGAATTATTTAAAACAAAGAATAATGCAAAAATAGGAATGTATACTAAAAATTGTAAAAATCTAGCACCAGTAAATGATTTAAAGAAAGGCCAAATGTATCTAAAATCTAACATAAATATTGCTTCACATAATAATACTAATAAATACATAAAGGCAACCATAACAAATGCAAGTAAAGCAGACTTACCACATAATTTCCAATCTATTTTATTTTTCTTAGTTTCTCCTTCTTCATTAGCTAAGCCTAAATCCACATAATCCATAGGATCCTCAGTTTTCTTAGATTTAACATAAGGAATAATTGTAGTAATTAACATAACAGCAATTAAGAACAAATACCAAGCAAGAAAACCATTTCCTATAGTCATTCTAAATACAGTAGTATCTGGAAGTGGTAATAATCCATGTCCAAGTTGAGTAAGGAAAGGATATGTTAATCCAGATATTAATATTGTAATAATTGCTCCTTTCCACCATTTCCATCCCTTTTTAACTCTTTTTTCTCTATTTGGTACATTGCTTCTAACAGATTTAAAGAATGGAATTTCAGTTACAAGTAACATAACAGGCATCATAGAAGCAATACCTGCTAGTGTAGCAATAAGAACTAAAACTTCTTTATAATGAAACACTAAGTTTGTAGATTTTAAGTTAGTTTCAATACCAATAGCATTAGTTAGCCAATCAATAGCAGTACTCAAGCCATGAGAATTATGAGTAGTTAATCTATGATTAGTATATAAAAGTTCTATTCTTCTAGCACTACCATCATTAAAATTACCATATGTAGTATTCCATTTAGCCTCATCAGCACTTACACCTAAAAATTCAGTTCTTAACTCGCTAGTTAATAATTCATCATCTACAACATTTTCATAATCCCTAAAATAACTAAATTCGTCATATTTAGCTTGTAACAACAAAACATTATTAAATTTTATAGAATTAGAATCATAAGCACTATTTCTAAATAATTCGCCACATTGCAAAACAACAGCTTTTGGAGCAATTGATTGACCACTAAATGCAGCAGCAACACTCCAGCTAGCCCATGTTCCCATTGAATGTCCACTTACAGCCATATTAGTATTATCTACATATTCAAGTGTAGACAAATAAGAATAAGCTAAAGCACCACCCATAGAACTATCTTTTATTGAATTTCCGTCATTATCTTTTGAATACTTATCAATAAAGAAAGTTAAATTAGAGAAATTCATTAAAACTTTATAACGTTTTTGACCACCTATTTCAACATAACTTTCTCCATCAACATCATTACCATAGTTTACAGTAACCTTATGATTTACATAACCTCTTTCAATCATACTTACACTTGTAGAACCATGTCCATATTCATCAAGCGCTAATACTACTACACCTCTACGAGCAAGTTCAATTGCATAAGCAGCACTTGTTTCATGATCATTTTGATAACCATGAAGCATTAACACAGCAGGTGCTTTGTTAGTAACACTTGCACTTTTTGGAACATAAAGTTTATAAGTTAAAGCTTTATTGTCCATCGTTTCAATATGTCCCATTTCTACTTTTACATTTCCACCATTATTTTGAATGGCATTTGCGCCAATCATACACGCAAAAACAAGTACAAGTAAAGATGCTAGCCATATCAAAGGTTTAAGCCATCTCTTCTTCATATTTTTCCCCTCTCTTATAAGATATCTTTAATTATAAAGTAACATAAATTATACTTTTTTCAAAACATTGAGTTCTATTCTTTCTCATTTAATAATAAAAAGTTATAATTTTATTGAAATGAGGAATAAAAAATGAAAAGAATAATTATTGCTTCTGACTCTTTTAAAGGGACTTTATCAAGTAGTGATATATGTGACATAGCCAAAAATTGCATTAATGAAATATTTCCAAATTGTGAAGTAATTCAAATACCTATCGCAGATGGTGGTGAAGGTACAGTGGATTGCTTTATAAGAACTTTAAATGCTAAAAAAGTTGATATTATAGTTAATGATTCCTATATGAACAAAATAAATACCTATTATGCAATACATGATAATACTGCTTTTATTGAAGTAGCCTCCTCTTCTGGGTTACCTCAAGTAAAAGAAAATAAAAATCCTTCATTAACATCTACTTATGGCATTGGTGAGCAAATATATGACTCTATTAGTAAAGGTGCAACTAAAATAATACTAGGATTAGGAGGAAGTAGTACTAATGATGCAGGATGTGGTTGTGCTTGTGCATTAAAAACTAAATTTTATGATAAATATAATAATGAATTTATTCCAACAGGTAAAACACTAATAAATGTAAAAAGAATAGATACAACTGAAACTAGAAAACTATTAAAAAATATAGAAATAATAGCAATGTGTGACGTTAATAATAAAATGTATGGAAAAGATGGTGCTTCATACGTATACGCTCCTCAAAAAGGTGCAGATAAAAAAATGGTAAAAGAACTAGATAAAGGATTAAAACATCTATCTAAAGTTATAAAAAAAGACTTACAAATTAATGTTTCTAAAATACAAGGAGCTGGAGCAGCTGGTGCTTTAGGCGCAGGGTCTATTGCATTTTTAAACGCTTCGCTTAAATCAGGAATTGATATAGTCTTAGATATAACTGGTTTCAATAATTATTTAAAAGATTGTGATTATGTTATAACAGGAGAAGGAAAATTAGATTATCAAAGTTTTAAAGGAAAAGTAATTTCCGGAATACTAAATAGATGCAAAAAATATAATACGCCTGTTATTATAATACCTGGTTGTATAGATCTTTCTACAAAAAATATTAATATAGAAAATGTACAAGGAATTTATCCAACTATAAAAGAAGATTTACCTTTTGATATAATAAAAAAGAACGCTGCAGCTAACTATAAAAAAACTTTAATTAATGTTTTAAATTCATTAAAGTAATAAAAAAGAGATTCTCTTCATCATAAAGAATCTCTTTTTTTAATATTTATTTTATTGTACAGTGAATGAATTCGTATAAGCATTAATTGTAATAGTTTTATCTTTTGTTTTTATAACATATTCACTATCAGTCATCGATACAACACTAAATACTCCATCTTCATTTAAATCATTTTCTTTTAAATGCAATTTATATGTACCGTTTGTATTTAGTTTTAATGAATCATATGTTAAAACTCCTTCATTTAAATAAAAGTTATTATATGTACCATAAATTTCCTTCAATAAATCAGTATTAATCAATGCTGAACTATTAAATAAAGTATAATTTTCAACAATATTACTCCATTCATTTGTTTCTTCATCAAAAGCATTAATAGATACATCTACTGTTCCATCAGTTAAAATTTTATAAGAATCAATTTTGATATTTTTATTATCTATGACATTAACTTTATTTCTTTCTGTTACATATGCACTAATTACTCCAAATTTTGTACTTACCTTATATATACGATTAGCTAGAATTGCAGTCTCTTCACCAACAATATTTAACCCTTCAGTAACATTATTTATCTTTTGAATCAACTCATTATAGAAACTTTCAAATTGACCACCATTAATTTCTATTTCAACAGGTATAGAATAATTATATGAAGATTCAGCAACTAAAGCAGAACCAGTAGGATAAAATCCACCTGTATACTCAACAAAATTCAATTTTTTCCCATCAGCTATAATTCTAGTATTAGTAAACTTTGTTTTTCCTCCCTTTATATAAACCCCAGTTGGACCATAAAATTCACAATTTGTAAATTCGTTAGTATTATTAGCAGGTAAAAATGCACCAGCACCTAATTTTTTTGCTTCAATTTTAGCTTTTTTTACTGATTCATCGTCAGAATCAATAAGCTTTTCAAAATCATCAACTGTAATTTCATCATTACGATAAATGGCAATAAATTTAGAATTATTAGCTTTTATATCAGCATTGTACCATGTAGCAGTAGTAGCAAGACCATATACAGTACCATAACTAGTAACATTCTCTATATTTAATGTCAACTTACCAAACCTTTTATCGTTATCGCCATATCCACCGCCAAAAACACTAATACCTGCTTCATTATATGAGGTTTCATTATATAAACTAGAACCAATAGTTCCATTCTTTATAGTAATATTTACATCATATTCATTATTACTTTCTACACTAAATATTCTTTCTAATACTACATTTTCATCAGGAGTAATACTAAAGCCATTTAAATCAATAATCATATTTTCCTTATCCAAAACAGCCAAATATCTACCTGATGTAACTTTAATGTCATCTATAAGTCTAATTTTAGAAACACCTAAAGATAATAATTCTTTAAATTCTTCTTCGCTAGAGCAAGCATAGTATATATCATTAGGGATAACATTTTTAATTGTTCTAGAAATAGATGAACCATCTGACATTATAAATTTATAAGTTGTATTAATTCCCCATTTATCAGAAACAATACTAACATCAACAACAGTTAATCCGTCTTTTCCATCTTTTCCATTCTCTCCATTAATGCCATCTTTTCCATCTTTTCCATCTTTCCCATCTTCACCTTTGAGATTAGAAAAATCAAATAAAAGAATCCATTCTTCTGAATCATCATCCGTCTTATATCTCCACATAATCGTATTATTTTCAGTTTTAAATTCTACTTCTCTACCATCTTTTCCATTCTCTCCATCAACTCCATTAACACCATCTATTCCATCTTTCCCAGAATTTCCTTTAAGAGAATCTAAATCAACCAAATTTTGCCATTCTTCTGAATCATCATCTGTTTTATATCTCCACTGTATATACATATCATTTTTTCTAAACTCTACTTCTCTACCATCACTACCATTTAAGCCATCAGTTCCCTTTTCACCTGTTTCACCTTTTTCACCTGTTTGACCCGTTAAATTGCATTTAAATATCCATTCACCTAATTCATTCATAGAGTAAATATTATTAGTTGAAATATCCATATATACATCGCCAAAAATTCCTTCTGTATCATCAGTAGGTTTAGAATTTCCAAATATCCATGTAGCACCTTTTTTACCCTCTTCACCTTTAGAACCAGTACCACCTTTTAAATTACATAACCATTTCCATCCTACTTCTGCATCTTTTGTAAACACATCATAAGTATTTGTATTCAAATAAAAGTCTCCAACGTTACCTTTTGTATTCTCACTAGGATCCACTTTACCATATAACCATATAGCACCATTAGTGCCATCTACTCCATCAATTCCCTTTAATGTAGATAAATCAACCAAGTTCTTCCAAGAATCACTATTATCAGATGTTTTATATCTCCATTGTATATAATTATCAAAAGTTCTAAATTCTACATCTCTACCATCAGTTCCATTAACACCATTAGTGCCATCCTCTATAATAGTAATTAATTTCCAAATATTAGCTTCCTTTTTAAAGATTTTTTTGCTTTCACTATTATAATAAAAGTCTCCATTATTACCCATGTTTTCTTCAGGATCAGTTACCCCACTAAACCATGTTGAACCATTCTCACCAGGAT
>CAKORZ010000041.1 GCA_934101685.1 uncultured Bacilli bacterium
CTTATTACTTCTATTTAACTCTTTAATTTTATAAAAATCATTGTATGTTCTAGCAATAAAGCCTTTTTCCATTCCCTCTTCAATTAATAACTTATAAAAATTATCTTCATGCATTATAAATTCTGCCCATTCCTTATTAAAACCATTTAGCATCATTTTATTAGCTATTTCATGTACTAATATAAAATTAAGTTTATCTTTTTCAAATAAGTTTTCTATAAAATTACATGCTTTTTGTCTATCTACCTTATAAGTTGAATAAGCTCCTAAATTATAAAGTAATTTATAAAAAGAAAAAACATATTTTTTATCCATACTGCTAACATTTATTCTTTTAGAAATACCTTTAACAAAATCAATGTTATTATTAAAGAAAATCTTATTCATAAATTCATCACTTTTATAACAATTCTTACTATACTCAATATTGTGTTTTTTCAAATAAAGTATTCTATCATATATTTGATTATAGTCTTCTCTAAACATCATCTTATAAAACCACGAATCTATCTTTGATATATCATACTTTTCAATTATATCTTTATTATTTAATTTATCATTTGTTAAAATAATTCTATCATTAGTTTTATATAAATATTTGAAATAACTATTAGGTATAGCATCTTCATCTATATATTCAACACTAAAAGGAATCTCTATATAATTTAAATATAAACAACTACCAAAAGCATTATTTCCTATTCTCTTTATTCCTTCTTTTAGCTTTATACTTCTTATTCCAGAAGAAGAAAAGGCACCTGCTCCTATAGTTTTTACACTGCTAGGTATTTCTACATAACTCAAATTTCTACAACTAGCAAAAGCAAAATTACCTATTTCCTTTAATCCATTATTTAAAGTTAAATCAAATAATGCAGTGCAATGTTCAAAAGCTGTTTCTTCTATAACTTCTACACTACTAGGAATTTCAACATGTTGAAGTTTATTGCAAGAGTGAAAAGCAAAATTAGAAATAACCTTTATACCTTCTTTAAATTTAATAGTTTTAACCCCACTAGATCTAAGTATTTCATTTCCTAATCTTTTTATTGTAGATGGAAACTCTATTTCTTTTAAATCATAGCAGGAAGAAAATGCTAAATTATCTATTTCTTCAAGTCCTTCATTTAATTCTATACCTTTTATTGAAGTTCCCACGAATGCTAATTGCTTAATTTTCTTTAATGAATTTGGTAAATTTATTTTTTTTAATTGATTACAATTTTCAAAAGCACAGGCACCAATCTCTTTTACATTATCCTTTATAGTTACTTCTTCTATTGAACTTCCTCTAAAAGAACTATCTCCTAATATTTCTAAAGAATCTGGCAATATTACATTTTTTAAATTATAACAAGAGGAAAAAGCTAAACTTTCTATTTTCTTTAACCCTTCATTAAATACAATAGTTTTTATTGGGGTATAGTAAAAGGCACCATTTTCTATTTTTTCTACACTAGATGGTATTTCTATATTTTCAATTTTTCTACAATTTCTAAAAGAAAATGCTCCTATAATTTCAACATTTTTCCATAATTTAGGATTAGCAAGATCCTTATCATTTACACTAATTAATATATTTTTCTTCTTTTTCATAATTTTATCATTACTTATTTACCCTTTTTCCACATAACATATTGCTTAATAAACCAATCACCTTCATAAATTAATGATAGCTCATGTCTACAAGAATAGTAAGAAAAATTTATGCCTTTAAGTACTTTTCCTTCTTCATCATATATTTCAATTATATCACTTAAATCATTTCTTCCCATTCCTACATTTATTTGAGTAAGTTTTATTTGATTTTCTTTATTATATTCATTAGCAAAATCAGCAATAGCTTGTTTATATTTTTTATAAATCATTTCTTTTTCTTCTTTGGAAGTTATGCTTTCACTAACTTCTATATTATTGAAAACACCATATCCTTGTTTTCTATTTATATATAAAGTAGACTTAGCAATTATCTTGCCTGATTTATCCTTAATAACAAGATTTTGACAATCTGGGTTTAAAATACTAGCTCTCATTACTCCATATCCTGCACCTTCAATATGTGAACAGCAAGAACAATATTTACCTAAGACAAAATTTCTAGGATCATATTTAGATAAAAATTCATAGGTGAATTTCTTATTTGCTAATTCATCTAACATATTTAAAGTTTCTTTAGTATCATTTATTATGTCCTTTTTAATATTTTCAATGCTTTCAAAAATATCTTTTTCTACTAAACTTTCTTTTAAAATATTATCTCTAATTTTGTTTTGTTCTCTTAATTCTAAGTATTTTTTCTTATTCTTTTTGCATCATCAAAGCTGTCTTGATTTCTTGTATGTGCTTTTAATACAATTGCAATATCTTCACTATCTTCATCTACATCATTGAATTTACCAAATTTAAAAAATCTTTCGCAGGCTTCAGGAGTAACTTTAAGATAACGTTGGTTTCCTCTATTACTTCTATTAAATTCTTTTATTTCTTGAAAAGCATTATATATGTCTGAAATAAATTGCTCATTATCATTGCTTAATAAGGCATGAAAATTCTTTTTATCCAATATAAATTCTGCCCAATCTTCTTCATATTTTATAATTATAGCATCTTTAAATATTTTATTAATTTTATCTTTATTCAAGCATCCTTTGTCAATTTCATTTTCAATAAAATTGCATGCTTTTTGTCTAGTCACTTTATCGTCTTCAAATGCCCCTAATGAATATAGTAACTTAACAAATGAGAAGATTTCTTCATTTTCACCACTATTAAAATTCATCTTTTGAAATAATCTCTTAAAAAAGTCATTATTATCTTTTAAAAATAAGGCGTCAAATAAAAAATTATTGTTTATAATTTCATTTGTAATAATTATATTGTCTTTTTTAAATGCATTTAATTTACTAAATATTTTTTTATAATCACTTCTTGTTATTACACTAGTATAAAAATCATTTAAATTAGAAAAATCATATTCATCTATTATATCATCTCTTACTATTTCGCTATTAGACAATATCCAGTTTCCATTCTCTAATTTATATAAGTATTTAAAGTCGCAATTTTTAAAAGCATTATCTCCTATTACTTGTACACTAGAAGGTATTTCTACATATTTTAAGTTTTTGCAATTTTCAAAAGCGCTTTCACCAATTACTTTTATATTATTATTAAAAATAATGCTTTTTAAACCACTATTTGCAAAAGCTTTAGTTCCAATAATATTAAGGCATTTTGGCAAAACAACATTTTCTAAATTTTCACATTTATTAAATGACTCATTATCAATTTCATAAACTCTATCATTAAATTTAATATTTTCTAATCCAGAATTCATAAAAGCTCCTCGAGCTATTGTGTGGGTTACACTTGGTATTTCTATTTTTTTTAAATTTTTACAATGAGCAAAGCACAAACTTTCAATTACACTTATCTTATCACTTAATTTTATCTTTTTTAAGCCACTACTATAAAATGCTCTTTCTTTAAGGCTATTAATTGAATCAGGAAGCACAATTTCTTCTAAATTTTTACAATCGCTAAAAGCAGCACACTCTATTTTTTTTATTCCCTCATTTAATCTAATAACCTCAATTCCACTATTACAAAAAGCTCTATTTTCAATAATCTCTACTGAACTTGGAATATCTATTTCTTTTAAATTTTTACAATTACAAAAGGCGCTTTTTTCTATATTAGTTAGCAAACCATCTATATTATTAAAAATTACTTTTTCTATTGCACTGCCATTAAAAGCATTATCACCAATAGTGATAATAGATGCCGGCAATTCTATTTCTCTTAAATTTTTACATTTTGAAAATGCATATGATCCTATTAAATCAGTGTTCTTATTTAATTTTACTTTTTCTATACCACTATTAAAAAAACAATTATCATTTATAACACGAACAGATCCTGGTACTTCTATTTCTTTTAAATTCTTACACTCTGAAAAAGCACCTTTACCTAGCACAGTTAATCCTTTATTTAACTTTATTTTTTCTATACCACTATTAAAAAAGCAATTATCACCTATTGAGCGAACTGAAGCAGGTATTTCTATTTCTTTTAAATTTTCGCACTCTGAAAAAGCGCCATTATTTATTATGGATAATCCTCTATTTAATTCTATTTTTTTTAAATTTGATTTTGAAAAAGCTTTTCTTCCTATTTCTTTTATACTCGCAGGTAATTTTATACTGTCTAAGTTTGTGCAATCACAAAAAGCTCTTTCTCCTATTTTTGCAATATGTTTCCAAAATAGTTTCTTTTTAAAGTTTATAAAGTAAGTTTTCTCATTTAATAACTTTAAATCATTATCGTTTACAGAAATTAGAACCTCTTTTTGCTTTTTCACTAAAATCACCTTACAACGCTATTGTAACAAATTAAAGAAGGATATTCCACTACTATTTTTATTCAAACAAAAAAGGCTACTTAATAGCCTTAATTATCTTTTCCACTCTTTTAATTCATTTAGTGCCTTTTCATCTAATCTTTTAACGAATTCTACTAGTAACTCTACACAAGCTTCATAGTCTTTTAAGTTTACTACTGAAGTGTGTGAGTGGAAATATCTGCAAGGTAACGACAAAGTCATATTAATAACTCCATCCATTGATTTAGATATTTCTCCAGAATCAGTACCACCTGCTACTAAAGAATCAAATGTATAACTAATATTCTTTTCCTTACATATATTTTCCATCATTTTTACAAGTCCCTTATGACCTATAACACTTGCATCCATTACTGAAAGAGCAACACCCTTACCTAATTTACTATCACCTTTTGCTCCACCTGGAACATCATATGACATAGATACATCTATAGCAATTGCTACATCTGGTTTAACATGATAAGTAGCAGTTCTAGCACCTCTTAGACCAACTTCTTCTTGTACACTACCTACACTGTATAAAGTATTTGGATGATCTTCTTTTTTTAGTCTTCTCATAACCTCAATACATACTGCTGCGCCAATTCTATCATCGAATGCCTTAGAACATACATAATCAGGATTATTCATAACCATAAACTCAGTATAAGGAATTACGCTATCTCCAATTGAAATACCTAAATCTTCTACTTCTTTCTTACTAGTTACTCCAAGATCAATGTATAAATCTTTTATATCCATTACTTTATTTCTAACTTCTGGAGTCATACCATGTGGAGGAATAGAACCAACTATACCCATATATACTTTTCCATCATAAGTCATAACACTCATTTTTTGTGAAGGAAGAACGTGTGCCCACCATCCACCAACTGGACTAATTCTTAAAAATCCTTCTTCTTCAATTTTACTTACGATAAATCCAACTTCATCTAAGTGTCCTGCAAGCATAACTTTTGTATCTCCAGTTCCTTTTTGAACAGCAATCAATGAACCTAAGTTATCATAATCAAATGAATCAGCATAACCTTCTAATCTTTTTTTCATTAATCTACTTACTTCTTTTTCATTACCTGAAATACCTTTTGCTTCTGTAAATTCTTTTAAAAATGTAATTAGCTCTTTTCTTTCCATAATTTTACCCCCTTATGCTACATTTATTTTTTCAAGATGCCAAATATCTCTTACATACTCTTCAATAGTTCTATCACTTGTAAAATATCCTGATTTAGCAATATTTACTATACATATTTTAGCCCATTTATCTTTATCCATGTATAATTCTTGTATTTTTTCTTGTGCTTTTACATATTCTCTAAAATCTTTAAGTACAAAATAACAATCATTATGATAAACTAAATCTTCAAATATTGTTCTAAACCCATCTGCATCACTACTTTTAAATGTTCCATCAACTAAACTATCTAATACTGCTTTAATTTCTTTGTCACTCTCATATATTTCTCTAGAATTATAACTTCTTTCTCTCTCTAGTTTAGAAACTTCTTCACTTCTTAATCCAAAGATTACAGCATTATCAAATCCTACTCTATCAACTATTTCAACATTCGCACCATCAAGTGTTCCTAAAGTAATTGCTCCATTCATCATAAACTTCATATTACTTGTTCCACTAGCTTCTTTTCCAGCTGTTGATATTTGTTCTGAAACATCTGCTGCAGGTATAATAATTTGTGCTTTACTTACATCATAATTTTCAATAAAGACTACTTTTAAATACTTATTAGTCTCTGGATCATTATTTACAACTTCTGCTACTTCATTTATTAATTCTATTGTTTTCTTTGCTAAATAATATGCAGGAGCAGCCTTACCACCAAAGATAAATGTATGTGGATATATTCTAAACTTAGGATCTTTCTTCATTTTTTGATACAAATAAATAACATGTAAGATATTTAAACTTTGTCTTTTATAAGCATGTATTCTTTTTATTTGAACATCAAATATTGAGTTTTCATCAATATCAATATTATTGTATCTTTTTATATATTCTTTTAATTTTAACTTATTTTCATTTTTAATTTCCATGACTCTTTTTTTTACATTATTGTCATCAACAAAATTCATTAAGTTTTCCATTTTTGCAGGATTTTTAATCCATTCATTGCCAATCAAGAAGCTAATCATTTCACTTAGTTTAGGGTTGCTATACATTAACCATCTTCTATGAGTTACTCCATTAGTTTTATTATTAAATTTGTTTGGGAATAACAGATTAGATTCTTTCATTTCTTGATTCATTAATAATTCTGTATGAAGTTTTGCTACTCCATTAACACTAAAGCAACTATATACAGCAATATTTGCCATATAAACCATAGAATCTTTAATTATTGCAACTTTGCGGACAATATCTTCATTATTATTAGTTGCCTTTCTTACAAAACTATTACATCTTCTATCTATTTCCTCAATTATCATATAAATCCTTGGTAATAGTCTTTGAATATATTCACAAGGCCATTTCTCTAAAGCCTCGGATAATAAAGTATGATTAGTGTATGCAAATGTTTTACTTACTATTTTCCAAGCATCATCCCATCCATAGTTTTCTTCATCCATTAATATTCTTAAAAGTTCTGGGATTGCTAAAACTGGATGAGTATCATTTAATTGAACAACATTTTTATCACTAAAGTTATCTAATGTTCCATATATTCTTTTATGTGTTCTAACAAGAGATTGAATTGCTGAACTTACTAAGAAGTATTGTTGTCTTAGTCTTAAAATCTTTCCATGTTCAGTAGAATCATCTGGATATAAGCATTGACATATTTCTCTAACTTCTGCTAGGTATCTATCAAAAGCTTTATTTGAAGGTAAGTTTTCTTCACTTGGTTCTGCTGCCCATAATCTTAAAGTATTAGTGTTTTTTGTTTTATAACCAATCACAGGTAAATCATAAGGAACTGCTCTTACACACTCTGCATCTACTAAACTATATTTACATTCATTATTTATATAATCTACTTTTACTTTTCCATAAAATTTAACTTCCACTGCATGTTTTGGCTTATAAGTTTCCCAAACATCAGTATACTTCATCCATTGATCTGGTACTTCTATTTGTTTGTTATCTACTATTTTTTGTTTAAAGAATCCAAAATCATATCTTAAGGTATTTCCATGTGCTGGATAATCTAATGTAACAAGTGAATCTAAAAAACATGCTGCAAGTCTTCCTAAACCACCATTTCCTAAACCTGCATCACTTTCAATGCTTTCTAACTCGTGAATATCTATATTTAAATCTTTTAATCCTTCATAAGCTACATTGTATATTCCTAAATTTAATAAATTGTTAGTTAATAATCTACCAATTAAGAATTCCATAGATAAATATGTTAATTGTTTTTTAGCTTCTCTTGTACATACTTCTTTACTTTCTTTCCAGTTAAAAGATGCATAATCTCTTACCATATCTCCAAGTATTAAATACTTTTCACTTATATGTATTTCATCAACGCCTCTTCCATATTGCTCTACTGCTCTTTTAGTAAATTCAGCTTTAAATTCTTCCTTGTTATTAAACATTTTTTACCCTCCTAAAAATTAGTGCACCAAATGATGGTAACTTTATATTCATAGCAAAATCTTGATTATGTAAACTTTTCTTCTTAGTAACATAGAAATCATTACTTGGATTAGTATTCCCACCATACTTTACATCATCACTATTTAATACTTCTTCATAATATCCATATTGAGGAACACCAATTTCATATTTTTCATATGATACTGGAGTCATATTTAATACAACTACGATATATTCATTACGATATTTTCTATAATAAGTAAATACACTTTGTCTTTTATTATCTACCATCATCCATCCAAATCCATTATCTGTATAATCAGCTTTATATAAAGGTTTTTCATCAACATATAGTTTCATTAAATCTTTCATATATTCATTAAATTGTTTATGCAATGGATAATCTAGTAAAAACCAATCTATTTCTCTTTTATAATCCCATTCAATAAATTGCGCTATTTCATTTCCCATAAATGATAACTTTTTACCTGGATGAGTGTACATATAAGCATATAGTAATCTAGCTTGTTTAAATTTATCTTCATAACTTCCCCACATTTTATCAATAATAGATTTTTTACCATGAACTACTTCATCATGGCTTAAAGGTAATAAAAATCTTTCACTAAAATAATAATGCATTGAGAAAGTTATTAAATTATGGTTATGTTTTCTATAAATTGGATCTAATGAAAAATATTTTAAAGTATCATTCATCCATCCCAAATCCCATTTATAATCATATCCTAAGCAACCATCCTTAACACTTCCACATACATGAGGGAAACTAGTAGAATCTTCAGCAATTAACATAACACTAGGATATGCTTCTCCTATCATTGTATTCATTCTTTTTATAAACTCTAATGATCCATTAATAATTCCTCTATCACTATTTCCATCATAATAAAGCATATTACTAACAGCATCAAATCTAACTCCATCAAAATGGAAATATTCTAAGAAATAACTAACACATGACATAAGATAACTTCTAACAGGATCTCTACCTAAATCAAAACTAGGACTTCCCCATTGACTAAATTTCAAATCGTTATCATATCCATATACTTGAGTTCCATCAAAATCTAGTAATCCATATGAATCACAAGCAAAATGAACGCAAACAAAATCCATTATTACTCCAATATTATTTTGATGCAAATAATCTATTAAATACATTAATTGTTTAGGATTACCATAACGACTAGTAACACTATAAAAACCGCTTACTTGATATCCCCATGATTCATCAATAGGATGCTCTAAAACTGGCATAAACTCTACATGTGTGTAATTATGCTCTTTTAAATGCTTACATAAAATAGGAGCTAATCTTTCATAATCTATAAATTCTTCACCATCTATTTTAACAAAACTTCCAATATGCATTTCATATATATTCATTGGAGTATCAAAGTTTTTAGTTCTCTTACTCATCCATCTAGCATCATGCCAAGGATAATCTTCTACATTAAAATATCTAGAATTATGTGCAGGTCTTTTTTCCATTAAAAATGAATATGGATCTATTTTTTCAATCCACTTATTATCTTTAGTTAATATATTATAAAAATATGAATCATATTCATTAACATTTTTTAATTTAATTTCATATATTCCTGCATCACTGATTTTAACCATTTTATAACCTTGCCAATTAGTAAAATTACCTTTTATTTCTACTTCTTTAGCACATGGAGCATACACTCTAAAAATAACTTCATCATCTAATTTATGCGCTCCAAAAAACTTATAGGAATCTAAACTATAGCCATGTAAGAAACTTTCATAATTAATCATAACACTACTCCTTTACTTCTTATAAATTACTAAATCATACTTTTCTAGATTATTCTTATTAGTAGTTAATAATACTTCCTTATCTTCTACCTTTATATTTTTATTAGACATATTAATAACAACACTCAAATTATTACTATCTAAATAAATAACATTATTATCATTCTTATATTTATATTCTATATCAAATAAATGATGTTTTTCTCTTATCTTAATCATTTTTTCTACTAAATTAACTTCCTTACTATACTTATATAATTTATTCCAATCAAAAGTATTAATATCATCTAATTTAGCATATGAATTTTCACATCCCTTTTTAGTTCTAAAAAACTCTTGCCCTGAATGGAAAAAAGCATATCCATTACTAAGTAAAATAATAAGATTTTTAAAAGTTTGCCTTTTAATACACAACTTTTCATCTCTTAATTCAACATATTTTTGTAAATCATAATATGTATAATTATCATGACATTCTAAATAATTAATACTCTGATTATAATTAAAAATAATGTTACTATTACTCTCATAGTTTCCTCTTATTACATTTTCTCCTAAATAATCATATTTTAAACTTTCTCTATAATAATCATTAAAGAAACCTATATTTTTCATTTTACTAGCATTATTAATTATAGCTTTATCATCATCACTCATTAAGCAAGGCATATTCCATCCTTCACCATAAATAAAAATATTTTCTTTAATATTTCTCAATTCATTATATATATCATTCATTGTTTCGTAATTTATAATTCCCATTAAATCAAATCTAAAGCCATCTACATTATATAAATTAACCCATCTTTTACAAATATCTATAAAAAATCTTTTAACCATAGGGGCACTGCTATCAATATCAAACCCGCAATAACTACCATTACTAATCTTATTATTTTCCATTAAATAAGCATAATAAGGAACTATTAGATTATAAAGATTATCTTCTCTGTTTTCTATATGACTAAACACCATATCAATAGTAACCTTTATTCCTCTACTATGTAATTTATTTATCATCTCTTTACATTCATTAACAACACTATAAGGATTTTCTAGATTATAAACATAATTAGGATGACATACACCATACATATATGGATTATAACCCCAATTATAAAAATCGCTTGAATTGTATACATCACCATTAAAATAATTAATAGGCATAAATTGAACATATTCTATTCCTAAATTATCTAAATAATCTATACTCTCTTCATCAACTACTCCTAAAAACTTACCTTTATATTTAAAGGCTTTAGAACTAGAAAAATCTCTAATACTAGTTTCATAAATAGTTTTACTTTTTTTTGAATTTTTAAGATTTTCTGTTTTCACTAATTCATTTAAATCAATAACTACACATGCACTTTGACTAAAATTATATGAATAAGCATAAGGATCCATTACTTTAGAATATTTACCATTATTTTTCACAATAAAATAATATTCACATTTATTTAAATCTCCCATTACTTCATATTTAAAAATATTATTATATCTTTTCATCTTATAATAAGAATCATTCACTACTAATATAACATCGCTACTAACTGGTGCCCATATACTAAAAGAAGTGCTATCTTTACTATACTCATATCCTAATTTTTCATCTGTATAAGTATTTTTTCTAAATTTTTCACTTTTAGTAATATATCTATACTCTAATAAAATTTTATATCCATAATCATCAACAAGATAATATTCTTTTCCTAATTCCATATCCTCTTGTAAAACAATAGAATACTCATTATATTTTTCATTTGAATTAACAAAGTTTAAATTACCTAATTTTACTGGTCCATATTCTGTAAGCAAATACAATGAATTTATTTTACCTTCATAATAGTTCTTACCTACATAAACTGTTATTTTGCTATAAGAATCTAAATATGCTTTTATCATTGTCTCACCTCATTATTAAAGTATACCAAAAAATACAATTTTCAGTATCTATTGCTAATCTTTTTTTATTCAATTTTAAAGTATTTATTTCCTTTTTAAATTTTTAATTTAAAGTCATAATTAATTTCTTAATTTAATAGTTTTTATTGTTAAATTATTTAAATAAAGTTAAAATTGTATTGGAGGGATAAAAATTGAATAAAAGTATTGAAAAAAGTTTTAATAGTAAATTAACTAAAAAAGATTATTTTTTATATTTAATTAATCGTAACACGTTCATTTTAGTGTCACCATTAATTATATTAGCATTAATTGTTGTCTTTATCTTCATGGTTAAAAAGGATGGCTTTCAAAAAGGAGATATCTTATATCTATTACCTATACTTCTATTTGCTCTTAGCTATATTCAAATGAATAGCGCAGTAAATAAAGCAATTAAAGCTAATGATAAATCAGATGATTTAAAAGTCATTTTAGAGGAAAAGAAATATAAAGAAATAACTTCAAATGGTGAAAATTCATTAGAATATAATAAATTCCATTCTTACTATGAAAGTAAAAATTATTATTACTTATATGTAGATAAAATTAACGCTCTTATATTACCAAAAAGAGAATTCACAACTGATGAATTAAATACTATTAATGGATATTTTGAAAAATCAATAAAGAAAACATCAATATTTAATTTTAGAAACATTCTTGGTGCAATATTAAGTGTTGGTTTAATAGTTAGTATAGTTATATTAATTGTTTCAATGTTTTAAAAATCATATATTTAAAACTAAAAGGTTGTAATAAAAGCAACCTTTTTTATTATAAAAAAAGGATTTTTTCAAATCCTTATTTTTCTAATTCTTCTCTAAATGTTTGTAAGAAGTTTTCTCTATTTACTGCAACTAATTCTCCATCAATTGCAAGCGATATTCTTCCAGTTTCTTCACTAACTACTACAGTAACAGCATCACATACTTCACTAATACCAAGGGAAGCTCTGTGT
>CAKORZ010000042.1 GCA_934101685.1 uncultured Bacilli bacterium
ATAAATATATTAACATATAAAATTAATTAGATAATATATGAATTTATTATAAATTTATTTAATATAAATATATACTTATTTTGGAGGTAGTTTATGAAAAATATTATTTATTTAGTATATCCTGGGTTAGGCAAAACATATAGCGCAAAAATTGATAAAAGAATTTTAGAAGTTCAATATAATAACTTTTATAATTTAAATAGAAGAAAACTAGGTGAGCATTTTCCAGAAGATAAAAAAATGAATTTAAATTTAGAAGTTGAAGTTGATCCTGAATTTCCTATGAATATATTAAATTATATAAATAATGGATTAAAAGAAAATAAATTTCCAGTAATGGCACTCAAACCTCAAAACATTGATTTTTGTATAAAATATAAATATGATTTTGCTTTTTTATTACCATCAAAAGAGAGACAAGCAAAATTAAAAGAAGATTATATTAAAAGAGGGAATACTACAGAATACATAGAAAGAAATATGAAAATGCTAGAAAATATTGAAAAAGAAATTTCTAAATATAATAAAAAAATATATTATTTAAATAATGATGAATATTTAATAGATTTTATAAACAAAATGGTGACTCTATGAAAACTAAGAATTTAATTATATTAACCATATTATCATTTATATTATTATTAATAGGATTTTTTCATATTCCTTTATTAAGTTTAATGGGTGTAAATGTTTTTGCCTTAAGAGGAATTATGATTTTCACATGTTTACCAATAGTAGCGTTATTTAGTATTCCATTTGCTTGTTGCGTTACTTTGTTGGCAGTTAAAGTTGATAATAAAAAGAAAAAATAATAGAATAAATATAGGTGATTTAGATGCGTGTTGTAATAAAAGAAATAAATGATTTTATGCCTGATACAATTATTACTATAAATGAAAATAAAATAGAAGTAGATGATAATAATAAGATCAGAGTATTGAAATATAATAAATATGAAATACAAGAAATATTAAGGAGATTTCTTCTTATATTTAAAAGATGGAATTTAAAGTATGTTAGTGAAGAAGTAGTGGATGATGGTGTTTATATGATTACAGTTGAAGATAAAACTAGTAAAACGTATTACATTAAAAATAAGTATCCCTATAATTGGGAAAACTTTATTTGGCTTAGAAATAATATAGTTAGAGAAGAATTTAAGGTAGAATAGGAGTGATTTTAGTGAAATCAATATTTTTAACAAGTGGACCTGCATTTACTTATAAAAATGAAAAAGGAAATATAGTGGCAAATAAATTAGAAAATAAAGAGTTAGTTGAATGCTTAAAAAATGAAATAGAAAATTATAATAATGTATTATTGGTTTGTAGTTCACCAGATGGATATGATAAAACGGATAAATATAGTGAGGGAATTGTAAAATCATTATCTTTATCTGGATTAAAATTTAAAATGAGTGATGTATTAGATAGTAGAAATGCTTTATTTTCTAGAAGTTTAATATTAAATAGCGATTTAGTTATATTTATGGGTGGGGATCCTTTAGATCAAATAACTTTCTTTAATGATATAGAAATGAAAGATATACTAAAGAGATATAAGGGTGTATTACTAGGTATCAGTGCTGGTACAATGAATATGGCTAGCAAAGTATATTATAGTAAAGATGAGAATATAGAAAAGACTGTTTATTATAAGGGACTTGGATTAACTAATATAAATGTGGAACCTCATTTTAATGTTAATGATGAAGTTAGAATTAATGAGATATTATTGAAAGATAGTATAAAACAACCATTTATAGCTTTACCAGATGAAAGCTTTATAGTTATAAAGAAAGATGAAACTAAATTATGTGGAGACGCTTACTATTTTAATGATGGTAAATATCAAAAAGTGGAAAATTTGAATGGAGTATTGGAGAATAAAAATGATTAAAAATGTAATATTTGATATGGATGGTACTTTGATTAATACTAATCATGAAAGATTTGATTATTTGTATTTAAAGTATATATTTAATAAATTTAAAAAAATGGGCTATAAATATGAAGATGTTTCTCTAATTGTAAAATCTGGAGATAATAAAATACGTACTAATAAAGGACCTCTTACAAATAAGGAAGTTTTCGTTAAACACATAAAAGATAATTTAAATATTGATGAAAAAGAAATTATAGCTTTAATGGATGATTTTCATAATAATGAGTATAACAATTTAAAAAAATGTGTAAAGAAAATAGAAATAGCTAGAGTTATGGTAGAGGCATTATATGAAAAAGGATATAACTTAATAGTTGCTACTAATCCACAATTTTCTAAAACAGCAATAGAGAAAAGATTAGAATGGGGAAATATAGATAAAAATTTATTTTCTTATATTACAACATATGATAACTCACATTATTGTAAACCTAATGAAAATTATTATATGGAAATATTAAAAAATAATAATCTTAATGCAGATGAAACTATCATGATAGGAAATGATTGCTTTTATGATGCAGCAATTGAAAAAATAGGAATTCCATGTTATATAGTAACTAATTATGTAAGAAGTAGAGAATATTTAAATAATTGCACAAAAAAAGGAGATTATAATGATTTAATGGAACTCATTATAGATCTCCCTAAACTTAATTAATTATTTTTCTAAATCTTCCAAAATATCTTTAATATTTAATTCTAATGGTGCATTGTTATTTTCATTTAATGGTGCATCATTATTATTTGCAATTTTATTTACTGCATTTAGGTAAATATCAATACTTGTCATAGCATCATCAATACCATCAACATCCATACTAGCAGCTTTCTTTATCAAATAAGGTTTTAGCATCTTATTTATTTGTCTTCTTGTAATAACAGGTTTTCCTTTATTCTTTTCAATAGCTTCTCTTTTAATTTTTTCAATTACTTTAGCTACATCAACAACTTTAATTCTAGTAAGACTAGGTTTTTTTGCTCTGTCCATTAAAGGAAGCATAGCAACTTCACCATCTTCTTCGTCTTCTTCTTCCTCTTCGTCTTCTTCCTCTTCCTCAATTTCATCAAATTCACAAACTTCTTCAATAATATTTATATCATTTTCATCTACTTCTTTTAATTCTTCAATTTCATCATTTTCCTCAATTAATTTGACATCATTAATATATGTATGAAGATTTTCAAGTAAAGCTTGTTGGTTAGTTAATTCTTCACTAATAGCAATTTTGTAATCTGAAAAAGGTAATTTATAATATGCATTAGGTTTTGTATCAAATAGTATATTAACATCTTTATATTTGTTATGATCATAAGCTAAAGAATCTTCAAGCTTAGATTTTATTTGTTTAGCACTTAATGATATATTTTCAACTTCTTCTGTATTAACTTTTTTCATTATTACCAACTCCCACGACTACATTATAATTTAAAATAAAAATAATATCAATTAAAAAGTAAAATAGGAAAATACAAAAAAATAAAAATAATTCATTAATTTTTAAAATTTCTTACTATTAAATTAATAAAGGGGGAATTTTAAATGAAATATGAATTAGTGAAAGATGAAGAACTTAAAACAATTATAGGAGGGGCAGCACCTGAACTTGCAACAGTCTTAGCAATAGGAGCAATAGCACTTATAACTATTACTGTTTTTAAACTATATCAATCTACTAAAGGTAAGTCTTCATTTGGAAATGGTTTTAATTTTGAATGGGAAATAAAAGATTAGTGAATATAGAGGAAATGCCTAGAGAAAAGGCAATTAAAAATGGGATAGAAACTTTAAGTGATAGCGAATTATTAGCACTAGTTTTAAAAACAGGAACTAAGAAAATGAATGTTTTTGAATTATCGAATTATATTTTAAGCAAATATAATAATTTTAATGACTTAATAAATTGTAATTATAAAGATTTAATTGAAATAAATGGAATAAAAAAGGCAAAAGCAATAGAGTTACTAGCAATAATGGAAATAGCAAAAAGAGTTCAAATAAGTAAAATAAATAATATTAAAGTTATAAATAATGCAGATGATATTTATAACAATTTTTCTTTATTATTAAAAGAAGAAAAACAAGAAGTATTTATGGTTATCTTTTTAAATATTAAATCTCATATTATTAAATATGAAAAATTATTTGTTGGAGGAATTAGTAATTCTGTTGTAGATGTTAATCTAATATTAAAAAAAGCATTAATATATGGAGCAAGCAAAATTATATGTTTACATAATCATCCAAGTGGTGATCCTACTCCTAGTGTGCAAGATATTTTAATAACTAAAAAAATTATTAAAATGTGTGAAGTAGTGGATATAAAAATGCTTGATCATATAATTATTGGTAAAGAAGATTATATATCTTTAAAAAAGATGTCATATATATAATAATTCTTTCTTTTTCGACAGTTAAGAATTCTATAATTCTAATTGGGGTGAAAGAATGGAACAGGATGTTATGTTTAAAAATATAGATAATAAAATAAATATTATAGTTAATGATAAATTATCATTTAATAACTTTATTGATAGTTTAAAAAAAAGATTAGAAAAGTTATATATCAAAGATAACTTACTCAGAACAAATGTAACTTTAGATATTCATAATATATCTTTATCTTCAAAAGAAATATTGCAAATATTTGATGTGTTTCAATCCTTTGGATCAATATATATTAATAAAATAATTTATAAAGAAGAAGTTAATAAAAATATTATTTTGCATGAAGGCAATATACGATCTGGAGAAATAAAAATATTTCATAATAATACATTACTAATTGGAAATATAAATATAGGTAGTAAAGTAATTGTTAATGGGAATTTATATGTTATAGGTAAAATTAATGGAAATGTAGAGTTAAAGGGAGTAAATAATAAACTAGTCGCATCAAGTACAAATAATGCTTTAATTAAAATATGTAAATATGAAAGACAAATTGATGAAGAGATAACAAATAGTATATTAAAAGTAGTTAATGATGAAATAGTTAGTGAAGGATTTATAGATAGGAGAGAGAGAACATATGGCAAGAGTAATTGTAGTTACATCTGGTAAAGGTGGTGTAGGTAAGACTAGTGTTACATCTAATTTAGGTATATCATTATCCAAAAATAATAAGGTTTGTTTAATAGATGCAGACTTAGGGCTTAAAAATCTAGATGTAGTATTAGGAATAGAAAATAGAGTTATATTTGATATGCAAGATGTTATAAGTGGATTATGTAGCTTGTCACAAGCATTAGTTAAAGATAAAAGAAGTAATAATTTATTTGTTTTACCAGCTTGTAAATCTATTGATGTACAAAAGATTGATTTTAGTTATTTAGAAAAAATAATTAATACTCTAAAGGAAAATTTTGATTATATTTTAATAGATTCACCTGCAGGAATTGAAAGAGGTTTTTATAATGCAATTAAAAATGCTGATGAAGCAATAGTAGTAGTCACTTTAGATGCTTCTTCAATTAGAGATGCAGATAAAGTAATAGGTATTTTAAATAGCAATAATATTCAAGATGTTAAATTAGTTATTAATAGAGTAAATATGAAACATATTGAAGATGGTATATCACTTACTATGTCTGATGCTGTAGATGTTTTAGGAATAGGAGTTTTAGGGGTAGTGTATTACGATGAAGCAGTAACTGAGGGAAACAATAAAGGAGTACCAGTGAGCCATAATAGTAAAAGTATTGCTTCTAAATGCTTTGATAATATGAGTAGAAGGTTAAATGGAGAAAGTGTAGATTTATTAAAATATCGTAAAAAAAGTTTTTTAGAAAAATTATTTCAATAGTGTCATAAATTTTATCTAATTTAATATTATTAATTGAGGTGGAAATCATGAGTGAATTAGATAAAATTAAAAATCGTATTCAAAATAGAAGAAATAGTAGTCAAGAGGTAGATGTTGTTGATGTAGATGTAGTTAGTGTACAAAAAAAGTATTCTAAACCTAGTAAGTTATATAAGATATCTATGTTTGTTTTAGTTATTTTAGCTTTATTTTTGTCTGTAGCAGTATATGCTAAAAAAGATGAAAAAGGTAAATTCTTAAAGAATAGTTTAGGCATAAATGTTAATTTTGCTTCTTTTAATAAAACAATGAATAAATTAATTAATTTTAGAGTTGTAGACAATGTAAAAACTCCTGATCAAGTAGTGGCAAATATTCCAAGTTATGTTCATTTAGGTAATGATATGTATACAAGTGGAAATAGTGAAGTTAAAAGTATTGATGATGGAGTAGTTACTTATGTATATAGTGATGAAACTGGATATTTAGTAATAGTAGAAAATGATTCTGGATTTAGAAGTGTTTATTCTAACTTAGTAGATGTAAATGTTAAAGTAAATGATAGAGTATATTTTGATAGTGTTATAGGAGTAGTAGAGGAAGAAGTAAAAATTGTGTTTAGTAAAAATAATGAGAAAATAACTTATGAACAAGTTCTTGAACTTCTTTAATAAATTTGAAGTTAGTCCTTTTGCGACTATCTTCATTTTTTTTACTCTTTTAACTAATAGCTATAAGCTATTTTTTATTTATTTTTTAATAACATTTATTCATGAATTAGGGCATGTGCTAGTAGCAAAACTTTTTAAATTAAAAATAACTAAGATAAAACTATTAGCAATAGGTTTTAATGCTGAAATAGATAATTTAGATTATACAGATTCTATAAAAGAACTATTAATTAGTGTAGCAGGGCCTTTAACTTATTTCATATCAATATATTTATTAAAATACTTATATAAAGTGGATTTTATCTCATATAATGCTTTTATTCAGGCTAATCAAATAAATAAATTTAATCTATTATTTAACTTACTACCTATAATACCATTAGATGGAGGAAGAATTTTAAAGATAATAAATGATAACTTTTTTACTTCAAAAAAATCCATGACTATAACTACAATATTTTCTATTATATTTACAATTATTTTTATTTACTATACTAGAAATACACCACAATGGCTAGTGTATATATTTTTAATAATAACTAATATACTCTTTATTATAAATATAAATAAAAAATGGAAATTATTTTTAATTAATAGATTAACTATTATAAACAGATATAAAATGAAAATACATTCAAAAAAAGATATTTATAGAAATAAAAATAATTATGTTATTAAAAAAGGAAAAATAATGAATGAAAAAGAAACTATAATTAGGCTATTAAAAGAATGATACTATTTAAAATAGCACTAAATTCTTGATATAAAGTATAGTCTAAAATATACTTAGATTATGTAAGGTGAAGTGTATGGATATTAAAGAAGAATTAAAAAGAAGTGATAAGACTAGTGCTTGTGTAAAGTTTTTCTGCGATAAAGATGGCAAGTATATTTTATGTCCATATGGAAGAAGTCCTTCTAAAAAGTGGATAGGATTAGCAAAGTTAAATTACTTTATAATTAGTAATTATAAAGCAGAATCTAAAGAAGAATTATTAAATAATATTTATAATTGTCTTAATGTAAGTATGAATTATGACAAATTAAATATAGAAAAATGTATGTTAAAAGATGATATTTTAAGTAAATTTGTAAATAAAGCTAAAAAAGAAAAATATGATGGGTTTAGTGTTATATCTATTGATTTAGAAATAGAAGATGATTATATTGAAATAGTTGAATGGGAAAGAGTAGGAAAGACAGGTAATGAATGGAGAGGTAATCCAAAGAATTTTATATCAATATCTTATAATGATTTTGATATAAAAGTAGTGGATGCTATTTATAAATTAATTAAATGCAAATAATTGCTAAATTACTATTCTTTTTAACTTTATTAAATGAGAGGTATAAAAAATGATTGAAGAAATTTATAATAGCCTAGTAAATTATGGCTTAAAAGGAGCCACAATGGAATTAACTATATATCCAAATAAAGATTATGTAATTATACCATTTGCAAGAGATATACATAAAAAATGGTTTGGGGCACAAGCTCTGAATTATAAAATCACAGGTAATTTTTTTAATGAAGATAGTGATGAATTTATTTCAAATATCTTAAAATGCTTTAAAGTTTGTTATGATTATGAAAATCAAAATATAAGTTTAGCAAAAAAAGACGTTGATCCTAATTTTGAAAAAGAAGTTAAAAAAAATGGCTTAAAAGGTTTCCATTGTTTTTCAATAAGTTTAAATACTACAAAAGAAGTAATATCTATATGTGAATTAAGGTTTATTGATAAAAATGGTAAAGAAACAATTGGAAAAGAAGAAGACACTACCTTAATTGAGATTACAGAGTTTAATGAAATATATCAGATAATATATAAAGTTGCTAACTAATTTTAAGTCTCTTGTATGTTTATTACTAGTTTTTTTCTTTATTAATTGACAGAGTATTTTTGTTGTGCTAGAATAACTGCGTTGTACCTCTATGTGAGGCTACAACCGCACTAAAAAGGTTAACTAAAAGTATTAAATTACTACCTTAAAGGCGAGTCTTAGTGCCAAAAAAAATATTATAGGAGGTGCATTTATGTACGCAATTATTCAAACAGGCGGAAAACAAATAAAGGTTGCTATAGGCGATTCAGTATTAGTTGAAAAGCTAGATGTAAAAGAAGGAGATACTGTAACATTTGACAAGGTATTACTTGTTGGTGGAGAAAACACTACTAAAGTTGGTGCTCCTTATGTTAAGGGTGCTAGCGTAAAAGCTACAGTAGAAAAACAAGGAAAGGCTAAAAAAGTAATTGTATTTAAATATAAGCCTAAAACTACTTATCATAAAAAACAAGGACATCGTCAACCATATACACGCGTAAAAATCGAAGAAATTAAAGCTTAATATGATTAAAATAAAAATTAACAAAACTAATAATAAGTACTCTTCATTAGAAGTTAGTGGGCACTCTAATTATGATGAATTTGGAAAAGATATTGTGTGTGCAGGAGTTAGTGCAATTGTCACAGGTGGACTTAATGCTTTGACTAATGAAAACAAAAATAAAATTTCTTGTGTAATAAAAGATGGTTATGTTAATGTTGATGTCTTAGACATAAATGATGATAAATTACAATTAATAATGGATGTAATTATCATACAATTAAAAACAATTGAAGAAAGTTATAAAAAGTATATTAAAATTAATGAAATGTAAGGAGGTTAGTGCTATGAATTATAAGTTAAATTTACAATTATTTGCTTCTAAAAAAGGTGCTGGTTCAACTAAAAATGGTCGTGATTCAGAATCTAAAAGATTAGGTGCTAAAAAATCTGATGGAGAAAAGATTAATGCTGGATCAATTATATATCGTCAAAGAGGAACAAAAATTCATCCTGGTACAAATGTAGGTATCGGTGGAGATGACACTTTATTTGCTCTAATTAATGGATATGTAAAATATGAACGTTTAGGAAAGAATCGTACTAAAGTATCAGTATATCCAACTAGATAATAATAAAAAATAGTAAGTCCCTTAGGGGACTTTTTTAAAAGAGGTGAACTTATGGGAAATATGTTTATAGATAAAGTAGAATTATATGTAAAAGCTGGTAAAGGTGGAAATGGTGCCATTGCTTTTCATCGTGAAAAATTTATTGATAGAGGTGGCCCTAGTGGTGGAGATGGTGGTAAAGGTGGCAGCATCATCTTTGAAAGCAATAGTGGACTAACTACTTTGATAGATTTTAAATATATGCATAAAATTATTGGTAACGATGGTGAAAATGGTGGAACTGAAAAATGCTATGGTAGAAGTGGTGAAGATATTATAGTTCAAGTTCCAGTTGGTACTATTGTAACAGAAAAGGGAACTGGAAGAATACTTGCTGATTTTACTAAACAGGGAGAAAAAATAGAGATTGCTAAAGGTGGTAAAGGTGGTAAAGGAAACTATAAATTTGCTAATAGCAGAAACCAAACTCCTAAAATTGCTGAAAATGGTGATGATGGCGAAGAATATAATATCGTAATTGAGTTAAAACTTTTAGCAGACGTTGGTTTAGTTGGATTCCCATCTGTTGGTAAATCTACTTTATTAAGTGTATTAACTAATGCAAAACCAGAAATAGCAGATTATCATTTTACTACTTTAAAACCTAATTTAGGTGTTGTATCTCTAGTAGAAGGATATGATTTTGTTATTGCAGATTTACCTGGACTAATTAAAGGTGCACATTTAGGTAAGGGATTAGGATTAGATTTCTTAAAACACTTAGAAAGATGTAGAGTAATATTACATGTAATAGATATGTCTGCAGCTGATCATAGAGATCCATATGAAGATTATTTAGCTATTAAAGAAGAATTAAGGGCATATGGTATGAGATTACTTGAAAGACCAATGATTATTGTAGCTAATAAAATGGATGTAGATGGTAGTGAATTATATCTAGAAGACTTTAAAAATAGATTAGAAGATGATGTAGAAATATTCCCAGTTAGCTCATTTACTAGAGAGGGCTTAGTTCCTTTGATTAAAAGAACTTATGAACTTGTTAAATCTACTCCAGAATTTCCTTTATATGATAAAAATGATATGGAAGAAGTTGCTACATTTAACTTTAGTGATGAAAAAGACACTAATGAATTTAATATTAGAAGAGAAAAAGGAGTATTCATAATTGAAGGAGAAAATATTGAAAGACTTTATAAGAAAATCAATATTAGTACTGATGAAGGTGTTATGAAACTTGCTTCTATCTTAAATAAAATGGGAGTAGAAGAAGCTTTAAAGAAAAATGGTGTTAAAGATGGAGACACTATTAGAATTTGTGATTTTGAATTTGAATATTATGAATAATTAATTGCTTGTTTCATATACTTTACTAGGAGGTAAACTATATGAAATACCATATTGTTCAATTAGGTGAAGATATTAATAAGATATGTAAAATGTATGGGATGGAAAGAGAAACTTTAGAAAAGTTAAATCCTACCATTAACTCAAGAAGTTTAATAGCAGGTGAAAAACTTAGAATTGTTATTAAAGAGGATAAAAAAATACTTGATGATATATCTTCAATATATACTAATGATAAAAAAGATGAGGATCAAGAAGAAAAATATATATGTCCACATTGTAAAAATATAATTATAATACCAAGGAAATAGATAGAAATATCTATTTTTTTGTTAAAAAATTTTTTCTAGACATAATAGAATAAACCAAATATAATATAGTTGTGTTTGAGGTGGTTTATAATGGATAAAATTTATGATGAATATTGTAATACTTATATTTATTGTTATAAGAAAGTTAATAATATAACAAAAGTGATTAAAGATTTATTATATCCAGAAGAGTTTGAATTTGCATCACTTGATGATTCAAAAACAACTGATGAGATACTTCAAATAATAAGAAATGATTTAGAAAATAAGGAATATGTGGATGAAGTGCCATATGATTTTGTAAACTTGCTTGAAATGTATTATCCTAATGATGATGTTGATGAAAATTCTTTATTTTTAATAAAAGAAAAATTAGAAAAAGATTTAAATGAACTTGAAGAAATGATTATAAAAAAATATATTCCATTTATAAAAACATATACATTAGAAAGTTTCCCTGATAGAGATAGTGGCAAGTACACTGATGCACAAATATGGGAAATGAGTTTGAAAAATCCAAAGTATTTGTCTAGAATGGATAATTTATTTGAGGACATAATTTGGGCTGGTTTAGACAGTAAATCATATGATATTGTCGATGGATACATTAAGCAAAGTTTTTCAGTAAATGATTTTGAATTTAATAGATATATAGGTGGTAGTGGTACTAAATCATCTATTGTAAGGAAAAAGAAAGGTAGTAATAAGATAAATGCAGATTTTACAAAGTTTGATAAATGTTTTGAAGATATTTATGGTCAAGATGAAGCTCTTGAAACTATTAAAAAAGTGTTAAAGAGAAATATTTTATTTTATAATGCAGAAAATATAAATGAGGAAGAAAAGGTTACTAGTAGAGGAC
>CAKORZ010000043.1 GCA_934101685.1 uncultured Bacilli bacterium
TTATTTCTTCTGATTCAAAATATATGTCAACATTTGTTTCATCTTTAGATTTAATATTAGTTAATTCAGATGGATTTAAATTATCTATTTTTTTTAGTACTTTAAGATAATTATCTTTGTACTTTTCTTTAAACATATCTAAAATTTTTTCTGAAACAATAGATCCTTCCGTAATAACCTCTATTAATCCATATAAGGAATATATATATCTAGATATATAATATTTTTCATCAACACTTAAATTTTTAGTTTCATACTCATTTACTAATTTTGAAATAGAGTTTCTAATTTCAAGCATTATTTTTTCTAAATTATTAGAGTTAAATTCACAAGAATTAATTTTATTGATTACTCTTTCAATATATTGATTTAAATCTTTATTAACAATTCCATCAATTGACAACATATTAAACCATTGATCATCTTTAACAAACTTTTTTAAATATTCTAAATATTCCAAGTATTCTTTTTTGGATTGCTCAGTAAATTTAAGAATCATAGATTTTTTTGTATAATTGAACATATTTAATCACCCATTCTATAATTTTAATAAAAAGATAATTAATTTCTTAATTTCATTAATATAATATCATAATTAAAAAACTATCCATTTAATAGGATAGTTAAAAAATTAAAATTTTTAATTATTTTAATGTAATTGTATGTTCACTAGCATTTGAGCCACTTAGATTAGTAGTAGTTATTGCTATACTATCACCAGCTAAATATTTATATAATTCAGTAGAAAAATCTGCTAAATTATTTATTTCAACATCATTTATTTTAGAAATTAAAGTAGCTTTAGTAAGAATACCATTACTAGCACCACTACTACTTACACTTTCAATATATATTCCTTTACTTGCAGTTATACCATAACTTTCCCTATCACTTAAAGACATTTTCTTTACATCAATAACAGTAATCCCAAGTAATGGTCTAGAATAGCTTCCTTTAGTAGCTAAAGTATTAGCAACTTTAACAAAATGGTTAATAGGAATACAGAAGTTAAATGTTTCTACATCATTACCATTACTATCAGACATAATTTTTAAAGTATTAACTCCAACTACCTCTCCATTTTTATTAAATAAAGGTCCTCCACTATTGCCTGGATTCAAAGAAGCATCTATTTGAATCATATACATAGTTGTGTTAGTTCCATCATTATCATCATCTGCTTCTACTTCAATATTAACATTACTAACAATACCACTTGTAATAGTATTTGCATATTCAAGACCTAAAGGACTACCAATTGCAAACACGCTACTACCTGCTTTTACATTTTCACTATTTCCAATTGAAGCCTTAGCAAAATCTTGATCAGTTCTACTAACTTTCATAATAGCAACATCTTCACTACCATTACTATATGCTAAATTACCATAATATCTATTTCCATCATAAAAAACTATTTCATAGTAACTTTGACTGTACCCTTTACTAACACTAACAACATGCGCATTAGTATACAAATAAATATAATTATCATCATAATCATAAACAAAGCCACTACCACTTCCATATAAACTAGTAACTGTCTTTCCTCTATCATAATAACTTGCATAATTCAAAATAGTAACAACTGATTTCTTGCAATTTTCATAAGTAGTTACTAAACTTTCATCATTTTCACTAGTAGTATCTAATTTACTAGTAATAGTCGTAGGAACACTCCCCTTATTAGAATTAGAACCACTATTAAAATTACTTAAACTACATCCTCCACACACAAGAACTAAACTCAAACTAAGTATACTTATAAACTTTTTCATAAATATCTCCTTCTTTCAAATATTAATATATCCCTAAAACCTTAAATAAAACTTTAAGCATCCCATTTTAACTTAGAAATAATGGATTTTTCTATCCAATAAAAATACTTAGTATTATTTTTCTCTAATTTTTTCATTTTTAAATATAAATTTACTCCATCACTAACATCATGCCATAAATCAACAAAAGCATAATCAAAATTATTATCTCTTTTAGCAAATTCAAATGCATCTTCATTAACTATTTTAATTTTATCTTTATGTTCAAATTTAGGCAAAATAACTTTACTAAATAACTCTATAACATTCTTATCTCTCTCAACTACAGTAATACTTTTAACATCATCTTTTAAACTAGCCATATATGCAAAATAACCAAGCCCTAATCCTAGTGTTACAACATTACCACTAACACTATCGATTACTCCTTGCATTGTATTAATTTCATTTGGAGTAATCATCATCCATTCATTATTATTCTCTAAAACTGCTAGATACTTAAACTCTTCTTTGAAATATCCAACACAAGGGATTTCTATATCACCATTAATAATTAAATCATTATAAATAAAAGCTTCATATGGTTTATAAGACTCATATTTTATCTCCCAATTATTAAATTTAGTCCCTTCTACTAAAATATTTTTATAATATGGATTGTTAGTATAATCACTAATATTTAATCTTTTAATACTCTTTCTAAAATAATTATTAATTAAATATTTATCATCTTCCTTACAATCATCTAACCCACATGCACTACAAAATAACACAAAAAAAGCTTCTTCTTCACTAATATTACAAGAAGAAACTAATTCATTAATCATATCTTTATTTATAAAATCAGGATGATTAATTAAATAATACGCAATCATTCCTATAACTTCAAAATTATTCTCTTTAACACTATTCATACTTATCATCCTCATGATAAATATATATCTTAAATAAAATAATTTCTATAAATTTAGTTAAATTTTACAACCCACACCCATCTAACTTATCTGGATCATAAAAACAATGATTTTTATATTTACCTGCTAATTCGCCCCAAAACCTATCTTTACAAGGATTTCCTTTTCCTGGATTTTGAAAATATAAAGCATTATATGCAGGTTCTGCTCTCCAATATTTAATATTTTTTTTAGCAAGTTCTTTTATTTTACTATTAACAGGTGCATTAAATAGTTTTGTATTAACCCCTAAAAAGTTACCTGGTTGATATACCATTTTTTGAATTGAAGTAATAGCTTTAAAAGGATTACATTTATAAACAACCCTATTAATACCTACATTACCTACAAGTAACATTCCAAAGTTTCCTTCACCCAAAGCTTCACTTTTCATTAATCTAGCTAAAGTCTCTATATCTTTAGTATTATGCTTAACTCTATTTCCCATAAAGAACACCTCATAGTAATATATGAAAAAAAGACACATTTGTGCCTTTTTATTATATATCTAGAAGTACTACTTCCTTTTTTTCAAGTGATTTAGGTAAATCGATTAATCTTTGATTACTACTTCCTCTAAACTTAATAGATAAATCTTTCTTTTCTATCATAAATTTACCATCCACTAATACATCAAAATACTTAACAAGTTCTCTAGTAGTTTCCCACTCTTCCATCATTTTCATAATTTGTTCAAAAGTAAAGCCACTATAACACCAAATAGTTTTATTAGGATATAACTCTTTAACTTTTTTAACTAATGGTAAAATACCTTTTTGATTAACAAGTTCCATAGGTTCTCCTCCTAAAAGAGTAAGACCTTTAATATAATCAGGTTTAAGCATATCTATAATTTTATTCATTTCATTATCTGTAAATTCTTCACCATAGTTGAAATCCCATGCTTCTTGATTAAAACACTCTTTACAATGATGATTACAGCCACTAACAAATAGCGATACTCTAACTCCCACGCCATTTGCTATATCAAAATTTTTAATTGAAGCAAAATGCATTGTCATCTACTAATACACAATAATCAACCCTTTATGTGTACATTTCCTTTCATAAAATTAGATATATTGGAGATTGAACATGTATTTAAAATACATCCAAAAAATAATACTATAAATGAGTAACTCTTAATTTGATTTCTTTAGTTTTACCTGCATTCCAGAAGTTTTCTCCAAGATAACCGCAAGTACGTCTAGTAACATTCATCTTATCATGATCCTTGTTACCACAATTTGGACATTCCCATTCATTTTTATCATTAATTGTAATTTCACCTGTAAAACCACATACATGACAATAATCAGATTTAGTATTAAATTCAGCATATTGAATATTATCATAAATAAATTTAACAATATCCTCTAAAGCATCTAAGTTCTTTGTCATATTAGGTATTTCAATATATGAAATTGCTCCTCCTGATGATATTGCTTGGAATTCACTTTCAAATGATAGTTTAGAGAAAGCATCAATATGTTCTCTAACATCAACATGATATGAATTAGTATAGAATCCCTTATCAGTAATATCTTTTATATCACCATATTTTTCTTTATCTATTCTTGCAAATCTATAACACAAACTTTCTGCTGGAGTTCCATATAAAGCAAAGCCAAGTCCTGTTTCTGCCTTCCACTTATCAGTAGCCTCTCTAAGTTTTTTCATTACTCTAACAGCGAATTCATGACCAACACTATCAGTATGACTAACACCTTTCATAAGTTTAGTTACTTCATATAAGCCAATATAACCTAATGATAATGTTGAATAACCATTTTTTAATAATTCATCAATAGTTTCTCCATGTTTAAGTCTAGCAATACCACCATACATCCAGTGTATTGGGCTAACATCTGCAGTTGTACCAAGTAATGCATAGTGTCTACACATTAAAGCTTCCTTGCATAACTCTAATCTTTCATCCAATAGTTTCCAGAATGTATCTTCATCACCATTTGCAATAATACCAATTTGAGGTAAGTTAATACTAACTACACCTTGATTGAATCTTCCATCAAACTTATAATTTCCATCTTTATCTTTCCAAGGTGATAAGAAACTACGACAGCCCATAGGACTAAATACATTACCTTCATAGTTTTCTTTCATCTTTTTAGCGCTTATATAATCAGGATATAATCTTTTAGCACTACACTTAACTGCTTCTTTAGTTAAATAATCATACTTACCACCAGTTAAATTATTATGTTCATGTAATACATATACTAATTTAGGAAAAGCTGGAGTAATATAAACACCTTGTTCATTTTTAATTCCTTCATATCTTTGTCTAATTATTTCTTCAATAATCATAGCGTTTTCTTCGATATAAGGATCATCTTCTTCAAGATTTAAAAACAAAGTAACAAATGGAGATTGGCCATTCGTAGTCATTAAAGTATTAATTTGATATTGAATAGTTTGAACTCCAGATTTAAGCTCTTCTTTTAATCTTTTAGCAACTAATTTTTCAATTACATCTTCACTAACTTCATCACAACAAGTTTCTCTAATCTCTTTTTCAAACTTTTCTTTACTCTTACGTAAATATTTACCTAAGTGTTTAATTTCTACTGATTGACCACCATATTGCCCACTAGCAATTGCAGCAATAATTTGAGTCATTACTGTACATGCTACTTGGAAACTTTTAGGAGATTCAACAAGTTTCTTATTCATAACTGTACCATTATCTAACATATCTTTAATATTAATTAAGCAACAGTTAAATATTGGTTGTAAAAAGTAATCCATATCATGGAAGTGTAAAATACCATCTTCATGAGCCTTACTAATCTTTTCAGGTAAAAGCATTCTCTTAGTTAAATCTTTACTAACTTCTCCTGCTATTAAATCTCTTTGAGTAGAAGCAACAACTGCATTCTTATTAGAATTTTCTTCCATCAAATCTTTATTTGTTTTCTTTATTAAACCAAGTATTGATTCATCAGTAGTATTTTTCTTTCTAACTAATGATCTAGTGTAACGATAAACAATATATTCCTTAGCTAACTCAAATTTTCCAATTTCCATTAACTTAACTTCAATAATATCTTGAATGTCTTCTACTAATATTCTTTTTTTATTAAGTCCTTCTATCTCTTTAACGATATCTAAAATTTGTTCTTCGTTAGCTCTTTCTTTTACACTAACCTCATTATTAGCTTTGTTAATCGCAGAAATAATTTTCTCCCTATCATACTCTACAATTGACCCATTTCTTTTAACTACTTTCATAATTATATCCTCCCCAGAATTAAATCACTGGATACATAATAACACCATATAAAATATTATTTTGTTGTATTTGCAACAAATAACAAAAAAAGTTGTTTTTTTTAACAATTTATGACAAACTAATATCAAGGTGATTATTTCATGAAAAATACTTTCATTAATGTTTTAAAAGAAAATCCTAATTATCACAAATATTTAAAACAGGTTAAATATAAAAAAGGACAGTTAATAACAAATTATATTAAAAATAGATATCAATTATGTATTATAGAAAAAGGGACTGCCGATTTAATGAGACATGACTATAATGGAAATAAAGTAATCGTAGATAGATACTATGAAAATGAATTATTTGGAGAAATATTTTATGATATAGCTACTAATAATGAATTATTCGTTGTTGCTAAAGAAGAAACTGTAATCTATGAATTAGACTATGTTTTAATGCAACAATTAAATAACTATGAAGATATATATAAAGTCTTAAATGATTTATTTTTACAAAAAATTATAAATCATAATACTAAAATAGAATTAATGACTAAAACAACAATCAGAGATAAATTATTATTCTATTTTGATACTTTATCAAGAAAAACCTTTTCAAATAAAATAAAGCTGCCTTTCTCCTACACGGATTTAGCAGCTTATCTTTCTATTAATAGAAGTTCCATGATGAGAGAAATAAGCATTCTCATCGATGAAGGCTTTATCACTAAAGATAAAAAATCTATTACTTTACTATATTAAATTTCTACTACAAGTGAAAGAACCATTGGATCTTTTCCTGTTTCTTTCTTTACATATTTAGATATTTTTTCTCTAATATATGTTCTTTTTTCAGTAATATCTAACTTATTATTGTTAAAAGTTGTTTTTACTGTATCGATATATAAATCAGCAATATCTTTTATAAGATGATCACTTTCCTTTATAAACACAAGTCCCCTAGTTTGAATATCAGGTCCTGCTACTATCTCCTTAGTTTCTGAATCAATAGTAACACCCAAAATAATTACTCCATCATCAGCTAGTTTATTACGATCGTTAATAACAACACTACCAGCATCAAATATACCTAAACCATCAACCATTAACTCACCAGTTTGAACCATTTCTTCTCCTGCTACAAATTTACCATCTACAAACTTAGCAACCATACCATTATCAAATACAAAAATATTATTATGATTTAAGCCTATTTGCATATTATTAGCTAAAGTAGCATTTGCAATCAAATCCTTATAATATCCCTTAACAGGTATATAAAACTTAGGTTGAAGCATACTTATAATAGTCTTTATATCTTCTTCTTGAGCATGCATACTAGATATCTTTTTATTACTGATATTAATTACTTTTGCGCCTGTTCTATACAATAAATCAAGAACACTAACAGCAATAACCTCTACTCCAGGAACAGAAGGTGCAGCCATTATTACTAAATCATTTTCATTTAATAACAATCCCTTTTCTTCATACATTTCTTCATTAGCTATTTTTTCAAGCATTCTAAATAATCTTTCACCATTACTAGTAATAACAACTAATACATCGCTTTGATCTTCTTTCTTTAAATCTTCTAAAGTTCCTTTATTTCTTTCAGGAATATCAAGTAATCCTTCAATACCAATATTATTAATTAAGTTTTCCATATCATTACTAAAGATAACAATTTTCTTATTATTTTTAACACCTAAATTAATAATTTCTTGTAATGCAAATAAATTTTGACTATAAATAGCTATTACGATTCTTCCCTTAAATTCTTCAAAAGGAGTCTTAATTAAAGGAGTTAATTTATGATTAGGTGATGCATAATCTGGTTTATAACTTGCTACAGATTCACTCATCAAACATAAAACTTTATTTTCTGCTATTCTTGCTAAAGCTTTTAAATCTGTTCTAAACTTTTTAAAAGCACCACAGTCAATAATAAAATCACCTGTATACACAACATAACCTTGACTAGTATTAATTGCTACTCCCATAGATTGAGCAACTGAATGTGTAGTAGAAAAGAATCTAACTTCTCTACCTGCTATTTCAATCTCACTTGTAGTATCTACAATATGAAAATCTAACTTAGCATTTTGACGATACCTTCTAGCAGTATCCTTTATCATTTCACTAGTTACCTTACTACAATAAATAGGTGCAGGTACATCCTTATAAGCATAAGTAATAGAACCCATACTATCATCATGACCATGTGTAATGATATAAGCTTTAACTCTATCTTTATTTTTAATTAAATAAGTATAATCAGGAATTATAATATCAATTCCTGGCATACTACTTTCTGGATATTTCATGCCGGCTTCCAAAACAAAAATATCATCGTTAATTTCCACAACGTACATATTTTTACCATTCTCATCAAGTCCGCCAAGCGCAAATATCCTTACGCTATCTGACATATATTATTTCCTCCATTCAAAACATAATTCGTTTTAGACTTGTGTTATTATAAACAAAAACTCTAAGATATGCAATACCTACATAAAAATAATATTAAAAAAGGAACTATTTCTAATTCCTAATTATCTTTAATTTCTACTTTCCATAATCCATGTAAATTACAATAAGCATATATAGCTAAAGGTTCATCATCGATAAAACTAAATTTAACTACTGGTTCTTTATTAACTTCTAGATTCTTTCTTTGACCACCATTTTTTGTTTCAACATAAACAAATGGTATATGATGTTTTTCTTCCATTGGATGAAGAATACTACCTACCATAACTTCTAAAACATTATTTTTAAAAGTATATACTGGAAGATGTTTCTCACTCGATGCTTCTACTACATTTGGAGTTAACTCTTCCATTTTTTCATTACAACACATCATCTCAAAACTGCCATTATCAATTTTTCCAACTAAATTACCACATTTCTTACATAAATAAAATTTTTGGTTTCTCATGTTTATTTCCTTTCTATAACAAAAATGCACTATCTTTTAGTTTATCTTGATCAAAAGATTTACTAATGTCAATCTTCTTTAATAAAACACAATATGATGGCATACTATTAGATTCACTAATATTTTCAACATGCTTTATATCAATTATACTAAAATCTTTAAATAACCATTCAAAATCATTTTCATTAATATTATAAAAAGTATTACCATTTAATAACTCATCGCTATATCCATAATCAGTAACCCTACTTATAATATTAAAATAAGTTTCTCCACCATCCTTAAGGACTCTATGCATTTCCTTTAAAATTGTAGCGACACCATTTTTATCATTATTTGCCATTATACCAATTGCTACCATACAATCAATACTTTCATTTTCATATGGTAAATTGCTAACATCACCTAAATTACATATTATATTTAGTTCCTTATCAAATGCTTTTTCTTTAACTACATCAATAACATATTTAGAGTTATCAAATGCATAAACATTATAACCATTTTCTGCCATATATAAAGAATGTCTACCTAAACCACAACCTAAATCAAGAAAAGTATTAAAACCATTCTTTTTCCACCTATAATTTAAATAAGGCATCATAAAATCTATAGAATTCCAATATTCATCATCCTTAGATAAAACTTCCCATTTCCATCCTTTTGAAATTGTCATGTAAAACCCCTCTTCTTATTTTATACATTATAAATATATCATTTATGAACTACTTTTTAAAGAATTAGCTAATTTTATAATAATAAAATTATACTTAATCCTCCAAACATCATAATTAATATTAAAAGTTTTTTAATAAAATTATCTTCTTTTAAGAATATACTAGCTAGTAATACTCCAATAAAAACAGATAATTTTCTAGTAATAGATATAATAGAAACATTAGAACCATCCATATATAAAGCAGAATAATATACAATATCAGCAAAGAAAATACAAAGACCTGTAAGAATAATAAAATAATAATTTTTCTTTAAACTAACAAAATTAATCTTCTTATTTATAACTAAACATATTATTAAATATATAATACTCAAAAATAAAAAGAACCAAAATGAAACAGCTTTATAACTAATATTATTATGAGACATATACTTATCTATCATTGCGCTACAAGAAGACAAAAAGGCAGCTATAACTAAAAAAATTATGTACTTATAATCATTCTTTTTATTATCTTTTTTAATACCCAATCTAGAAATTAAAACTAAGCCAAATAAAATTATAGCCATTCCTAAAATTTGATTTAAACCAATACGTTCCTTATATATAATACTAGCAAGAATAGTAGTGCTTACAGTACCTAATAAGGAAAAAGGCGCTGTAATTCCTAAATCTAACTTAGATAAAGCTTTCATTGTTAAGAACCAGTTAACACTAATAATTACAGATTTAAGTAGCAATATTAAGATATATTTCCCTTCTATATTAACTGCAGTCTTAACAAACACCAAATTACATAAAAAAGCTACAAAAGTAAACAAAAAAAGTATTTGATAAATATTGTTATCTTTTCTAACACTTAATTTCTTAAAAAAATCATATAGCCCTAAAAGAAGAGCACTGAACATTGTAACAACTATATACGACATAACTTACCTCACTTTGAATATATATAATAAATATAATTAGTAACGCCAAAATCTCCCATTTCTCTAGAAGATGCATTTTCTTTATGAAATTCCTCAAATCCTATTTTTTCAAATAATTTTATACCACTATAATTATTATTAGCAACTTTTGCTAAATATCTAATATATTTATTATCATGCATCACATGATTAACTAAAGTATATCCAACATTACTATTTGAATAATTAGAATCAACCGCTACATACTCTATCATACCACATTTACTATCCATATCAAAATCATAATCTTTATCTTCAAAAATACTCTTCAAATATTTATACATAGCATTTCCTCTTTTAAATCCTAAATGCATACATAATTTAAATTTATTAAAATGAATACTTGAAGATCCATCACTACATGCCCCAATTCCAATTACCTTATTATCTAATAAAACAACATAAAAAAGACTCAAATTAAATATATGATTAAAAGCCTTTTCTAGCTTATTCTTATCATTACAAAAAGAACTAAATATATAATAAAAAGAATTAACAAATAATTTACTTATATCTTTTCTAACATTATTCACTTTATTAGCCTTAACTATTTGTATCATAAAACCACCATTAATATTAAGACATAATATTGCAATAAAGTAAATAATTATAAAGATTTAATACTTTTTATCTCTCCTAATCTAACACAATAATTAGTCAAAGTATCATGTTTTGTATTTAATAGTTTATCCATTTCATCCGCTACATTTTTAAAGTTAGCTTTCATATAATGAACTAACACATAATTTACATTATTAATTTTATCCTTATTTAACTTACAAAACATTCTCATAGGTGCAGACATACCA
>CAKORZ010000044.1 GCA_934101685.1 uncultured Bacilli bacterium
ACTTTAGTAGGGTCTTTACCACTAAACGCACCACCACCATGATGACCTCTTCCTCCATAAGTATCAACAATTATTTTCCTACCAGTAAGGCCAAAATCTCCTCTTGGGCCACCAATAACAAATCTACCAGATGGGTTAACTATTAATCTATAATTATCCTTAATAACATCATATTCTTTTAACACTTCTTCAACTATATTTTCTTTAATATACTTTCTAAACTCTTCTTCATTAAAATCACTATCATGTTGAACTGAAACTAAAACTGTATCAATTCTATTCTTATCACCATATTCTACGCTAACTTGTGATTTCATATCAGGTCTTGCCCACTTAAATTCACCTGATTTTCTCTTTTCTGTTGCCTTAATCAATATTTTATTAGCAATTTCAAGAGTTAAAGGCATATAATTTTTAGTTTCATCTACTGCATATCCAAAAATAATACCTTGATCTCCCGCTCCTATTTCCTTTTTATTAACAGCATTAAAAATATCACTAGATTGTTTTTTAATTAAAACTTCATAACTAGCGTTATCAGTGTCAAATCCTACTTCATGACTATTATAACCAATATCTTTTAATACTTTTTTAGCAACATTAACATAATCAATATTGCCATTCATTGTAATTTCTCCACCAATAATAAGTTTATCTTCACCTATCATTGTTTCGCATGCTACATGAGCATTTTTGTCTTTTTTCAAGCATTCAGTTAAAATTGCATCACTAATTTGATCACAAACTTTATCAGGATGCCCCTCACTAACTGCCTCTGATGTAAATACTTTTCCTTTTTCCATACCTAATACCTCTTTCTAGAAAAATAAAAACTCCCTTTTTAAAAGGAAGCTTACTTTTCTAGTATAACTTCCTCTTATTGCTCATATCACTATGCTTGGGTTAGCACCTTCATATTTGGGTTGCTCTTACGTTTAACGGTCCCTATACCTACGTAAATCTTAATAAGAGTACTTATTTTTCTATATACATAGTACTATCATAATTATTAAAAGTCAATGGTACTTCTTTACATTTATCATATATCTCTTTATTTAAAATAGTCTCCTTACTAACTCCAGACATTTTTTCCACTAAATTTAAATCCATTCCCATTTCAAAAAATAAACTAGCTAACTTCATTTGTCTTCTTTCTCTATCTTCATTATTCATTATTTATCACCTTATTTATAAGTATGACCACCTTTTTAATTTGTATACAATAAATAATAGTTTTTATACAAACTTTTTTGCCTGTATTAAATATAGTTTATTAGTTTTTGAATGCAATATCAAATTGAATTGAGAATACATAGGCAGCAGTAATATCTGCAATTTCTGGGCCATTTCCATTATCTTTTGTACGAATTAAGTTTGCTATTGATTCGCAAAAATCTCCGTTTTCATTATTTAAGCCTTGTGCTACTGCATTATTGTAAACATCGTTTTTAATAACAATATATTGCCCTTCGTTTAACACTTGCATTTTATCTACTTCAACTTCGATAAGTTTTGCCCTAAAGTTGTCAGAATATTCATCTTCTATAGCATTTCTAAATCCTTGAATCCAGAACAATTTGTAATTAGAATTGATTGTTATTTTTCCACCAAAATGTCCATCATAAGTAAAATATCCATCTAAAAGTCCAAATTGTTGAGTTCTTGTTCCAAAATCACAATTTTTATAAGCTGTTTTAGAATTAATTTCTATATCATAATAAGAATTGCTCGCAGAAAGAGTTGAATCAACACTTTCTACAGTTTCGCCATTTACTTTTATTTCATAATCAGCAGACTTTCCATCGTGATTGCCTGTTGTATAATATTCAATTGTTTTTATAACATCGTCACTTTCTTCGTTAAGTTCCATTTCAAGTTTGAAAATGAAATTGTTTTCTGCATTTTCTTCAAATCTTGCATAGACTGGTGTGTTAAATCTTGTGAAATATGCAGTCACATTATTTGTAATAAGTTCTGCATCTGTTCCATTTCCTTTATACCAACCTACAAACTTATATCCATTTTTTGCTTCGGCAGTAAGTTTTATGTTTGCGGTGCCTTTTAGCATTAAAGAATAATCTTTTTGCACTACTAGACCATTTTCAAACTTAATAGTTCCTTGCGCATCATCATAATGGATACTTAACTCACTACTATCTTCATCTTCTGCAATAATGAAAACTGAAAAGTGTGTGACTGAAAATGAAATTTTACCATTTGCATAAGTAACATCAGGTGTTTCAATATTACTTTCATCTACAATATGGAAAACCACAAATTGTTTCACATTTTCATAAGGCGCATTCATTGTAACTGTAATAGTACCATTTGGTTGAACAGTTGTGTCGTTTTTTATAACCTTAATATCATAAATGATAGGGTCTAGTGTTGTTTTATATGAATAACCAGCAATTCTTGTAAGTGCTTTTTGACCTATTTGACTATCATTGTCATATTTTTCAACCGATAGTTTTGAACCTTTTTTAAACTTTCCACCATCAATTGTAATACCCATTTCCAAGTTAGTTAAATTATCCAAAGTTTTATTACTACAACCAGTAGACAAAATAATACAAGGAAAAATAAGTAAAACTGCTAATACAAAATATAAATTTTTCTTTTTAACCATAAAAATCTCCTCTCTATATATAATAAATCACTTCGACTATGTAACTTACAAAATTAGTATAACATACAGCCATTATTTCTATATAAAGAATTATCCTATTATCTCATATTTTTTATATTCTTTTAAAAACTTAGATAATTCATTAGGGCATGAAGTCTTCTTAAAGCCACAAGTAATACCCTCTAATCTTTTTTCAACTTCATTAACATTCATTCCCTTAACTAAAGCTGCAATTCCTTTAGTATTACCAGCACATCCGCCAACAAATTCAATACTATTAATAACATCATTATCAATATCTGCTAATATTTTAACACTACATACACCACTTGGTTTATACGCATATTTAGCCATGATTTTCACTCCTTTCAACCATACTCTTAGGTAACTTTTGTAAAGTAACACTAGCAACAAATGCTGTAATAACGCCACTTATAACACTAGCCACCTCTAACACTACTAAATAGTTTATCATATAAATATTACTATATAAAAGCATAACCATCAAGACTTGTCCTAAAGCATGAAAAACAGCACCTATTACTGATAAGCCATAAATCGAACACTTACTAACTTTATAAAGAATTAAAGTAGAAATAGTAGCAAGTAATGTACCACTAAGACCTATAAGAAATGATGATCCAAAACCAGTTCTTAAAAGTGCTACCATAAATACTTTCATAATATTAAACACTATATAATCCTTTTCATTATAAAGGCATAAAACTACAAGCCCCAAACAATTAGCAAGTCCTATCTTAACTCCAGGAAGAGGAATAGGCAAAGGAACTAAAGATTCTAAGTAATTTACAATTAAAGCAATAGCAAGTAAAAGAGCTATTTTAACCATTTTATTTGTTCTCTTATTCATAAACTACATCTCCCAATCATTATCTGGAACTGCTTGTCCCTTTATTGTAACCACAACTCCATTAGGCAAACAAACAATAGGCTTAGCAACACTATCTACCCATCCTTGCATTGAACAATAATGAAGTGGAGATTCTTCCTTCTTTACTCTAACCTTTTTATCTTTTATTTCTATTATCATATCTCCAAGTAAATTAGAATATTTAGCCTTTTCTAAAGTAATTTCAGTATCCTCATTCATATTTAATTTGTACTTTTGTTTTCCATCTACTGTAACAATTGCATACAGTACATTACCCTTTGCCTTATTAGTAACAATATTAGATATAACTAACATTGAGACAATTAAAGCAAAGCATATGATGTATACAAAAATATCATGCTTATTATGCTTAAGCTCCATAAGTAAAATCCCCTACACTAGTATTAGCATATATAGTGCCTAAACTATTTTTCATTGTTTCATTTGCATATAACTTCAAAACATTATTTTCTTCTTTTTGAAGTAAAATTTTTAAATCTATACCATTATTTTTTAATTTAATAAGGTAATCCTTAATTTCATTATCATCACTCATAGCCATAACACTAGTAGTGACAATATCCATTATCATTGCTTCACTTCCTATTACTGTAACCGCTAATAAATTAGTACTAGAATATCCTCTTGTAGCATCTAATATATGAATCCTTCTAACTCCTTCACTATTTATATATCCTTTATTATCTCCACTAGAAGTAGATATAGAATAGTCACCATTAATCTTTAATTGAACTGCATTACCACCATTAAGACTGTCTTTAACTGCTACTAAAAACTCACCACTAGCTCTAGTTGGATTCTTTCCTCTAATAATAATACTAGATTGACCAGCATCATAAATACCTGCACCCATCTTTTTAAAACTATCTAATTCACTAATCTTATCTAAAAAATAACTTTTCGCTAGTGCTCCTAGTGTAATAGATGCTCCTACCTCACACCCATCAAACTTATTAAATGTTATAGTTTTATTTTCTTCATCAATAATAAATGATTCATCGATTTGATCTACCTTTAAAACACATTTCATTGCATCATTAACTTCTTCTTCACTAGGATCAACCATGTACAGAGGATTAAAATAATCAAATCTACCATCCCACACATCAGTAATAGTACCAGAAAATATATTAAATTTACCATTAGATAACTTAGTATATTTAATACCTTCCTTTAATATCTCGATGATAATATCATCTACTACTACGCTATTACCACTACCATAACTATCATTAATAACCTTTATATTATTAATTAAATTACCATCATTATCTTTATAATAATAATTTCTATCTAATAAAGAATGATACTTAATAACTAATTCATTAAATTCATTTTCTAAAGCATACACTTTTTTCTCACTATATCCAACTAAACTAACATATGTTCCAAATGGATCTACATATATATAACTTTCACTATCTTTATTTATATATGCTTTTACTTGCGAAGAAACAATAGAAGTTCTACTAATATCTTCTTTAGAACAACTACATCCACTTACTATACACAAACACATAATTAATAAACAAAATAGTTTCTTCACAACTTTCACCTTCTTATTTTAAATCTATAGGTTCTCCCTTATCATTTTTTATATTTTTACAATATTCTCTAAGCCTTTTAGCATTATCTTCAGTTATAACTTTACATGCTTTTGCACTAGTTACTTCACCACTTAAAATAGCCTTAGCTAATGCCTCACACCCAACATAACCACATGCTCCACAATTATAATTAGGTAACATAGCCTCCAAGTTTTCAATTCTATCGTCATCTTCTACTTCAAAGTATTTATTAGCAACAGCTAAACAAACTCCTAAAATAAGAGCTATAGCTAAAATAATACCACCTGCTATTAAAACATTACTCCAATCCATCTTTATGTTCACTCCCATCTTTATGATAAAAACAATTAGTTAAGTTACATCCTTCGCAACCTTTTTTATCACAATCAATTTTAACTTTACTATTTAAATAATAACTTAAAATAAATATTAAACTAAAAACTATAACTACTAATATAGCAATTAAATATTTCATTATACAATACCTGCAAATCCACTAAAAGCAAGAGCCATAAAAGCAGCAGCTATTAAAGCAATAGGTACTCCTTTAAAAGCTTTAGGAACAGGTGCTTTTTCCATTTCTTGTCTAATTGAAGAAAAGATAAATATTACAAGCAAATATCCTACTGCAATAGACAATGAATAAACACACATTTCTAAGAAATTATAATTAAAAGTAATATTATTTAAAGTTACTCCAAGAACTATACAATTCGTAGTAATTAAAGGTAAATAAACTCCAAAATCATTATATAATTCTTTAAAATATTTCTTAATTAATAATTCTGCAAATTGAACTAATGAAGCAATAATTAAAATGAAAATAACATTATCCATATATGTTATATCAAGAGGAACTAATACTAATTTATATACTCCATATGTAATAATGGAAGATAAAAACACAACACAAATTACAGCTATTCCCATACCAAAAGCTTGAGATTTTTTCTTACTAACTCCTAAGAAAGGACAAATACCTAAAAATTGAACTAAAATAACATTACTAACAAGTATTGCCCCAATAGCTAAACTAATATAACTAAGCATTTACTTTTTCCTCCTTTACTTCATTTTTAACTTCTTTTTTATTTTTCTTTTTATCACCTATATATTTAAATAAAGCAATCCATAAAGCAAGTACTATAAAAGCTCCTGCTCCAGTAGCAAGTAAAGGAATCTTAACCATTTCTCCAAAACTAGAAGTTCCAAGTATTGTATTTAAATTAAATATTTCTTTATTAGTAAACATACTATGTAGAACTATATTTCCTGTTCCAAGTAACTCTCTAACAAAAGAAATAAGAAATAAAGCTGCTCCAAAACCTATACCAGTAGCTAAACCATCTAATACGCTTTTAAGAGGTGGGTTCTTACTAGCAAAAGCTTCAGCTCTTCCTAAAACTATACAGTTAACAGTAATAAGTGGCAAAAATACACCTAATGCTTTATATAAATCGTAAGTATAAGCTTGAGCTAACATTGTAATACATGTAACAAATGTAGCTATTATTATAATAAATATTGGTAATCTTATTTCTGTTGGTATAACCTTTCTAAGTAAAGAAACAATTAAATTTGAACAAATTAAAACTATTGTAACAGCTAAAAACATTCCAATAGCGTTGTCTATGCTAGTTGTAATAGCAAGTGAAGAACACATACCTAGCATTAAGACAAATATAGGATTCTTAGTAAAAATATCTTCTTTAAAAATTGTACTATTTTTCATTATTTATTCCTCCCATAATGGCTTATTGCCTCATTTACTACACTAATAAAATTATTTCCAGTAGAAGTAGCGCCACTAACTATATCTTCACTACCTAAACTAGATTTATCTTTCTTGCTATCTAAATATGAACTATCTGCATACTTTTGAGCATATGCATCACCAGTTACAGTAAACTTAATCTTATATATTTTACCATTACTATCTAAAGCTAAAACACAAGAACTATCATCACTACCAACTCCATCTGTTACAGTTAATTTATAAACATAATAAGTAGTAGATCCACTAGTTACTTTATAAAAGTTATTTATTCCTTTATTATTTTCTTCTTTACTAACTAATGAACTTCTATCATCTATTGTAATATTACTACCTAGCATTTCTACAATCGCAGCATTTTCTCTTTTCATAGTATTTCTATCTATAACTGGTTTTGTAACATTATATACAACTGCAAGAAGTAAACCAGCAACTAATGCAACTAACCCTAAAATAAGTGGATACTTAACCATTTTATTATTTTTCATTAGTTAGCACCTCCCTTATAAGTTTCAATAACAGCCTTAATATTTCCAATTATTGCACTACTTGTCCACGTAGCACCTGCCTCAATATCAAAACTTGTATCGTTAGTAGTAACTTTACTACATTGTCTACTTGAACATTTAAAATTATCAAACTCAGAAAAACTTAAATCCAAATTATCTCCAATATAAATATCATAATAATGTAAAGCTTCAATTCCATTATAATTATTTTCATGTTCATTAACACTAGTTACTTCTACCTTAGTAACCTTATTATTAGTAGTGTCTAGAGTAACTTCCATTATTAAATCTCCATGGAATGCTTTACTTTTAACCTCATATACATTCTCACTCTTTTTAGTAATTGTATAATCCTTTAACCATTCATTTGCATTTTCTTTTGAATCATCACTTGTTTTTAAAGGATATAAAGCATTGAAACCAACATTAATTCCTATAACTCCTACAAAGAATGCTGCAATAATAGCCCATCTAACACCTTGCTTACTAAAGGTATTTCCTTTTATACAACTATCAATTAAAGGATTAAGCATATTCATTAAAGCAATTGAAAACATAACGCCTTCAGGATAACTTGATTTAACTCTTATAAGCATAGTTAAACCTGCTGCACATATACCAAATATAATTTTACCATTCATTGATTTAGGACTAGTAACAGGATCAGTAATCATAAATACTGCTCCAAACATAAGTCCACCTGTAATTAAATGAACTAAAGTATACATAAATGGATTATCTACTTTATAAAATAAACCTAAGAAGAAACTAATTCCTGTAATAGTAAGTAAATAACTACCTATTAATCTATAGTTTACTATTCCTCTAATAATTAAATAAATAGCTGCAACAACAAGTAAAATAGTAAATGTTTCACCTATTGCGCCATTATAATTACCAAATAATAATTGTTTTAAATCATAACCATTAGGTATTAACCCATTACTCCAATCAATACTACCAGTAACTGTAGAACCCGTAACAAAATCATATGTTGAACTAGTATAATTAGGTGTAATTCCATAATTCATCATATTAGGGAAAGATAAACCTACAAATATTCTTCCTATAATTGCTGGGTTAAAAATATTATATCCAAAACCACCAAAAACATATTTGCCAAGCAAAGTTGCTACTATCGCACCAATAACTACAACATACAAGTTAACACCTATTGGCAAACACAAAGCAAATATAAGAGCAGTAACATAACTATAACTATTCAAAACAAATTTGCATATACCTTTAAATGTTCTCTCTTTATATACTAGTGCCATAATAACATCAATTGCTATTGTTGTAACTAGTGATACTAAGCCAACTAACAATCCTCTCAATCCTACAGTAAAATTAAATCTAATACTGTATGCTACAATAGATGTAATCCAAACAACACTTAATACAGCAAATAACTCTATCATTATTCCTGTAGTGCTTCTTTTACTCCTTAAATAAGGACCTTTTGCTAATGAAAATTTCATGTTTTACCTCCTTCCTACTTACCACTAACTCTTAAATAAAGTTTAGCTTTTTTAATTGCATCAGTTAAATCTAATTTAGAAGGACAAACAAATGAACACATTCCACATTCAACACATTTACTACATTCAAATGCTTTTAATTCATTAACATCCTTACTATCAAATGCATCTTTTATTTGAACTGGTTGTAATCCTGCTGGACAATTCTCTATACATTTACCACATTTCAAACAAGGTCTAGTATTATATACTTTCTTTTCCATAACAGTTAAAGCACCATTATTTAATTGTAAAGCAAATTCATCTGTAATATTAGCTTTAGAAGTCATTGGTCCTCCAGCAAGCACACATACTTCTTCTTTCAAATATCCTAATTTATTTAAAATATTCTTTGCAAGTGTACCAACAGGAACAATTACATTAGCTGAATTAACAGCATCACCACTAACAGTAATAACTCTCTTACTAATAGTTTCTCCATTAATTAAAGCCTTACTTACTCCTATAACTGTTTGAGCGTTATTAACAATTACTCCAACTTCACTAGGTAATTTATCATAATTTTTCTTAAATACTGTTTTTACTAATAATTTTTCCCATCCCATTGGATATTTATCTTTTACTTCAAATATTCTAACATTAGGATAATTAACCAATTCTTTATCTAACATTTCTTTTAAATCTTTTTTATTGTTTTTAAAAGCAATAACAGCTTCTTTTGCTTCACTAATTTTTAGTAAAATTTGAATACCTTCTAATAAATAATTAATATTTTCTTTAATAGTAACATAATCAGTAGTAAGATAAGGTTCGCATTCTACAGCATTAACAAGCAAACTATTTATTGAAGCAGTAGATGAATACTTAACATAAGTTGGGAAACCTGCCCCACCAAGTCCTACCATACCACTTTCTTTCAACGCTTCTAATAATTTTTCTTTACTTTCCTTCTTATAATCATATTTAGTTAATAGCGTACTTCCATATTTAAAATCATTTTCAATAACTAAATGATTGCAAGCTCTTCCAAGTGCACTATTATACATACTCTTAATTTCTTTTACTTTACCACTTACACTAGAATATATAGGAACATAAAAATCTTCCCTTTTACATAAAACAGTGCCAACTTTAACTGTATCATTTTCTTTTACTAACACTTGCATTTCTTTACCATTTGGTGCAACTGTAGGAAAGCACACCTCTTTGCATACATCTTCATCATTAGATAAATCCAATATTTCTTTATGTGAAGTAAGTTCCTTATGCCCATCAATATGTCTTTTTCCTTTAGAACTAATTATCATTTACATTTTCTCCTTTCCCATATACATTTTTAAATACCTTCATTTTTTCTCCTAAAACATATCCATCATAAATGTAACCTTTAGTAAATTTTTCTAAATCTTCACTTACATTATTTCCCTCATATGCTTTATTAACTATTTTTTCCCATTCACTAGCATCACTCTTTGCTTCCTCTATTAAATCGTAAATGCTTTTATTTAAATTAACTCCAGTCGCAGGATCATTCCATACACTATTTTTCAAATTTAAATAATCTATTTTTATATCATCTTTTACTATTTTAGGATGCATCATTGTATTAAGAGGAGTATTTTTTAAAATAACTCCTACTATTTTCTTTTTAACTGAATGAGGACTATACAGACACTTTTCAATAGTTATCATGTGTTTATATGCATTATAGAAACTTTTACTAGTAATTAAATTTTCTTTAACCACATCATTAGCAAGTCTTCCATACATTTCACTAACACTCAAAACTTTATTCTTATCAGTTTCAATTGATTTAGATGGCTTTACTTTATACTCTTTATATCTATCATTCATAAGTAAAACATCCATATTAGTTTCAAACAAAGTATGATCAACAAAATATACTCTCTTCATTTTTTTATCATCACTGAATCCAGTCTTATAAAACACATAAGGATGAACTTTCTTGTCTAAAACATAATGAAGTCCTGCTCCAAAAATATATGAATATAAAATATCTTTTTCTTTACTTTCATTAGCGTATTCAAAAAAGAACTCAAAAACATTTTTAGGATCTAATTTATGTAACTTACTACCATATCCTCTTGTAACCTTACCATTTTTAGAACTCAAAAAAGGAACAAGGCCATAAAAGAAAAATGGATCAGGTCCTTGTGCTCCTAATAAATAAACATCTTCATTATTTTTCAAAAAAGAATTGCTACTATTATAAACTTCTTTATTAAAACCATAATGAGTTAATATAGATGGCATTTTATATTACCCCCTTAATTAAATTATAACCAAAATAATAATTTTTTTTTAGTTTTTATGTACTTTTAAAATATATTTTAAAATTATTTCCGTAAAAACAAGCAAAGTCGCTATATAGATTATATAAAGG
>CAKORZ010000045.1 GCA_934101685.1 uncultured Bacilli bacterium
GTAAAGAAAAAGATTGGCTGGTAACCAATCTCTTATCATAGTTTGATAACTTTACACAAAGTTTTTTACACTCTCAAGAAGAAATTTAATTTTCTTCTTTTTATATTATAGTGAATTGTAAATATCATCTGTTACTGGTTCTAACCATTCATTACTAGATCCTTCAGCAGGTATTTCTATAGCAACATGTGTGAACCATTCATCTTTACTAGCACCATGCCAGTGTTTTACTTCAGGAGCAATGTATACAACATCACCAGGGAATAATTTTTGAACTTTTTTTCCTTCTTCTTGATATAAGCCTTCTCCATCAGTGCAAAGTAGTATTTGTCCACCTTTATGATGGATATGCCAGTTATTTCTACATCCTGGTTCAAAAGTTACATTAAATACTCCTACTCCTTTTGTATTAAGTTGCTTCAAATAACTTTTACCAACAAAATATTTAGCAAAGTTAGTATTTTCATCTCCTAATCCAAATAGTGATTCACTAGGCTTTTGTTTTTCTTCCTCATATACTTCTCTTACAAGAGGAAATACAGCCCAAGCATTTGGCCATCCAACATAGAAGGCTAAATGAGTAATTATTTCAACCATTTCTATTTTTGTTACACCATTATTTTTAGCATTTTGCAAATGATACTTTAAAGAATTATCAGTTATTCCTTTAGTCATTAAAGCAGTTACAGTGATAATACTTCTATCTCTTAAAGATAGTTTATCTACTCTTGACCAAACCTCTCCAAATAAAACATCATCATTAAGTTCTGCAAATTTAGGTGCTAGATCACCTAATCCTTTTCTTCCAGCATCTTGTTTCTTCATTTTAATTAAATCCTTTCTGCCCAAGTCTTTAACTCTTCTTTACTTACAGAAGTGCTAAATCTTTTTCCATTTAATAATTTAGCTCCTTTACATGATTTTTCTAACATTTTATTAGTTTTTCCCATGTCAGAACCACCAGAAGTAGCAAATGGCACAACTATTTTATTAGTTAAATCATATTGCTCTAAAAAAGTGTTTATAATGGTAGGAGCTACATACCACCAAATAGGGAATCCTACATAAATCACATCATAATCATCCATATTTTTAACTTTTTCAAGTATTTCAGGTCTTGAATTTAAGTCTTTCATTTCAAGAGTTGATCTACTGTTTTTATTTGTCCAATCTAAATCTTCGCTTGTATAAGCTATAGCAGGTTTTATTTCAAAAATATCTGCATTTGTTACTTCTTGCAATTTTTCAGCAAGTCTTTTTGTTGTGCCTGAAGCACTAAAATACGCTATTAATTTTTTCATTTATTTATCCTCCTATTTTTACAATATTATTATAGGTTATTTTTTTATATTAAAAAATAAAAGTATATAAAATTTACATATTTTAATGAATGTAAAAAAACGTTCTAAAAAATACTTATTTTAAGGCTATTATTATATAATAAAAGTATAAGTTATCTAAAAAAATTGGAGGGGTTACTAATGAGAGATAAGATTATTAGCTATAGCTCTACACTTGGAGAAATAGTTAAACAAGCACAAGAAAAAAGAGCATATGTTTTTAATGACTTGTACAATGAATTGTTTGTGAACAAAATTTATGATGAGTTAACAGAAAAAAGCAGAGATATATTTTATGCTTTGCAACCAGATGGTAAAGCAAACATTAAAAATATATTAACTGGTTATTTTAAGGATGGTTCTTATACAGAGGCTTTAGAAGGAGTTAATCAAATGCTTATTAACTTTTTTGAAAATTATAAAGCTAATATGAGAAATACAGGAATGGATATTTCAACAAGAAATGATTATATTAATAAAAGAGAAAAAGATATAAAAAATTATCAAAATCAATTGAATGCTTATTATTCGTTTTTTAGTTCTTTTCCAAAAAATAAGGATTTAGCAAGTGATTATTCATTTCAAGTTTTGCAATGTTGTTCAAATGTGTTATTAAATTCTAAATTATTATTAGACGCAATTGAAGTTAAAGATGATTCAATTACTGCACAATTAACTAAATTACTTGCAGCAGTTCAAAACTTAGAAATATTATCAACTTTTGCATCATATAGAGATAAAAGAACTAATATTATGTTAGATATTGAAAAGATACATAAATATTTTGTTAATATTTTTAATAATTCAACAATGGCTAATAATAAAGAAACTCAAGAAAAGTTATTAAAAATAACTGAAGATAAGATATATTTCTTAAATTTAGTTTACATGGCTTACAATAAACTTGATTTAGATTTATTTAATGATTTAGTTAAATTATCTTTGGATAATAGTAAACAAGATTTAGTTCCTGATAAACTATTAAATTCAAAAGCTATTCTTACTTTAATTTCTTATTTTAATGATAAGAGAGTAGATACAATGAAAGAAGCTATTAACTTATTCTTTGCTGAAACTAAGGAAGATGAAAAATATCAACAATTAGTTGGTGCGATGAATGCTAAAGTTCAAAGTTTAACAAATGAACTTAATGCTGCTAAAAAGGAAATGAAGCAAAGAACAGAATCTATGGAAGATGCTTATGAGACTTTAAGAAAGAAACATAATGCCTTAGTTGAAGAAAGTGGAAAGATTGTAGATAAGCAAAATGAACTTATAGATAAACAAAAAGAAATTATCAAGAAGCACAATGAAATGGTTGATGCTCATAATGATATGGTAGATCATATTAATAATGGATATTAGAGGTGAGAACAATGAATAAAACTGAAACTTATATAAAAGAATTAGAAGATCTTCAAACATATACTGAAAGTGAAAATTTTAAAGTAGATGAATATTTGTTAAAAGCTTATGATTTATATAAAAATGGTAATTATCTTATGATGAGCATTATTGGTGATTTCTCTAAGTTAATGTATGAGAGTACTAAAGATAATTCATATTTAGATTTGGGATTAGGTGTTTATGAATTAGGACCTACTAATATTTTAGATTTAGATTTTGATGATCAAATGAAATATGAGTTAAATAAAGGTGAATATTATGCCTTTTATGCTAGAAATGTAAATCCTGAATATACTAAGAAAGCAGAAGCTTGTTTATCATATTATGGTAATGTTATGAGTGATGGAAAACATTTAAGAGCTAAAGCATTATTAAATAAACCTAAAGAAGGCACAGATGATCCTTTAGCAGCAAGTATGTATAAAACATATTTATTAGAGTATTTCTCTTATGGTAATGGTTTAACTGATGAAGAATTACAAACTGTAGGTATTCCTAGCGAGTATTTAGAGAAAACAGTAGAAGAACTACGTGAGTTAGAAAAAGAAAATAGAGATAATACTGAAGCATTAAAAGCAATTTATTACACTTTATTAAATAAAGATGATGCTAGTGCAGTTAATAAACTTGCTAAAATAGATAATACATTTATTAGTGATTACTATGTTTCTAAAAAATACCCATTTGGTAATCCTTTATTAAATGCTAAAGTTGGAAAAACTAAGAGTACTACAAATACTAAAAAAGAGGGAACAACAGCATTAACTCTTACTACTAAATTAGATTTAGTTTATTTATTAGTGGCATTCCTTGCTCTTGTATCATTAGTTTCTCCTCTTGCTATTACTGAATATGGTATGACATTAAGAGGAGCAAATGTATTAGCAGGAGATAATAATGCTTTCAAATTTTCTTTTGTTTGCTTTTTAGTTTATTTGGTTACAGTAGTAGGATCTGTAGTATCTTTTGTTACAAGAAAAAAGAATAACAAAGTATTAAACATTGTACTAGGTATAGTTACTGCAATTAGTGGAATCTTATTTATGAATCCAAAACCTTTGCTTTCTGTTGACAGTCAAGGTCTTTTTGGTGAATTATTTGCTCAAACAATAGTTAGAGCAACTGGTATGGCTACATTTGTAGGACTTGTATGTTTAGCTAGTGGTGCTTATAGTTTATATAAAGCATTTAAAAAGAAATAATTTCTTTTTTCAGAAATAATAATATCTAGTGGTATATCATAGGAATCTTTAGTTATGTTTTCAACTATTTGGAAGTCATAACAGATTCCTATTTTTTTACACTTTTTATCTTTTAAAAATTTATCATAATACCCTTTGCCTTGACCTATGCGATTACCCTTTAAGTCTGTTGCTACAAGAGGGGTTATGCATACAAAGTTATCTATATTAGTTGTTTCACCTATTGGCTCATATATGTCAAAGGTTCCTTTTTCTAATTTAGTATCTTTATTATATTTAACTGCAAACATTTCATTATTTATTATTTTAGGTAAATACACATTTTTATTATTATCTAATAAGTAGTTTATAATTAAAGAAGTTTCTACTTCATTTTTAAAATCTTTATAAACAAAGTAATCAGTATCTTTAGATTCTTTTATTAGGTTAATAACTTTATTTTGAATTATTAAAGATTTATTTTTTACTTCATCTTTACTCATATTATTTCTTATGCTTTTTATTTCTTTTCTTAAACTATTTTTATTCATAATATTACCTCTAAATATTTTATAGCATAAATGTTATTTAATTGTAATAATTGACTTTTATTATTTATAATTTTACAATTATTAGCAGGTGATAAAGATGGATTATTTAGTTAGAGGAATGGCTAGAAATGATAAAGTTAGAATTATAGGATGTGAATGTAAAGATACTGTTAGTGAGATATGCAAAAGACATGAAACATATCCAATTGCTACGATTGCTTTAGGTAGACTTATTTGCGCTACATTAATGATGGGAGCAATGTTAAAAGATAAGCAAACTGTTACTTGTGTTATTAATGGAGGAGGAAAACTTGGAACTTTGTTTACTCAAGCTAATGCAAGAGGTGAAACTAGAGGATTTGTTAGTGATCCTAGCGTGGATTTACCTCTTAGAGATAATAAGTGGGATATTGAAGATGGTGTTGGTAATAATGGAGTGTTAACTGTTATTAAAAATTTTGATGAAGATAAGAGTTTCTCAAGTCAAGTTCGTTTAAACAAGGGAGATATTTCTAGTGATATTGCTACTTATTTTTACGAAAGTGAACAATTGCCTACAGTGGTTAATTTAAATGTTGAACTAAATAAAGATGGTAGTGTTAGTGGTGCAAGAGGATATATCATTCAACTTATGACTGGGTATGAGGAAGAGGATTTAGAATACGTAGAAAACTTAAAGTTAGCTGCATTAGATAAAAAAGTTGATGATTGTATTTTAGAAATGTTTAGTGATTTTAAAAGATTAGAAAATACGCCAGTTAAATTTACTTGTGATTGCAGTAAAGAAAAGTTTGAAAATGGGCTTAAGTCACTAAAAAAGGAAGAATTGCAAAAGATCTTAGAAGAAGATAAACAAATAGAGGTTATGTGTAATTTTTGCTCTGAGAAATATTTATTTAATGAAGATGAAATAAAAAAGATTATTGAAAAATAGTCTTTTATGGACAGGTGTCAGAGTGGTCGAATGAGGTGCTCTCGAAAAGCATTGTTCCAAAAGAACCATGGGTTCGAATCCCATCCTGTCCGCCATTAGTGAATTGTGCGCACCCTCGTCAAAATGAGAAATGCGTGCAGTTTTTTATTTTACATGAATGTTTTGGTGCAATTATTCCTTTTGAAAAACCAAAACTTGAAAATCCATCTCACTTAAATTGGGTAAAATTATAAAGAGATGAACACGGAAACTGGATTAAATAGCTTAAAGTTAGGCTTAATGCTTGGCTTTTTTTGATTGATATTGATAAAAATAAAAAATTTTATGATATAATAAAAATAATTTTAAATTATGCTTGACTCTCTCGTTACGAGATACTTTAAGATATTGATAATAAGGAGAAAATTATGTTTACTATTGGTACATTTTCAAAACTAGCAAAAACAAATATTAGGACTTTAAGATTTTATGATGAGATTGGTTTGTTTAAGCCAAGTCGTGTAGAAGATAATGGATACAGATATTACTCTATGGAAGACTTTAACAAGCTTGTTAGAATATTAGAACTTCGTGAACTTGGACTTTCTATAAATGAAATCAAACAAGTTATCGATGGTAAAGACCTAAAAATAGCACTACAAGATAGGTTAAAAGTTATTGAAAATGAAATTAAACATAGTAAAGACAATTTAATTCTTATAGAAAATATAATAAGACAAATAGATAAAGGAGAATATATGAATAAGTATCAAGCAAAAGAAATCGTATTACCAGAGATTAAAGTATATTATAGGCACGGAATAATTGAAAATATGTCCAAATTGTTTGAGTTTGTGTTAGAAGCCGGTCAAGAATGTGAAAAAAACAATCCCAACTTAAAATGTAGAAATTATTGCTATGTAACCTATGAAGCTCCAGAATATCAAGAAAAAAATGTTGAAATTGAATATTTGGAAGCCGTTGAAGCATTTGGGAAAGAAAGTGAAAATATTAAATTCAAAATAATACCAGGAACAAAAGCAATAAGTGTAGACCATAAGGGCCCTTATTCTAAACTTCGTGATGTTTATGCTTTTGCATTAAACTATATCAAAGAAAAAGGATACACTATTGCCGACAAACCAAGAGAAGTTTATGTAAATGGGTGTTGGGATTGTGAGAGTGAAGAAGATTATTTAACAAGAATTCAAATACCTATTAAATAATTATGACCGAGAAAATAATTTTTGTTAATTTGGCGTGCGTACACAACCGCTCGTACTCCGCCACTTTTTTAGAAAATATGATTTTAAAATGAGAGGTAAATTATGAATAAAGTAGCAGACAAAGAAGAAAAACTAAGAGTTTTAGATGAAAATGGCAATGATACAGGAATAATAGAAAATAGGAGTGTAGTACATGAAAAAGAACTATTTCATGATGAGGTAATTCTTTGGATAATAGATAAAGATAGTAAAAAAGTTTTGTTAGAGCGTAGAAGTCCTAATAAAAAATATGCTCCAAATAAGTTAGGATTATGTGCAGGGCATGTAGTAGCAAATGAAACAATAGAGGAAGCATTAGTTAAAGAAGCAAGAGAAGAATTAGGCATAAATATTAATGATTATGATGTTAAAAAGTTAATGACAATAAGGAAAATACAACCTAACAATAGATGCTTTTTACATAACTTTTACATTTTAGATAAGATACCTTTAAATGAATTTGTTATTCAAAAAGAGGAATTATCTGAGGTTGTGTATATGGATTATGAAAAGTTAAAGAAATTAGTTATGTCAAATGATAAGGAAATGGCGTTTGAAAGTGCTGAAGTATATAAACCAATATTTAAGTTATTAGATGATATTATTAAATTACAATAAATAGAGAAACAATTTATTTATTGTAATTTTTTTATATTTAAAATAAAATAGTTATTAGAAGGTGTTACTATGACAAAAACTGAGTTACATACACATTTAATGGGAATGTTATCTGCGAAAGAATTCTTAAATCTTTTAGCAAGTTTTGATTATAAAGTACCTTTAGCGCATGATGGTGAAATAAATTTTGAGTCAAGTAAAGTTAGTAGGGTGCCTGCAAAAGAGTTAATTGGATATAATAAAGTTATTGAACAAGTCTCTATAAAGAATGGTAATAAAGTTAATTATGGCAATTTAGAGAAACTTTATTATGTAAGAAGTATGCTTTTAAAAGATTTAATAGCTATTTTAAATAAAGATAGTGATGAAGATAATAAAGTGAAAGTTTATTCTAAGTATTTAGAAGAGTCTTTAAAAGAATTAATATATCAGAAAGTAGAATATGTTGAGATTAGTTTTTCTAATGCTAAACTTATTGATGAAATAATGAATAATATAGATTCTAATATTACTAAAAATATTAAATGTAAATTTTTAGTGTCTACAAATAGAAGTAATGTTGAAAAAGAATTTAAAAAGAGCGCAAAAAGTTTAGAAAATTTAGTTAATAAAGGATATTCAGTAGGCTTTGATATTATGGGAAGTGAAATACCTTTAACTGATTTGGATTTAGATAGAAACAGTAAATTTGGATTTTATAAGAAACTTATTCCTATAGTAGAAACACTTCATAAATTAGAGAATACGACTCTTAGAATACATTCTGGAGAAACATATATGTCAGATGGTAACACTGAGAAAATTCTTCATATTTTAGAGGATGTTGAAAGTGATTTAGGTATTAGCCTTCCTCCACCTTTTATAAGAATAGGGCATGGAGTGCATTTTAGAAGAAATGATGAATATATACGTTTATTACAAAAATTTAAATGCATTGTAGAAATAAATGCTACATCTAATTATTCACTTGGCAATATCAATAAATACTATGAATTACCATATAACTATTATTTAAATAATGGCATTCCTATTGTTATATCAAGTGATGGACATGGGTTGTATGATACTACAAAACAAAATGAAGATAGTATAGCTAGCGCTATTGCTACAAAAGAAAATAAAGAGATAATAGAATATATTGATTCATTTATAGCAGATATAAAGAAAAATAGGTGATTTATTATGAAAGTAAATAGAGATAATATAGAAAAAATATTCGATAAATGTAAATTAGATAATGGGCAAGAAGATTTAAAGTATTATTTATATTATAATGAGAGAAAAAATAAAACTATTAATAATGAACTTGTTTCTGATGTATACGCTATTAGGATGGCTATGGGGAAAATAAAGTTTCATTTAGATATGTTTGATGTAGAGAATTATTCTAAGAGTGTATTATTAGTGAAAAATAATTATTTAAAATCTTTAGAAAGAGAAATTAGAGAATTAGGTGATAATTATAAAGATGAAAGGAAAATATCTTTAATTAAGGATTGTATTACTTATGTAGAAATGTCTTTAAATTTAGATATAACTTTTTATACTTCTTTATTGAATTTGTATGAATGTAGTTTTAAAAAAAAGAATATAACTATGACTGATATAAAAAATCGCTATAATGGTAGGAGATAATAATATGAATTTAACAAGAAATATATTAAAGCATAAGAATAGTAATAATGAACTTTTAGTAAATGAAATGATAGAGTTTATTGAAAGTGAAAACATTACAAAAGAAGAAGATTTAAAAATAGTTGAAGACAAATATTTTACAATTGATGGTAAAATATTAAATAATAAAAAAAGAATAGAATATTATTATAAAGATTTAGAAAAATGTTATTTTGATTATGATAATTTAAGTAAAGAAGATAGTATTATTTATAAAAATTTAAAAAATAGTTTAAGTAGCGATATTAGCGTAAATGCTAAAATATTAAACATTATTAAAATTAATATGCTTACTAATAGAGAAATTATGTTTTATAAAGAGGCATATGATTATATTATTAATGATTTGATTTAAAGAAGAGGAGAAATATTTATGGCTAAGGAATTAATAGATTTACATATTCATTCTAATTGTTCAGATGGTGTTTTATCACCTAAACAAATTATAGATAAAGCTGTAGAAAACGGGGTTAAAACTATTTCTATTACAGATCACGATACTGTAAGTAGTTATACTAGTGATTTATTTCAGTATGCAGAAAAGAAAAAAATAAATCTTGTTCCAGGAGTAGAAATATCGTGTAAGCTTAATAAAATAGGGATTCATATTTTAGGTTATAATTTTGATTTAAATAATAAGGAACTTTTAAAATGTTTGGATTCATTAAGAAATGCTAGACACAATTATTTAGTTGATGTTTCTAATGCGCTTAATAAAGTAGGATATGTAGTGAATGTTTCTAAGTTAGATTTAATAGAAGCAGTAACTAAGGCTCATATTGCAATAGATGTAATTGAGAATGAATTAAATAAAAAATTACTTTTAAAAGAATTTGGACATATACCTAGTAAAGGTGAGTTTATTGAAACGATAATGAATGAAGGGTGTAAAGCATATGTTAAAAAGGAATCTGTTAGTCCAAAAGAGGCAAGTGAATATATAAAAAAAGCTGGAGGGAAAGTAGTAATTGCTCATCCAGTTGCATACAGATATGAAGATAATTTAAATGAAGAAGATATAGAAAGACTTATAGAAGATATTAATCCTTTCGGACTTGAAGCTAATTATATATATGTAGATAAGGAAAATAGAGTAATAGATGAGTGTGAAATATGGAATAAAATAGCAAAAAAGCATAATTTAGTCTCTACAATAGGATCTGACTATCATAATAGTGATTCTATTAGGCCAGAAATAGGGCTTGTTAATACAAGTGCTAAATTAGGCGAAAAAGAAATGAAAACTATAATTGATATGCTAAATAATCATTATAAAAAATATTAAATTTTAAGAGGAATGATGTTTATACATACTTCTTCATATGGATGGTTGTTTTTTATTGCTTTTATTGCATCATTTAAATCTTCTTCTTTACATTGAAATTCTAATTTATACTCAGTAGCGTATTCAATTTCATTTATTTTTCCTAGGTAGGGGTTAGAGGATTCAAGGGGCTTCCAAGAAGAATTTACTTCATACCAAGTTAAACAACAACTATAATTTCCGATTTTACCAAGCTCTAGATTATATAAAGCTTTTTTTATATTTTCAAGTGCTTCTTTTGGTAAATAAGTTTCGACTTTATATAGTTTTTTCATTTGTATCATCTTCCTTGCTATTTATTTGTTTTATTTTATTAAAGTTGAAGTAGCGTAAAATTAAAACAATAACTAATATTTCTAACAATAAATCAATAATAGTTCCTATATATACAAAAAAAGATTGTTTAGATGTGAATATATAAATTGACCAACATATAAGGCCAAAAAAGCCTAAAAATAATTGATATAATGAATAATCATTGCTAGATTTAGTTTTAAGTAATTTTATTACTTGTGGAATTGTTTGAATGTAACTGCAGGCATAATATATGATGCAAAATAATTCCATGAATGTCACCTCTATTTTATAAAATTATTATAGCATAATATACTAAATAAAAATTGATTAAATAAAAAATATAAAATTTAAAAAAACTGTGCCATTTATTTAAAGTATATAGTAAAGTATACTTAAAGGTGGGAGAAAGATGAGTAAAACAATAGAGTTACTAAAAAAATATGTTCCTTATAGTGAAGAGGAAAAGAAAGAAAAAGAAGTTATGATTAAAGAGGAAGAAGTATCTGGAGATATTTTAACTAGAGAAAATGAAGTGGGGCATTTAACTAGTTCGGCATTTGTTCTTAATAAGAAGCATGATAAAGT
>CAKORZ010000046.1 GCA_934101685.1 uncultured Bacilli bacterium
AAAGTGTTTTCTCTCAAACTCTAAATAAGAATCAAAATCTCTAACAAAATCTAAACACTTATAATCATAAATATTATGTGTACTATTAATAATTTCTCTAATTAATTTTATATCACTCAAACTCTTCTTATATTCATTACTTAATCTTACTTCAAAGTTAAACTCTTTTTCATATTTCTTCATCTCTAAACTATCATTCATATAAATATCTTTAACTTTATAATAAGACTCATTATCACGATTAATAATAAAGTCTCCTAATAAATGATACTTTTTCCCCTTAACTCTAATAAAAAAGTTCTTATAATAATCAAAATTAATATCCTTAAGCATTCTTCTCTCTAAACTCGAACAGGCAATAAAAAAAGTATTTTCCTTAACAAATTCTTCTTTAATAAAATATTCTAAACTCATATTTATTTCATCTAAATATTTATAAAATGAAGATCCCATTATTCTCTTCTTATATTCATCTTTATAAACTTCACTAAAATCAAAGAAAATACTCATTTTTACACCTCCTATCTAATAACTTTTATATTAACTTTATTATTATCACTATCAAACACTACTATATTATCACTTTTCTTACTTAAACTAACCTTTAATCCATCATTACTTTTCTTTACTTCATCATAAAAATATTTCTTATAATCATCTATATAAATATCTTTATCTTTCTTATTTACCTTAACGCTAACCTCATACACATCATAACTAAATGGACTAATAACAACATTTAAACTACTAAAATCATTATTTCCCTTAATATATCCATAGTCCTTAGCCTCTACTACTTTAATATCCTTTATATTTTTTTCAAAACTAAGAGTTATTTTACTTTTATTAAACTCCATTACTTTCTTACCATCCATTACCTCATACCTAGTTAACTTAACTGGATAATGATATAATTCATCATTAATGTTTTTAAATTCATCACTAAAAAATACCCTTAAGTATAAGTCTCCTCTTAATCCACCATTCTTGCCATTTAAACCCTTTTGCTTTACTTTAACTATCTTAAAATTATTAATTTCATCAAGTTCAACATATTCTTTAATCTCATTTACTTTCTTATAATAGCTTATATCTAAATACTTAGAATCATTTTCTAACTCTTTATAATCAAAATAAAAACTCTTTTTATCCTTATCTATAATAATGTTCTTATAAACATCTTTTCCTCTTATTTCTACTAATTCATTTTCTAAGCAGATATAAAAATCGCCATTATTTATACCTTCACCATCTAACTTAATAACTTCATTAACATTGTTGCCACTACTCTTTACATTAGTAAACCCTTTAATAGTCTCTACTCTTTTAGAAACGTTCTTACTAATATCTTCTTTACTAAAATGAATCATTCTCTTATCATAAACATCATTACCCTTAACATCAAAGCATCCTAAATCATCTATTCTAACTTTAATAATTAAATCTCCTTTAATATCATTACTCTCTTTTCCTTTTCCTATTAAAGTAATAATATCTCCATTCTTTAAATTGCTATTTAACTTAACTAACACTTTACTATCTTTAACAACTTTTGTTTCACCATTACATATTGGACACTTATTCTTTACTAAACTACCCTTTCCTTTACAATGATTACAAATAACTTCATTATCATTAAGTTTAATTCTGCCACTACCATTACACTTATTACACTTATCATAATAAATGTTATAGTTAACGCTACTTGTGCATATACAAGAAACTTCTTTTTTACTTGTAACTTCTACTTCTTTCTCTTTAAGTATATCAAGGTAAGAAAAAGAACACTCATCATAAATATTTAATTCATCATGAGTTTGTATATTATTTGCTTCATTATATTTTCTAATATACAAATTATCTTTCATCATCTTAACTCCTTTAATATTTTTTCTAACTCTTCATCACTTATATTATTTCCATCTAGCACATAATCCATCTCACTCTTATTATAATCTTCTTTCATTACCTCTCTAAGATCAAAATACTCATTACTTATATTATCTCTTTTAGTAACTCTATTTCTTCTAATCTCTATATTAGTATCCACTAGAATCCTTAAATCAAGCTTATTCCAATACTTAGTTCTATCAAGTAATATCCAATCTAATATAACAATTTTATCTTTATTATCCTCAATCATCTTATCAATAATCGCATATTCAATATCTTCAGTATACTTATAATATTCTTCATACTTCTCTAAATCATTAAAAATAATATTTCCAACCTTTTTTCTATTCAACACACCATTTTCCACTACCGAATCATCTTTAACAATACTAACAATATGCTTAACAATCTCTTCATCTTTTAAAATACTTTGTCCTACCTTATCAATATCAATATGAAAAGCATTCTCCTTTAACTTACATATTCTTTCAGCTAAAGTAGACTTCCCTGATCCAGATTTACCTATTATTCCAACAAGCATATTAATCACCATTTTTATTATACAATTTAGTGTGAAAAATTGCATTTAAAGACAAACTATTAATTATATTTTTAAGCTAATTTAATCAAGTTTTCAAGTTTATTAATTCTTGATGATAGTAAAAGACAAATTTTGTTAATTCTTCTATCTGTCATTTTAGTAACATACTGATATTTGTGTAATAATTTTTCAAATTCTTCTACTAAGCCATCTAATTTATCTAGTTCAATTCTTTTTATATTTTTAACATAATTTATAATTGAATCAAATGTACATGCACTATAAAAGAATCTCCCATCTCCATTAATAATCAATTCTTCATCATTATAATCTAATATGTTTAATGATTGACCATTATCAAATATTGGAGCTGTTGTAGTCCACTTTAAAGTTTCAACATCTCTTATAATTCCAAAATTATTTAAATGTCTATCTTCATTTAACATAATAAAATCTAAGATAAACATATTTTCTACTTCTTCTCTTGCAGTTAAAATGCCATTATTTTCTAAAATATTAATATAAGTCTCATATGCTTTTTCTAAATCACAATTATTATGTAATATTTGATAAGCAGAAACTAACTCAGTATCTTTATTTATAAAACATTCACACTTGGAAACAACCTTACCTTTAACTATATCTATTGTATATGGTACATGTTTGAATCCTAAACGTTCACAAATCATAGTAGCTAACACCTCATTAAAAGGCTGCATAACTTCATTTTTATAGCCACCTTTAATCAAATATCTTTTACCATCTTCTATAATCCACGCTTTTTTTAATCTTCCATCAGTTGTATTGTTAGGAGATATTAAACTAATATTAATAGTAGTATCTTTGTTATTTGAAAATGTTGCATTTGCAAATTCTGAGTCTTTAAAATCATGATCAAAAAAATTAATATCATTATACATAACATTAGAATCAAATGGTTTTATCCAATATTGATCAGATAATGAAAGTCCAAACGCTTTATCTAGTAATTCAGTAGGAGTAGTAATATTTAATTTAGCTAATAATAAATCTAAATCATCTCTCCCTATAGGAATACTTCTTCCTTTAAACCATTCTGATAAACATATTTTCAAATCTTCATTTTTTTCATAAGCATTATTTAAAATTAAAGAAGCATACTCAATATTTTTTACATCATAAATTTCAGTAAATACGCCTAATGAGGGCTGATATTCACAAACTAATACTTCTTTATTTCTATTCATTAAAGTATGCTTCATATGTGTATCTCCTTATATATAATTTGTTACCATCATTAATATTTAAAATATTTTTATTTGTTTAATAACCAATCAATTACATTCTTGTGACATATCCCATCTCTAGAAAAATCTAATTTATCCATAGATAAAACATATTTAGGATAATTATCTTCTATTTTTGAATATGCGCCAAATTCTCTATCAACAACCGCATCATCCGCTAATAAATATGTCACTTGATAATACTCTTTAATTCCATGTTTTGTTGCTATAAAATCTATCTCACTATTACTATTATTACCCACACTAACAGAATAACCTCGAATAATAAGTTCATTAAAAACTATATTTTCTAGATATGCACCATACTGAAACTTTTTATTTGTATTCATAATTTGCCCTAATCCTAAATCAGTTAAATAATATTTGTCTCTTCTAGTTAAAATTCTTTTGCCTCTAATATCAAATGATGAAACTTTTGACATTAATAAAGAAGCCTCAGCATACTCCAAACACTCATATATAGTTTTAGTTGATACTGGAATATTCTCTTTTTCAAATTCTAATAACATATTTTTAGTCGAAAAAGTCTGTGATGGATTAGTAACTAAGTATTCCATTACTCTTTCAAATATACTAACTCCAGTAATATTAAATCTTTTAACAATATCTTTAAGAATAATTGCGCTATACAAATCAGATAAATATGCTTTAATAGAATCAATAGATGAAAATTCAAACCTTTGAGGCATTCCACCCCATAATAAATAATCATTAAACTCATCTTCTATTTCATTCTTACTATTTAAATTTTTTAACTCTACTACCTCTTTAAAAGAGAAAGGAGCTATTTTAAAAGAAACATATCTTCCAGACAATAATGTAGCTAGCTCGCCTGAAAGTAATTTAGAGTTAGAACCTGTTATAAAAATAGAACAATTTATTGTTGCTTTAAAAGAATTGATTACCCTTTCCCAATCTTTTACAATTTGTATCTCATCAAAAAACAAATAATATTTTTTATCATCTTTTATGTTATTTAATATATATTCATTCAAACATAAAGCATCTTTTATAAAAGAATATTTTATATTTTCAAAATTAATATAAATAATATGCTCATCATCAATTCCATTTTCTTTTATCTCTTCCATAATTTGTTTTAAAATAACAGATTTACCACATCTTCTTATACCTATTAAAACTTTAATAATATCTTTGTCATAAAATTCTCTTATTTTAGACAAATACAATTCTCTTTTTATCATTTTAATCACCTACACATATAATATATCACATATTTTTATGTTTTCCTACAAAAAAATATAATTTAATTTATTTAGTTTTATTTTCCTGCAAGAAAATATATTCAAATAAAAAGATTGAACTTGTTTCATATAAGTTAAGTCCAATCTTAAATATTTTTATATTATTTTTCTATTGTTCTAGTAGCTACAATATCTACTCCTAACCCCATTACATCTTTAACAATAACATCTTTAACCTTGATAGGAGCACTAACCTCAACATTATCTAAGTATCTAACAACTTCCTGAACTTTATTTTTAGGAATATCACCACTACTAATAACAGGTAATCTTCTAATAAGAGTAGATTTTATTTTAACTGTAGAAGTTAATGTTCTTCTAGGATCAATAGCTTCTTGCTTACCATATTTTTCTCCTCTAATGCATGAATTACCAGTTACATTACCTTCATCATCAACCTTTAAATGGCACCCTCTAGGACAAACAATACAAATAAACTCTTTCATCTTACATATCCTCCACTTCTATAACTAAATTCCCTGCATTACTAGTAAATTCTTCTTTTTTAATAACAATAGTTTCCATTTCTGCTGGTAAAAGATGTGGTTTAACAACCTTTTTAATTTGATTATCATTTATTTTAACTACTATTTTTTTATTCTCCATAGGTCTTCTAACCCTAAACTTAAACTCTACACTATCATCTACATTACTAACATTAACAGATTGAGGAATAAGATAACTTAAGCCATTACCAGGTTTACACTCTAATACTTCATTACTTCTACTTACTAAATTATTAAGGTATTTACTTGCTCCTTTACCTGCTGCTCTACCCTCTTTAGTAACAAAATCAACTAAGTCATGAACATGCAAACTATTACCACAAGCAAAAATTCCTTCAACACTTGTCTCCATCATTTCATTAACAACAGGACCTCTAGTAGAACTCATTTCCATTCCCATATCTTCTAATAAAACATTTGATGGCAATAATCCAACTGATAATAATAAAGTATCTACTTCAAACTCTTTCTCTGTTCCCTCAATAAAATTCATCTTATCATCAACTTGACTAACAACTATCTTTTCTATTCTATCTTTACCAATTATCTTACTAACTGTATGAGATAAATATAAAGGTATATCAAAGTCTTTTAAACATTGAACAATATTTCTATTTAATCCATTTGAATAAGGCATTACCTCCGCTACTCCTAAAACTTTAGCGCCTTCTAAAGTCATTCTTCTAGCCATAATTAAGCCTATATCTCCACTACCCAAAATAAACACTCTTTTACCAACTAAATATCCATCTATATTTAAATATCTTTGAGCAAGTCCTGCTGTCATTATACCACTAGGTCTATCTCCTGGAATTGCAATTGCTCCTCTAGTTCTTTCACTACATCCTGTAGACATAACAATTGCCTTTGCTCTAATAACTGTATATCCATCAGTATCATTAGAATAAATTATTGTTTTATCTTTGCTAATACCTAAAACCATAGTATCTACTTTATACTCAATACCTAAACTAGTAAACTTATCAACAAATCTTTGAGCATATTCAGGTCCTGCTAATTGTTCCTTAAATTCATGTAATCCAAACCCATTATGAATACATTGAAGAAGTATACCGCCTAAATATTTTTCTTTTTCTAAAAGTAAAATATTTCTAACACCATTCTCGTAAGCACTAATAGCAGCAGCAAGCCCTGCACTACCACCACCAACTACAACTAAATCGTACTCTTTCATTACTTATTTCCCTCCTTAGTTTCACTTTGAAGTATATATGAATCTTTAGAATCATATCTAACATTTAAAGGATCTAGGTTTAACTCTCTGCATAATATTTCTACTATAAGAGGCTCACAGAAACCTCCTTGGCATTTACCAAAACCAGGTCTACATCTTTTCTTAACACCCTTAACAGTTCTAGCACCAGCATTTCTTCTAATACAGTCTATTACTTCTCCCTCACTAACACCTTCACATCTACAAACAATATGTCCAAAAGTTTTATCATTCTTTATTAATTCATTTCTTTCAGACTCACTCATTTTTTTAAGTCTTATAACTTTTCTTCTAAATGGATTAAAATCATTATTAATCTCTAAATGTAATTTTTCATTTACAAGTCTTACTGCTTCTTTACTAATAGCAGGAGCACTTGCAAGTCCTGGAGATTCAATTCCACCTAAATTAATGAAATTATCATTTTCATTTATAACAAAATCATGAGTAGAACTAGTAGCCCTTAAACCACTAAATTCTCTAATAATATAATTAAATGGTATATTTTTAACTAACTTAGAAGCATTTTTTCTAACATTATCAAGAGTCATTTTATCAGTAGCTAAATCACTCTTATCATCTACAAATTCACTACTTGGCCCCACTAAATAATTATTATGAGTAGTAGGTGTAACAAGTATTCCTTTTCCTTTCTCAGTAGGAACTGGGAAAATAACATGACTAACAAATGGCTTTTCAAAATGATCTAACACAAAATATTCACCTTTTCTAGGAGTTATTTTAAATGTCTCATCATTAACCATATTAGCTATCTTATCTGAATATACACCTGCTGCATTAATAACCATCTTACTCTCAAATTCTTTATCTTTAGTTTTAACTACATATTTATCTTGAACTTTTCTAATATCAACTACTTCTTCATCTAATAAAAGTTCTACTCCATTATCAATAGCATTCTCAGCCAAAGCTACACATAGTTCGAAAGGATTAATAATACCTGCACTAGGAGCATATAAAGAACCTATTACCTCATCACTAACAAATGGTTCAATCTTTTTAGTTTCTTCTTTATCTAAAATTTGGACTTCAACTCCATTTTCCTTTGCTCTACTAACATAACCTTTTATAACATTAAATTCTTCTTCATTAGTTGCGCATGTTAAAGAACCAATTCTTTTAAATTCTACGTCTAACTCTTTAGTTAATAAATCATACATTTTATTTCCTTCAACATTATATTTAGCTTTATTAGTTTTAGGTACAGGATCATAACCAGAATGCACAATTGCACTATTTGCCATAGATGTAACATTACCTACATCATTTTCTTTATCAAGCACTAAAACTTTAGCTTTATATCTAGATAATTCTCTTGCTACTGCACAACCAATAACTCCTGCTCCTATTATTATTACATCATACATACTTTATCTCTCCTTATTTTTTATTAGGTTTAAATGTCCTAGTTGATTCTACTGCTTGTTTCCAGCCACTATATATCTTTTCAACATTTTTAAGAGTTCTAGAAGGAACAAATATTCTCTCCATCGCCCTCAATTTCTTTATTTCATCAGTATCTTTATAAACTCCTGTTGCAAGCCCTGCTAAATAAGCAGCACCTAAAGCAGTTGTCTCTAAATTAGTAGGTCTCATAATATTACAATTTAAGATATCACTTTGGAATTGCATTAAGAAATTATTAGCGCATGCCCCTCCATCTACTGCTAAACTCTTAAATTTAAGTTTAGATTCTTCTTTCATTACTTCCATAACATCTTTACTTTGAAATGCTATTGCTTCAAGTGTTGCTCTAATAATATGTTCTTTTGTTGTAGCTCTAGTTAAGCCAAATATAGCACCTCTAGCATCATTATCCCAATATGGAGTACCCATACCAACAAATGAAGGAACTACATATACTCCATCACAACTACTAATACGTGTTGCATACATTTCACTTTCCTTAGAACTTCTAAACATTCTAAGCCCATCTCTAAGCCATTGTATAGAACTTCCTCCAATAAATACAGAACCCTCTAATGCATACTCTACCTTACCATTTATGCCCCATGCTATTGTAGTTAATAACCCTTGATTAGAGTATATAGGAGTAGTAGATGTATTCATTAACATAAAGCATCCTGTACCATATGTATTTTTAATATCTCCCTTATTAAAGCACCCTTGTCCAAATAAAGATGATTGTTGGTCACCTGCAATACCTGCAATAGGAATATTAACTTTAAAATTCTTTTTAAGTCTAGTAGCCTCTCCAACAACTTCACTACAAGAAACAACTTTAGGAAGCATAGATCTAGGAACATCAAATAACTTTAATAATTCTTCATCCCATTCAAGTGTATTAATATTAAATAAACATGTTCTAGATGCATTAGTATAATCAGTAACATGCACTTTACCTTGTGTTAACTTCCATATTAACCATGTATCTATAGTACCAAACAATAGTTTACCTTCACTAGCCTTTTCTCTTGCTCCTTCAACGTTATCTAAAATCCATTTTATTTTACTTGCAGAAAAATAAGGATTTAAAAGCAAGCCTGTTTTCTTATGAATCATTTCTTCATAACCATCATTAATTAACTTTTCACATATTTCTTGAGATTGCCTAGATTGCCATACAATTGCATTATAAATAGGCTCACTAGTTTCTTTATCCCATACTACTGTTGTTTCTCTTTGGTTTGTAATACCAATACCAGCAATATGACTAGGATCAATATTACTCTTATTAATAGCTTCTTTTATAACCTCATATGTAGTATGCCATATTTCTTCAGCATCATGCTCAACCCATCCACTATGAGGACAAATCTGTGTAAACTCTAATTGAGCACTACTGATTTTATCACCCTTCTTATCAAACACGATTGCTCTAGAACTAGTAGTACCCTGATCAATAGCTAAAAGATATTTTTTCATTACTTTTGCACCCTTTCATTACACCAATCTAATAAATCTCCAATTACTTTATCTTTACTAACTTCATTGAATATCTCATGATATAATCCCTCATACATAATAAGCTTTTTATCACTACATTTTAAATTATTAAAAGTCCACTCTCCAGTACTACTTTCAACAATTCCATCACTCTTACCATGCATAACTAAAGTAGGACATTTTATATTACTAATATTATTATGTACAAATTTAGTTCCTTTAATAAATGCATTACCTAATAACTTAAAACTAATTTTTTTCAAAACAAGTGGATCATTTTCATATTTTTCTACTACTTCTAAATCACTACAAACTCCACTACCCATTTTATTAGCATATTGAAGTTTTCCCATTAAATTATAAGGTAAATATTTTAATGCTTTTGCGGCATTAGGGCATACATTAGCTCCACCTGATATAACAAGTAAATCTATTTTACTAGGGTACTTACAAGTGTATGCTGTAGCAATTAATCCACCCATCGAATGTCCAATAAGAATTAGTTTTAAATCTTTATTATCCCTTCTAACAAGATCAACAAATAAGTTAAGATCACTTAAATAATCAAAAAAGTTATCTAAGTATCCTCTTTTTCCTTCACTCTTACCATGACCTCTCAAATCAAAACGATATACATTATAATCTTCTTTATTAAACTTCTCAGTAATATAATCATATCTTCCTAAATGTTCACAAATTCCATGCACAAAAATAACAGCAGCCTTAGGTTCATCTACTTTATTAACACTATAAAATATCTTTGTATCTTTTTCTCCTAAAAACATGCTCTCATAATTAGCGTAACCCATATAAATCACTCCTCTTATCAAAACTGTCTATTTATACTTTAATTATACAATTAATATTAATTTTAACATAATATTTGAATATTATTTTTTAACACTTATTAAAGATACAAACATTAGTTGTTGATAATTGCTTTTAAATTGTTTTATAATATAAAAAAGGGGACGTGGGTAAAATGTATTGCAAAAAATGTGGAGGAAAATTAGAAAGCTATGCAAGTAACTGTGCTTTCTGTGGTGCACCAGTAGATAATTATGATGATAAAGCTAAGTATGTAGAACAAAGAAGTGATTCTAGTAGCAAACCTATGACAATGTGGAGATGGGTAGGATTTTTTCTTTTAAATGTAATTCCTGTTGTAGGTCAAATAATAGTACTTGTAATATTATTCAAGTGGGCATCTAAAAGAAACCCTGATAAATCATTACAAGGATTTGCAAAAGCTACTTTGTTTTTATTTCTTATAGCTCTTGTTCTAACATTTTTATACTCTATTTTAATGGCTATAGGTGTAGTAAGCCAAGACTTCGCAAAAGATTACTTTAATAATTTATCAAACTTTAGATAAAATTAGATAATTAGACAAAAAAAGATTTCAAACTATTAATAAATTGAAGTTGTCAATAAAAAGTAGACAATAAAAAGATTTTATTTAAACCCTAGTTGAGTTCTATACTCAATTGGGGTT
>CAKORZ010000047.1 GCA_934101685.1 uncultured Bacilli bacterium
CATTATCTAATTCGCCAACTTTAACAAAAGTAAATTCATTTAATAAATCATCACTATTAATTAGCTTAAAAGTTTCATTAACAAATTCTTTTTTAATATCTAAATAATATTCAATATATGTATTATTACTAAGAATTTTATTAAATCTTTTATTAGATAAAACTCTAGTAAACTCACTAGAAAAAATCTCACTAATATAATAATTAAACTCATTTATTTTCTTATTAATTAATAAAGTATTAACGTAACTTTCATCACAATAATATAACTCATTATTCATACAAAACTCATGATAATTTAACCCTAATACTATTTCGTTATCTTTCATATTTTTCTCTATATATTCTATACTTGATAACACAAAAGCATTATCAATATAATAATTATCTACACTTAAATCTTTATCATATAATCTCTCACTATAATAATTAATATTATAGTTACTAACATATAAAGATAACTTTTTAACTACTTCATAAAAGATATCTTCATTAATTTCTTTTAAAACATTCTTTCTATATATAACATTCCCCTCTTCAATCTCTAAACCCTCTAAATAATCATTCTCTATATTTTTAGAATACTCCCTAACCTTATAAAAACTAGTAAAAATAAAGATAATTGAAAAAATAAATATTATCTTCTTAAATAATATTTTCTTTAAATAAAATAAATAATAACTAATCTTATATTTTTCCTTATTATCAACATACAAACTATTAAAATCTTTAATCTTTCTTTTACTATACTTTTCCATATTTAATTCGCTATATTCTTTAAAGTAACTAATATTATGACTAACTAAAATTATAAGTTTTTCTTTACTCATTTCTTCTATTAGTAAACAAGCTTTTTCTAAATTGTTAATAGATAAAGCACTAAAAGGTTCATCTAAAATGATACTTTTTTCTTTACTATTTAAAGCAATAGTTAATATAACTAATTGTCTTTCACCAAGTGATAGTTTTTTAACTTTCTTTTTATAAAACTCTTTTATATTAAAATAATCACTAATTTTAATATCATAGATTTTTTCAAACAAATAAATATTATCTTTAACACTTAAACTACTAGCTAAAATATTTTTATCTTTAAAATATAAAATATTATTATCACTATAAATCTTACCCGCATACTTATGGTCTACATTACCTATTATATTTAATAAAGTTGTCTTTCCCTTACCACTTTTACCTGTAACTAAATATAATCCAGCATCATTAAACTCATAATTTAAATTTTTAATAACATATCTCTTTTTATATTTTTTACTAATATCTCTTATCTTTATCATATTCTCTTCCTCCATCTTACTAAAAAATCAAAAACTAATTTACTAAGAGAATAAATAAACAGATAAATAATTAATAAATTATTAATGCTAAAATACATACTATTAAAAATAATTTTTAGTATAATTACACTAATTATCTCTACTAAAAAAAGAGAATAAATAATTAATTTATTATAATCATAAAACATAATATTTTTTATCTTTCTTTTTCTAATACCCATACACTTAAAAAACAATAAATCATTTTCTTTTATCTTAATTCTTTTATTTGTTAATTTAATTAGATAATAAGAAGATGAAATAACAATTATTACTTTTATTATTCTAAGTGAATAAACTATCTTATTAATAGTGCTCTTTAAACTATTATAATAATCATAAGAAGATGATAAATACTCTATATTATTACTAGTAAAAATATCTAAATTAATTTCATCAAAATACAATACATACTTATAACTATCTATATCTAACTTATTAAAATACTCATACAAATTAATTTTATTATTTATAAGTTTTTCTTTCTTTAAATAACTATCTAATAGATCATAATCCAAATAATAACTATTACTCTTATTAAATAAATCTTTATTAACAATACCCACTACCTCTAACTCTAAAGTATTAGAGTAAATATCCACCTTATCACTATTTATTACTTTATTTGTTTTAAGAGTAATCTTATCATTTAGTTTATAATCATCATTAGCTATTATCTCATTTATTTTTAAAGGGTATCTTCCCTCTTTCAAACTAACATTATTATTTCTAATAACATTAAAATTACTAATATCATATAAATTATTCATTAATAAATCATAATTATTATAAATAATATAGTTATTCTTCTTTAAAATATCTTTTGTTTTACTTCCTATATTAAAACATCTTTTAATTATTAAATTTTCTTCACTTTTCTTTTCACATTCCTTTAAATAAAACTTATTATAATCTAAAGAATTACTAATACTCTCATCACACACATTATTAAAATATTCCCTCAAATTTGAAGTAAACAAAAGCATAAAACCAACAAAAAAATATATTATAAAAAAGATAAAATTATTTCTCTTATTATTCTTAAAAGATACTCTTTTATATTTTCTTATTTTATATTTAGGTTTACTTCTTTTTAAAGCTTCTTTTTTATTATTTTTCTTCTTTATTAACTCCACTTTTTTATTATTTATTTCATATATCTCATCACTATATTTCTTAATAAAGTTTAAGTCATGGCTAACTAAAAGAATTATTTTATCTTTACTAATTCTTTTTAAACAATTCATTATTAAAGAAGCATTATATTTATCTAAATGACTAGTAGGTTCATCAAAAATTATTATTTCATTATTAGAATGCACTCCTAATATACATATAATTCTTTGCTTCTCTCCAAAAGATAATTCTTTTAAATAATTATCTTTCTTATTAAAAAGATGAAAACTCTTTAAAACATTTATATCTATATTAAACATTTTAAAATAATCTTTAACTTTTAAGTTCTCTATTAAATGTAACTCTTGAGATATAAAAATAGTTTTATGTTTATTTTTTATTTTTCCTTTACTAGGCTTTATTATTTTCCCTATTATATTTAATAAAGTTGTCTTACCACATCCATTATCTCCTATAAATGAATAAATACCTGGGCCATTAATAACTAAATTAACATTGGAAAATAATAACTTTTTCTTATATTTCTTTTTTATATTTTTTAACTGTATCAAAAAAGGTCCCCTTAATATCTATATAAGGAACCTTCTTAAAATTACTCGCTTACTTCTATTTTTTTTACACTTTTTTCAAATTTATATTTACTTAGCATTACTGTATGTCCACATCCCATGCATTTTATCTTAACATCTGCACCTACTCTAATGATCTTCCATTTGTCACATTTAGTAGCACATGGATGAGCTTTTTTAGTAATAGCTATATCATTTAATTTATATTCCATTAAAATAATCCCTCAATCTTTCCTTCACTGTCCATATCTATCTTAGTAGCAGCAGGAACTCTAGGAAGTCCTGGCATTGTCATAACGCTACCTGTAATAACTACTGCAAACTTTACGCCATTAGATATGCGAATCTCTCTAACATGAATATCAAAATTACTTGGTCTTCCTATTACCTTTTCATCATCACTTAAAGACATTGGAGTTTTAGCCATACATACTAATAAATTATTATCTAAATTATTTTCTCTAAGAGCTTTAATGTTTTCTAAAGCAGTCTCGCTATATATAACATTACTTGCTCCATATATTTCTTTGCATATAGTTTTAATTTTATTTTCTAAAGTATCACTAACATCATATATTTGTTTAAACTTACTATTATCTTTTTCACAAGCCTCAATTACTTTTTTAGCTAGTTCAATAGCCCCTTCTCCACCTTTTGCAAATCCTTCACATAATGCTACTTCATAATCATTTTCTTTACACCAATCAAGCAATAATTTAACTTCACTATCTGTATCAGTAAAGAATTTATTAATTGCTACAACTACTGGAAGATTATATTTTTTAATATTCTCTAGATGTTTAGCTAAGTTAGGAATACCTAATTTTAAAGAATCTAAATCCTCTTTATCTAATTCTTCCTTAGATAATCCTCCATGCATCTTTAATGCTCTAATTGTAGCCACTACAACTACTGCATTAGGTTTCAAATTGCCTTCCTTGCATTTAATATCTAAAAACTTTTCTGCTCCTAAATCTGCACCAAACCCTGCCTCAGTAATACAATAATCTGCTAACTTTAAACCAAGACTAGTAGCAATTAAAGAATTACATCCATGAGCAATATTAGCAAATGGCCCTCCATGAATTAAAACTGGAGTGTTCTCTAATGTTTGAACTAAATTAGGTTTAATTGCATCCTTCATTAACACCTTTAAAGAACCTACTATTTTTAAATCTTTTACCTTAACTACTTTATTATCATAAGTATAAGCTACAATTGCTTCCCCAATTCTATAAGCAAAATCATCTAAATCTTTACACAAACACAAAATAGCCATTACTTCACTAGCAACAGTAATATTAAAGCCATCTTTTCTCTCTACACCATTTTTATTACCTTGCCCTACTGTAACTTCTCTTAAAGCTCTATCATTTAAATCAACACATCTTTTCCAAACTATTCTAGTAGGATCTATATTTAATTCATTACCAAAATAAATAGAGTTATCAATGCAAGCACTAATTAAGTTGTTAACACTAGTGATCGCATGCATATCTCCAGTAAAATGAAGGTTTATGTCTTCCATAGGTACAACCTGTGCATATCCTCCACCTGCTGCTCCTCCCTTAAGTCCAAATACTGGACCCATTGATGGTTCTCTTAAAGCTAAAACAGCTTTCTTATTTAACTTAGCAAAGGCTTCTCCAAGACCTATAGTAGTTGTTGTCTTTCCTTCCCCTGCTTTAGTGGGATTAATCGCAGTAACAAGCACTAACTTACCATCTTTTTTATCTTTCAAATCTTTTAAAATATCTAAGTTTATTTTAGCCTTGTACTTACCATACATCTCTAAATAATCATCACTAATATCTAGTTTTTTAGCTACTCCACTAATTAGTTCCATTTTACATTCTCTAGCTATTTCTATATCTGTTTTAAACATAGTATCTCTCCCCCTTAATATTATATTTTTAAAATAAAAGGCAAGTTTAACTTACCTTTAATCATTAACTTCTTTTTTAATATCTTCTACCTTTAATCTAATCATTTTAACAAGTGAGAAAACATCTAACTTTTTACCTGAAGCAAAATTAGGAACAGGAATGTATTTATCGTCAATATATTTACATTCTTCTAATTCAAATCCAATAATTTTCTCTTCACTACCATCTGCAAATTTTACTTCTTTATAATCCATTTCTCTACATTTATTTGCATTAGTAACATTACAATAATAACTAACCCAACCTCTCTTATCTACTACCTTATCATAGTACTTAGTTAAGAAATTATTTTGTCTTTTAGAAGTAACCCCACTTTTAGGTGTGCATACCGCTAATGGTATTACATTATTATCTATATAATCATCCAAATCATCAACATTTATTACATCTACTAATATTTTCATAAGTTATCAACCCCTGATATTAAAATAATAACATTTACTATTTTTTGGTGCAACAATTTAACTAAGAATAGTCTTATTTTTTATCGCAAACATTTTTTACTATATAATATGCACATAGCATTCCCGCTGCTGATGGTACAAACATAATACTCGCAGGTGGACATGTTTCTTTCATCGTTTTGCCATTTACATTCACAATAGTTTGTTGTTTCTTTGGTAATTCATTTGAAAACACGACATTAATTTTTTTCATATCTTTTAATCTATTATCTTTTCTTACTAATTCTCTAAGTTTTTTACTTACTGGATCATAATTAGTTTTATCTAAAGTAGTAATAACTAATTTAGTTAAATCCATTCTATTTCCCATACCAGTACTACTTATAAAATCAATATTATTATCTAAACATAATTTTATTAACTCCCATTTGCAACTAATTGTATCTATTGCATCTACTACAAAATCAGGTTTTTCTTCTATAATTGTATTTATTGTTTCTTTGTTTAAAAACATTGAATATTCTTTTACTTTAGCATTAGGATTTATATCTAATACCCTTTCTTTTAAAACACTTGTTTTTTCTTTATTTAAAGTAGATTGTAATGCTATTATTTGCCTATTTATATTAGTAATATCAACCTTATCTTTATCTATTAAAACAAAGTTACTAACTCCTAATCTAGCAAGAGATTCTACTGCATATGATCCTACTCCACCTACTCCTACTACACACACTTTTATTAAAGATAGTTTTTTACAAACTTCTTCTCCAAAATAAAGTTCATTTCTTTCAAACCTATTATCCATTATAATCCCTCACATAATCTTTAACTTCTTTAACAGTTTCATCAAAGTTATCTAAATTAACATTAAACCATTTTGTATTGAATTGGTTATTAAACCAAGTATATTGCCTTTTAGCGTAATTCCTAGACTTTTTCTTTATTAGACTAATCGCTTCATCTAGAGTAATTTCTCCTCTAAAATAAGAAAATAATTCTTTGTATCCTATTGCTTGTAATGATTTATAATTATTATCTTTATATTTATTATATAAATTTCTAGCTTCCTCTACTAAACCCTCTTTAATCATTATATCTACTCGTTCATTAATTCTTTCATATAAAACATCTCTAGGTAAAGTTAACCCAATAAAACAAATATCATATATTGGTTTATGATCTTGATTTTCTAAAATATCACTTTTAGTAGTCTTACTCTTTTCAATAATATTAAGCGCTCTAACTACTCTTTTTCTATTATTAACATGTAACTTTAAAGCTTCTTTTTCATCTTTTTCCATTAATAATTTATATACTTCTTCATTAGATAAATCTTCATATAAATTATCCTTACTCTCTTCATCATTAAACTTATAATCATATAAAGCTGCTTTAAGATACAAGCCACTACCACCTACAATAATTGGCAATAAATTAGCGTCATTAAACTCTTTTATCTTACTTCTAACATCATTTTGATAATCATAAATTGTATAATTATCTTCAATGTTTTTAATATCTAATAAATGATGTCTAATATTCTCCTTTTCTTCTTCCTTTACTTTAGCACTTCCAATATTTAATTCTTTATATACTTGCACACTATCTCCATTAATTATTTCACTATGAAAATACTTAGCAAGCTCAATACTAAGTTTTGTTTTACCTACTCCTGTAGGTCCTACAATAACTATTACTTTATTCATCTTAAACAATCCTTTTAAACATTTTATCTAGTTCATAATCACTATAAACTATAATAACTGGTCTACCATGAGGACATGTAAAAGGATTATTACATGTAAATAAGTTATCTAATAAAACTTGCATTTCTTCAAGTGATAAATTTTTATTTGCTTTAAGAGATGCTTTACATGCTAAAGTAGCAATAGCCTTAATTCTTAAATCTCCTACTTTAATTCTTCCATTTGACGATAACACTTGTTCAATCATCTCATCTATGTATTCATTAACATTAGATTCTTTAACCCATAAAGGTATTGAATTAACTTTAAAAGCATTAATTCCAAAAGGAACTAAATCTATACCTATCTTTTTAAAATTATCTATATAGTCTAATATTCTTATTGCTTGAGCATTACTTACATTAATTACTACTGGTATTAATAAATCAGTATATGACCAATTATCTTGATTATTTAATTCTCTTTGAAACTTTTCATAATTAATACGTTCTGCTGCTGCGTGTTGATCTATTAAATATAAAGCACTATCATCATATGCTAGTATATATTTAGCGTGATATTGTCCTATTGGTCTTAACCTTATATATTTTTTATCTGTATTCTCTTTACTTGAATAATCTATAACTTGCTCTAACTCTATTTTTTCTTCTTGTATCAAATTCTCATTTATAGGTAATTCTTCATTAGTATTAAAATAAGCTTCCCTATTATAAAAAGTATCAACATCTAATTTTATTTGTTCATTTTTACTAGCTGGTTCATTATAAATTCTAGGAGCAATATCAGTAACTTTAAATAACTCTCTAATAGTTTCCTCTACTAATTCTTTTAATTCTCTTTCTTTAGATAATCTAACTTCATGTTTAGCAGGATGAACATTAACATCTACTAATGTTGGATCTACAGTAATATTTATAACTGTTATAGGAAATCTATCATCACTTAAATATGTTTTATAGGCTTCAATAACAGCATTAGTAACTCCTATCATCTTTACACATCTACCATTTAAAATAGTAATAATAAAGTTTCTATTAGCCTTAGATACTCCAAGAGAACTAGTATATCCTGTTATCTCAAAATCATCAGTACTACTACTGAATTTCTTCATTTCTCTTGCTACATTAATACCATATAAACTAGAAATAACTTCTAATGTATCATTTCTTCCTGTACTAAAGAAGTTAACTTTATCATCAACATATAAAGTAAAACCAATATCAGGATGCGAAAGTGCTAATTTAGAAACAATTTCATTAACATGAGCTATTTCAACATTATCTGATTTTAAATATTTTAATCTAGCAGGAGTATTATAGAATAAGTTTTCTACTTTAATAGTAGTCCCTACTCTAGAAGCACATACAGTATCTTCAACAACCTTACTATCCACTAATTTTAATCTAGTACCTACTTCTCCTTTACAAGTTTCTATAGTTACTTCTGCAACTGCAGCAATTGAAGGTAATGCTTCTCCTCTAAATCCTAATGTATGAATATTAAATAAGTCTCTTTCTTTTATAATTTTAGAAGTAGCATGTCTTTTAAACGCTAAATGGGCATCTTCTTTATCCATTCCTTTGCCATTATCACTAACGATAATAGTTTTCTTTCCAGCTTCTTTTATTTTTATTTCATTTAGTTTAGCACCAGCATCTATAGAGTTTTCTACTAACTCCTTAACTACACTCGCCGGTCTCTCTATTACTTCTCCTGCTGCAATCTTATTTGCTAAAGAAGGATCTAATTCTCTTATAAAGCCCATTTTTTTATACCTCCTAATTCATTTTATTTTTTAATTCCACTAAATAACTAAGAGCCTCCATAGGAGTCATATTTAATGGATCTATATTTCTTATTTCCTTTACATATTCTGGTTCTATTTCTTTTATAATTACTTCTTTTTTCATAGCACTTGTATTATCATTTTTCTCTAAATTAACAAGTATTTGTTTCGCTCTTTCAAGAAGAGTTTCTGGTAAATGAGCTAAACGTGCAACATTAACACCATATGATTTATTAGCGCATCCATCTTGAAGTGTATACAAGAACGTTACTTTATCATTTTCTTCATAAACGGCTACATTTTTATTAACTATTCCATCAATCTTACTCTCTAAGAATGTTAATTCATGATAGTGAGTAGAGAATAATGTTTTTGCTTTAATATTTACTGCAATATATTCAATTATTGCTTGTGCTAAAGCCATACCATCATAAGTAGATGTTCCTCTACCTATTTCATCAAAAATAATTAATGAATTACTAGTAGCGTTTCTTAAAGCATTATTAGCTTCCATCATCTCTACCATGAATGTAGACTTACCTGTTGTTAAATCATCACTTGCACCTATACGAGTAAATATTTTATCAAACAAGCATAAACTTGCCTCTTTACATGCTACATAACTACCAATTTGAGCCATGATTACTGCAATAGCAACTTGTCTCATAATTGTAGATTTACCACCCATATTAGGACCTGTAATAATTTGTAAGAACTTTTCATTATCAATATAAACATTGTTCTTAACAAAGTTTTCTTTTCCTACCAATTGTTCTAATACTGGATGTCTTACTTCTTCTAAAGATACTACTCCATCACTATTAAAATTAGGTCTTACATAGCCATTACTTACTGCTACTTCTGCAAAATCACTTAAAACATCAACAGATGATAAAATATCTGCTAAGTTTTGAATTTGCTCTGTATATTCTTTTACTTTATCTCTTATTTCACTAAATAATTCATACTCTAATTTAACAATTTTTTCTTCTGCCTTTAAAATCATATCTTCTTTTTCTTTTAACTCATTAGTGATAAATCTTTCTGCACCAGTCAAAGTTTGTTTTCTAATATAACCAAATTCATCTTTAACCATATCAAGATATGAATTAGTAATTTCAATATAATAACCAAATACCTTGTTATAACCAACCTTCAAACTCTTAATACCCGTCTTTTCTCTTTCGCTAGCCTCAATACCTGCAATAAAAGCTTTACCATTATGTGATATATATTTTAATTCATCTAAGTCTTTATTAAAGCCTTCTTTAATTATTCCACCCTCTTTTATTATTAAAGGAGGATTTTCTATAATAGATCTATCAATCAAATCTACTATTTCAGGCAATGCTTTTATCTTATCTGATAAAACAAATAAATCCATTTCTCCACTATCTTTTAATAAGTTTTTAATATCAGGAACTACACTTAATGATCTCTTTAATTGAATTAAATCTCTAGCATTTGCATTACCATAACTAATTCTTGCTACTAATCTTTCCAAATCATAAACTTCTTTTAATAATTCTATAACTTGTTTTCTACATATAAAATTATTAACAAAACTATCTACTATTTTTAATCTCTCATCAATTGCTTTTTCATTACATAATGGATTAGCTATCCATCTTTTTAGCATTCTTGATCCTGCCGCAGTTTTGCACTTATCTAGTATCCAAAGTAATGATCCATATCTATCTTCACTTCTAAGTGTTCTTGTTAATTCTAGATTATTTCTAGAATATCCATCTATTTGTAATAGTTCTGTTTTAGTAATAACTATTGCTTTCTTTAAATAATCTAAATTTCTTTTTTGCGTTTTTATTAAGTAACCAATCAATCTATTAATAGATTTAATTTGTCTATAATCACTAACATTTTCACTAATATGAGCATATTCTTTTTCATCTGCTAATTCCTTTTGATAAGAAATTGTTAATCTACAATTTTCTTTTATTTTAAGAATCATTTCACTATCAAAATCTTCACTTACTACTATTTCTTTACACTCTAAAGATTCTATTTCGCTCTTTAATGCATTAAAAGTTCTATCTATATTTAAAACGCTTATTTCTCCAGTAGATAAATCAACATAACTTAATATATAATTATTTCCTGCTTCTTCAACTTCAAGCAAGTAGTTATTTCTTCTTTCATTTAATCCTAAATCAATTAAAGTACCAGGAGTAATTATTTGCACTACATCTCTTTTTACAATACCTTTGGCTAAAGCAGGATCTTCTAATTGCTCTACT